>JAZNJM010000017.1:0-50661 GCA_045578045.1 Eubacteriales bacterium | reverse complement strand
CTTATAGAAAACGGTAAGAGAAGCAGAGCAGTTATAGGTGCAAACAACCGTCCTCTTAAAGCTCTTTCTGAGATGCTCGGAGGTAAACAAGGACGTTTCAGCCAAAACCTTTTGGATGAACGTGGTGACTATTCAGGCCGTTCTGTTATCGTTGTTGGTCCTGAGCTTAAAATATATCAATGCGGACTTCCTAAAGAAATGGCTTTAGAGCTTTTCAAGCCTTTCGTTATGAAAACTCTCGTTGCAACGGGTATTGCTAAAAATATTAAAGACGCAAAGAAAAGAGTTGAAAGAGCAACAGATGACGTTTGGGACGCACTCGAAGGCGTTATCAAAGAACATCCCGTTCTTCTCAACCGTGCGCCAACTCTTCACAGACTTTCAATTCAGGCTTTCGAGCCAGTTCTCGTTGAAGGAAGAGCTATTAAACTTCATCCTCTCGTTTGTACGGCGTTTAACGCTGACTTTGACGGCGACCAGATGCCTGTTCACGTTCCCCTTTCTGTGGAAGCTCAGGCAGAAGCAAGATTCCTTATGCTCTCAGCAAACAACCTTTTGAAACCTGTTAACGGAAAAGCTGTTGCAATTCCTTCTCAGGATATGGTTCTCGGTTCATTCTATCTCACAATGGAAAAAGACGGTGAACCTGGTGAAGGCGGAATTTTCAAGGATTATGAAGAAGCTCAGATGGCGTATCAGAACGGAGATCTTGGTCTTCACGCAAAAATAACCGTAAGAATGACTCGTGAGGTAAGAGGCGAACAGAAAACAGGTCTTGTTCATTCAACTTTGGGAAGACTTATTTTCAATAGCTATATCCCTCAGGATCTCGGTTTTGTTGACAGAACGGATCCCGCAAACGATTTCGTTCCAGAAATTGACTTCGTAACAACAAGCTCAGAATTGGGTGAGATAGTTGACCGTTGTATAAGAGTTCACGGTTCTGCAAAGACTTGTGAAGTTCTTGATATGATGAAGTCTATGGGCTTCAAATATTCAACAAGAGGAGCTATCACCATTTCAATTTACGATATGACTATCCCTCCCGAAAAACAGCCTCTTATTGCTGAATCGGAAGCTAAGGTTGATAAAATCAACGAATATTATCGTAAAGGTTTGCTATCAGATGATGAAAGAAGCAAACGTGTTGTTGACGAATGGAGTGCATGTACAAACAGAGTTACTGATGCTCTTAAACGTAACCTTGATAAATATAACCCTCTTAACTTGATGTCAACGTCAGGAGCCAGAGGTAGTATTAAACAGATAAGACAGCTTGCCGGTATGCGTGGACTTATGTTTGCGGCAACAGGTAAGACTATCGAAATGCCTATTAAGGCAAACTTCCGTGAAGGAATGAAAGTTCTTGAATACTTTATCGCTGCCCGTGGTGCACGTAAAGGTCTTGCTGATACGGCTCTCCGTACTGCTGACTCAGGATATCTCACAAGAAGACTTGTTGACGTTTCTCAGGAAGTTATTATAAGAGAACACGATTGCGGAGACACAAGAGGACTTGTTGTTCGCAAGATTGTTGACGTAACAGATGGCGGAAAAGAAGCCGTTATCGAACCATTTATCAACAGACTTGTTGGAAGATATACTATCGGAAACGTAGTTCATCCCGAAACAGGCGAGGTTATTGTTTCAGATAATTGCCTTATTAAAGAATCTGATGCTCAGGCAATCGTTTCTGCGGGAATTGAAGAAGTTCGTATTCGTTCCGTTATCAACTGTAAAGCACAGCGTGGTATTTGTGTTCATTGCTATGGTGCTGACCTTGCAACAGGTCTTCCCGTAAGCATTGGCGAATCCGTTGGTATTATTGCTGCTCAGTCTATCGGTGAACCCGGTACACAGCTCACTATGAGAACGTTCCATACGGGCGGTGTTGCCGGAAGCGATATCACCCAAGGTCTCCCACGTGTTGAAGAAATTTTCGAAGCACGTAGACCTAAGAAAGCGGCAGAACTTGCTGAAATTGACGGTATTGTTCGTATTGAAGAAGGCAAGAGAAGCAAACAAATTACAATTGTTAACGATGAAGAAGGAATTGCAAAAACAATTCCAATTCCAGGTGCTGCTAAACTTCTTGTTAAAGAAGGCGACAGAGTTATTAGGTGTCAGAAGCTCACAGAAGGTACAGAAACACCCGCGGATATTCTCAGAATCAGCGGACTTGACGCCGTATACGCTTATATTATTAAAGAAATTCAACGTGTATACGGATTGCAAGGCGTTGAAATTAACGATAAACATATTGAAGTTATCGCTCGTCAGATGACTAAAAAGGTCAGAGTTGAAAGTGCGGGAGATACAAAACTTCTTGTTGGTTCTTCTATTGATTGCGCTGAGGTTCTTGCCGCAAACGATGAAATTAAAAAGAAGAACGAAAGCGGAGAAACGGAAATTCCTCTCCTCGAAGCAACTTATTCACCATTGCTTCTCGGTATTACAAAGGCTTCTCTTTCAACAGATAGCTTCCTTTCAGCTGCATCATTCCAGGAAACAACGAAGGTTCTCACAGAAGCTGCAATTAAAGGAAAACGTGATCCTCTCATTGGCTTGAAAGAAAACGTTATTATTGGTAAGCTCATCCCAGCGGGTACGGGCTTGAAGCATTATAACCGTGTTGAAATAGTAAACAACGAGGAAGAGCCAATTGGAGCGTATGACCTTAGATATGGTCAGCCTTCATAAATCTATAAATAGTTAATAAAGCATTTTAGAATCAATATATTGTGTTTGGGTTCTGAAATATGAACCCAAACACAATAAAAATTTACCTTTTGTTATTGAAATTCTTTGAAAATAATGGTATAAGGTATAAGGTTGTATTATTATAACAGAGTTTTATAGTTGATCATATCCAAAAACGCAGGAATGCTGTTTGGAGTTTATAATACGATCATAAAATTTTTCAGAAAGGAGCGATATCGTGCCTACATTTAACCAGCTCGTAAGACAAGGTAGAAAGCAGTCGGTATGGAAATCCAAATCCCCTGTTCTTCAAAAGAGCTACAACTCTCTTAAAAAAGTTATGGTTGATATTCCTTCTCCTCAAAAGAGAGGCGTATGCACCAAGGTAGCTATTAAGACACCTAAAAAGCCTAACTCTGCTCAGCGTAAAATCGCAAGAGTAAGACTTACAAACGGTCTCGAAGTAACAGCGTATATCCCAGGAATTGGCCATAACCTTCAGGAACACTCTGTTGTTCTCATCAGAGGCGGAAGAGTTAAGGATCTCCCTGGTGTTCGTTACCACATCGTCCGCGGAACTCTTGATACAAACGGTGTAGCCAAGAGAAACCAGTCTCGTTCTAAGTATGGTGCTAAGAGACCAAAGGCTTAATCAAACGAGATAAACATTAAACCGAAACGGTATTTTTGTTCGTGCTGAGTAGGATGATATCCTCATATATCTTATATTTTAGGAATTTAAGGATAACCACATAAGCACTGACGGAAAGAAATTTTCGAGTACCTGAGAATTCATTTAAAATTTGTGAAGGAGGGAAGTAAAGTGCCAAGAAGAGTGCATAATTTTAAAAGAGACGTTTTGCCCGATCCTATGTATAATTCTGTATTGGTAACAAAGCTCATCAACAATATAATGTACGACGGTAAAAAAGGCGTTGCACAAAAAATCGTTTATGATGCATTTGCAACAGTTGAAGCAAAATCAGGCGAAAACGCATTAGAGCAGTTCCAGAAAGCTCTTGATAACATTATGCCAAATCTTGAAGTAAAGTCTGTTCGTAGAGGCGGATCTAACTATCAGGTTCCAATGGAAGTTAGACCAGAAAGAAGACAAACTCTTGGACTTCGCTGGCTTGTAACTTATTCAAGAGCAAGAAGCGACAAGCGTATGTCTGACCGTCTTGCAAACGAAATTCTTGATGCAATCAACAATACAGGTTCTGCTGTTAAGAAGAAAGACGATACACACAGAATGGCTGAAGCAAACAAAGCGTTTGCACATTACAAATGGTAATCAATTTACGTTTTACGTGATATTATTTTTCGTCCGGTCCATTAGGGCCGGGCGAAATTTAGAGTTAATGAAAATGTATATTATTCCATAAAAACAGATAAAATATAAGAAAATACAATAAAATTCTAAAAATTATAAAATATAAACAATAATCAGAAGATAAATATATCAGAAGAAAAATATAGAAAAATAAAAATTTGGAAAAAAATATAAAAATAAGATAAAGAAAGTAGGAGAATGATTTGCCCGGATATCCACTAGCATCTTCGAGAAATATTGGTATAATGGCACATATAGATGCAGGAAAAACAACTACATCTGAGCGTATTTTGTTTTACACCAAAAAGACGCACAAATTAGGTGAGACACATGAAGGCGCTGCAACTATGGACTATATGAAACAAGAGCAGGAACGTGGAATTACAATCACTTCCGCTGCAACTACTTGTTTCTGGAAAGATCACAGAATTAACATTATCGACACCCCAGGCCACGTTGACTTCACTGTTGAAGTTGAACGTTCCCTCAGAGTTCTTGACGGTGCTGTTGCTGTTTTCTGTGCAAAAGGCGGCGTTGAACCTCAATCTGAAACTGTTTGGCATCAAGCAGAAAAATACAAAGTTCCCAGAATGGCATACGTTAATAAAATGGATATTAACGGCGCCAACTTCTTCCGTGTTGTTGAAATGATGAAGGATCGCCTCAAAGCTAACGCTGTTCCAATTCAACTTCCTATCGGAGCTTCAGAAACTTTTGTAGGTCTTGTTGACCTTGTTGAAATGAAAGCATACTATTACAGCGGTGCTCAGGATCCAGACGCCCCTGTTGACGTTAAAGAAATTCCCGCTGATATGGTTGATCTTTGCAAAGAATACAGAGAAAAGCTCGTTGAAGCAGCAGCAGATGCTGATGACGAACTTATGATGAAATATCTTGAAGGCGAAGAATTAACAAACGATGAAATTAAAGCAGGTATAAGAAAAGCAACTCTTGCTATTAAAATGATTCCTGTCGTTTGCGGAACTTCTTTCAAAAACAAAGGTGTTAGAAAACTTCTTGACGCTGTTGTTGAATATTTACCTTCCCCAATTGACGTTGGAAGCATTAACGGTGTTAACCCCGATACAAGAGAAGATGAAGAAAGAGCTCCAAGCCTTGAAGAACCTTTCTCTGCTCTTATTTTCAAAATCGTTTCCGATCCATACGGAAAACTTTGCTTCTTTAGAGTATATTCGGGTGCTGTTAAATCAGGCGAAACAGTTTATAACTCCAACAATGGAAAACGTGAACGCTTGGGAAGAATCGTGCTTATGCACGCAAACCATAGAGAAGACGTTGAAGAAATCGGTGCAGGTGAAATTGGTGCAATTGTTGGTCTTAAAAATACAACAACAGGTGATACACTGTGCACAGAAAGCAAACCTATCGTTCTCGGTGCAATTGAGTTCCCAGAACCCGTTATCAGAATTGCTTTCGAGCCTAAAACAAAGGCCGGTCAGGAAAAAATGGGTATTGCTCTTTCCAAATTGGCAGAAGAAGATCCTTCTTTCCGCACGTATACAGACGAAGAAACGGGACAAACCATTATCGCAGGTATGGGTGAGCTTCACCTTGAAATTATTGTAGACAGACTTCTCAGAGAATTCAGAGTTGAAGCAAACGTTGGGAAACCACGTGTTTCTTATAGAGAAACAATCACAACTAAGGGCAATGCAGACGAAAAATTTGTTCGTCAGAGCGGTGGACACGGTCAGTATGGCCACGTTAAAATTGAAATTGAACCTAACGAACCGGGCGCAGGCTTTACCTTTGAAAGCAAGGTTGTTGGCGGCAATATTCCTAAGGAATATATCCCCGCTGTTGAAGCTGGCATTAAGGGCGCAATGCAAAGCGGTACTCTTGCGGGATATCCCGTTGTTGACGTTAAGGTAACACTTCTTGACGGTTCATATCACGAAGTTGACTCTTCTGAAATGGCGTTTAAGATTGCCGGTTCTATGGCTTTCAAAGCAGCTATGAAGAGAGCAAACCCCGTTCTCACAGAACCTATTATGAAAACTTCCGTTATCGTTCCTGATGAATATCTCGGCTCTGTTATCGGCGATATTTCTGTCCGTAGAGGTCAGATTTCAGGAACAGAACCAATGGGCGGTGTTCAGCAGATAACCGCAAATGTTCCTCTTTCTGAAATGTTTGGATATTCCAATACAATCCGTTCTATGACTCAGGGAAGAGGTCAGTATACAATGGAACCAAGTCATTTTGCAGAAGTTCCAAAATCTATCCTTGAAAAAATTATTTCGGGAAAACTTGACGTTTAATATTATTTAATAACACATTAGTTCTCACAGCTTCAAGTTAAAGTTGATAAAAAGGTTATTTTTCATCAAAAATCCCTTAAAAATAAACTTTTTTTAGAAAAAATTTCTAAAAACACTTGACAGCGTGAGAAAATGTGGTATAATACGATATGATAGCACAAGTAATTGAATGAGGATAAGCCTCATTCTCCTATCTTGTTTTTACAAAATGTAAAAAATTAAATAAAAAATAAAAAATAAAAAATATATAAGTTATCCAATTAGGAGGATTATTTTCAATGGCAAAGGCAAAATTTGAAAGAAGCAAGCCACACGTAAATATCGGTACAATCGGTCACGTAGACCACGGTAAGACAACTCTTACAGCTGCTATTACAAAGACACTTGCACTTAAAGACAACTCTATCGAATTCCTCGCATACGATCAGATCGACAACGCACCTGAAGAAAAAGCAAGAGGTATCACGATCAATACTCGTCACGTTGAATATACAACTGATGCTCGTCAATATGAACACGTTGACTGCCCTGGACACGCTGACTATGTTAAAAACATGATCACCGGTGCTGCTCAGATGGTCGGTGCTATCCTCGTTGTTGCTGCTTCCGATGGACCTATGCAGCAGACTCGTGAACACATCCTTCTCGCTCGTCAGGTTGGCGTTCCTGCAATGTGCGTATTTATGAACAAATGCGACCTCGTTGACGATGAAGAACTTCTCGAACTCGTTGAAATGGAAATCAGAGACCTTCTCAACCAGTATGAATTCCCAGGTGATGATATTCCCATCATCCGTGGTTCTGCAAGAATGGCTCTTGACTCTGCAAGTACAGATATCAACGCTCCTGAATACAAAGCAATCGTTGAACTTATGAACGCTGTTGACAGCTACATTCCTACACCAGAACGTAAGTCTGACCTTCCTTTCCTTATGCCAGTAGAAGACGTTTTCTCTATCACAGGTCGTGGTACAGTTTCTACAGGTCGTGTTGAAAGAGGTACAGTTAAACTTAATGACCAAATCGAAATCGTTGGTCTTTCTGATGAAAAACGTACAACTGTTGTTACAGGTATCGAAATGTTCCGTAAACTTCTCGACTCCGCAGAAGCTGGCGATAACATCGGCTGCTTGCTCAGAGGCGTTCAGAAGAACGAAATCGAAAGAGGACAGGTTCTCTGTAAACCAGGTTCCATCAACCCATACACCAAATTCGTTGGACAGGTATACGTTCTCACAGAAAAAGAAGGCGGCCGTCATAAGCCTTTCTTCACAAACTACAGACCTCAGTTCTATTTCAGAACAACAGACGTTACAGACTCTATCACTCTTCCAGAAGGCGTTGATATGTGCCGTCCTGGCGATAACGTTGATATGAACGTTGAACTTATCACACCTATCGCTATCGAAAAAGGACTTCGTTTTGCTATCCGTGAAGGCGGCAGAACTGTTGGTTCCGGTGTTGTTATTGACATTAAATAATTAAAGTTTAATAACTTTTAGCTGTCGCGGATTTATCTGCGACAGCTTTTTCGTTATGTTATTAGCTTTTGGTTTATTGTAATATTGCCATTTTCAAATAGTTTTACATTTGTTATAGACTTGTAATTTGTTATGACATTGTCATTTATTATTATCTTTTAGTTTATTGTGGGCTTATTTTTTTTGAAAATACTCATTTATTATTAAATTGTTATTTATTATCAGTTTTCCGTTTATTATAGGTTTATAGTTTTATTTGTTTGATTAGTTATTAGTTTAAAACAAAAAAGGATAGGAATAAGCTATAATTGAAGCATTATTCTATCCCTTAAAAATATAAAGGTGGGCTGTAATAGTATTTTACAGCCCCAATAAATGTATGTGAATTTTGAAAAACTGCGGGAAATCCATTATAATATTAGCTATAAGAATCACACGGTAATTTTTTTTGCAGTTTCATAAGCAAAATTTCTTAATTCGTCTGCGTGGAAATAATACCATTCATCTTGTTTGCCATCTTTATCATGAGTTCTAATTTCGATTGTTGAATAATCTTCACCATAGAAGCATACAACGGTTTTTTTGCTGTTATTATACTTAATTGTAACAGTAAGGTCGGGGGTACAAAGCTCACCTTCGGGGATGATTCCTGTTGTTATATTGTTAAAAAGCTCAATAAATTTGTTTGTTTCTTCTTCGTTTAACGTTGCATCTTTTTCTCCAAAATGATAGTGAAAATTAATTGAATCTAATTTGCTTTCTTTTATTCTAAGGTGTGAAATATTGGCTTTACCAGTTAAATAACTACAGCTTGTTAATAGAACTACAAGGGTGATAAGAAATGAAATAATTGAAATTCTCTTTTTCATATTCGTCTCCTTTCAAGATATGAATTTTAAAGTAAATACTAATTATAAACGGGAAAAATAAAATAGTTCATACGAAAATAACTTAAACAAAATTTTTGCAATAAAAGTATTAACCTATCAATATAATATAAAGGCGTTTATCTTCATAAACATTGTAGCATATTGATAAACTAAAGTCAATATAAAAAACGTGGTTAAAATCATGTGTTTAGTTAAAATTTTACCTTAACTAAGCAAGAAAACATTCCATATTAAATTTCAACTCCAAGTTCTGATAAGGGATTTGAGCTGAAAATTCACTTTTTTATTAAATTACAAAAAAACTAAAAAATACTGTTGACAAAAGAAGAAAAATACTGTAAAATAAAAGAGATAATTAATTAAACAAATTTTGAGTCCCCATTTGTGGGGAGACGGAGGATTTATGATATCAGCTGGTGATTTTAAAAACGGTCTTACATTCGAAATGGACGGACAGGTTATGCAGATTATCGAGTTTCAGCACGTTAAACCCGGTAAAGGCGCTGCTTTTGTTCGTACAAAACTTCGCAACGTTATAACGGGCGGTGTTGTTGAAAACTCTTTTAACCCAACCGCAAAATTCCCTCCTGCAATTATTGAACGCAAGGATATGGAATATAGCTATAGCGATGACGGACTTTATTACTTTATGGATCCTGAAACGTTTGATCAGGTTCCTCTTAACGAAGAATCCCTTCCAAGTAACTTTAAGTTTGTTAAAGAGGGTATGACAGTTCGTATTATGTCTTACAAAGGAAAGGTTTTCTCTGTTGAACCTCCTATGTTCGTTGAGCTTGAAGTTACTGATACAGAACCAGGCTTCAAAGGTAATACAGCAACAAACGCTCTTAAACCTTGTACTCTTGAAACAGGCGCAGAAATAAGAGTTCCTATGTTTATTAACATTGGAGACGTTCTTAAAATTGATACAAGAACAGAAGAATATATCGAAAGAGTTTAATATATCCTAAAAGGGATTTTCTCATAGATATTTAAAAGCAATCTCACTAATATTCAAAATTCAAAACAGGTTAGCGTAAGGTTTGCTTCCGCTTACCTGTTTTTTGTTATTTGGCGGTGAAAATAAGATATGGAAAATAAAGTAAAATCAGAAAAAAACAGAAAAATAATTGACGTTCATACACACGTTTTCCCTGATAAAATTGCTCTTAGAGCAGTTGACAACGTTGGAAATTACTATTCTATACATATGTCGGGCAACGGAACACTTTTGGGACTTTTAGACGGAGCAGAAACCCTTGATGCACGTTTCGTTATATCAAACGCTGCGTTAAAGGCTGAAAATGTTCGCCGCGGAAACGACTTTTTAATAGAATGTGCTAAGTCTTTACCTGAAAGGCTTGTTTATTTGGGTTCAGTTCATCCAGATATGGAAGAAAAAGAAATGTGTAAAGAGCTCGAATATATAAAGGAAAACGATGGAAGAGGAATTAAGCTACACCCCGATTTTCAACATTTTAAAATTGAAGATCCTATGATGTTTTCTGTATATAAAGAGGCAGAAAGACTTGGACTACCAATTCTTTTTCACGTTGGAGATGAAAACACTGTAAATTCAACTCCTAAGGCTGTAAGATTCGTTGCGGATAAATTTCCCGACCTTGAAATTATTGCGGCTCATATGGGGGGATATATGGCTTGGGATGAGGCGGAAGAATATTTAATAGGAAGCAGAGTTTATATGGATACTTCAGATGCTTTGCTTGTTCTTTCTCATGAGCGTGTTTATAATATGATAAACCGACACGGTGCAGATAGAATTATGTTTGGGAGTGATTTTCCTCTTAAAAGTACGTTTGACGCATACGCTGAGTTTGACGGTTTGCCTTTGTCTGATTCTCAGAAAGAACAAATTTATTATAAAACAGCAGAAGCAGTTTTTAAAATTAAATAATCATCATATTTTTTTCACCCGATAAATAAAATAATATCGGGTGATTTTTTTGAACAATAAATATGAAATTATGAAAAAAGAAGTTAAAAACGTTTTTCCCGAAGAAGAACCTTTGGTGAAATATAATATATCATATCCCGAATTTGTTAAAACGGGATATTCATCAAGAGCTAAGGGAGATGGATTTGAAAAAAGATTTAACGGATTTTATGAATTACTATCAAAACGATTTGAGGAATTTTCAAAAACAAAGCTATACAAAGAGGCGCAAAGATATAAGGCGTTGTGTGATAAGGAATTTGAAAAGTTTGGAGCGGTTTTAAGGTATATTTGTTCGTATTCAGATGAAAACCTTATATCTGTTGTTGTTGACGTTCATCTTTTTTGCGGAGACAAACAAGAAACAAAACGAATTTCACAAAATTGGGACGTTTCAAGCGGTAGAATACTTGTGTATGAGGATTTTTTTAACGAAAATGACTTAAATAATATACTCATAGGAATAAAATCAGAAGCAAGACTAAGGCGAGACGTTGAAAACTACGGTTTTTTTAAGGATTATGAAAAGAAAATAAAAAAGGGATTCTCTAAAAATAATTTTTATCTGACACCAAAAGGATATGGCTTTTTTTATCCACCTTCTTTTCTTTCTGAAAACAATTCCCCCGATGTTTTTTTTCTTCTTGGGTTTAAAGGGGGAGGAAAATTTAATCCATATTAACGAGAAAAATAGTTAATAAAAATTTAACTAACAAATCAAAATAATTTCAAAAACTAAAATTGTTTGCGTGTTATACTAAGGCATAAGGATTTTATTTTGTAGAAAAAATTTGAAAAATGAAGTTTTGAATTTTTTCAAAGTTGTTTTAAAAGCTGTTCAAAAGAAGGTTAAAATGAAAAAAGTAAAAGGTTGTTTCTGTTTGTTTCTCTGTTTGGCGTTATGTTCTGTTTGCTTTTGTTTTTGGGGAATAAGTGTGTCTGCGTCTGTTATGACCGCACCCGCACTTAACGGAAAAATATATAGCATAGTTTCGTCCTCCAATCTACGTTGGGTTGCGGGAGTTTGCAACGGAGAAGTTAAAGCGGGAACGGAAAATTATCCTTCAAATCCTTCTTTTTCAGGGTATACCCTTGCTATGAAAAACAATATTTCCGTTGGAAACGTTGAACTGATTGAAGACGAATATACGTTGACAAGCGGTGAGAATTGGGTTCCAATCGGGACGGAAAAAACGCCTTTTTCGGGGGTTTTTGACGGAACTGAATTTAAAGTCGGCGGAGTTTTTGTTTGTGGGACGGATAAATACAACGGATTTTTCGGAAACGTTTCAAACGGAACAATTCAGAATCTTTCTGTTGAGGGATACGTTGAAGGAAAAGCAAACGTTGGCGGAATTGTTGGAAGGCTTTACTGTGGAAAAATCAGCGATTGCACATTTCTTGGAAAAGTTAACGGCGGAGAAAAAACAGGTGGAATTGTTGGAGAAATTATAGGAACAGAAACAAATCCTTCGGAAGTCTTTCTAAGCGTTGCTTTTTGCGGCATAACGACCTTTGGAGGTTCTTCGGCCGGTGGTGTAGTTGGAGAAGCTCGATTCACCAATATTTTATCTTGCTCAAGCGGAGGAACACTTTATTCCTTTTCCATAAATACGGGCGGTATCCTCGGAACAGCATTTGACGGTGTTTTGGTAGATTGTTGTAGTTCAAAAAAAACAATGTCTGCTGATGGAGAAGAAGCGGTTGCAGGGGGGATTCTTGGGGCTTCTCTTTCTGAAGTTGTTTTGAAAAACAATTCATTCGGCGGGATAATATACTGTTCGGGAAAAACCGTTTCTCTTTGCGGGGGAATTGTTGGAAGCTATACGGGAAAACTTGAAAACTCCTTTGTAAGCGGAACAGTTTGTTCTTCGTTGTATTTTGATGAAACTGATGAAAATGGTAAAACGGCTGAAAACGTTATAGAAAAAATATGCGTTTCTTCAGGAATTGCCGCTAAAGGAGAAAACGCAATAATCAATAACTGTTATTTTTCGGGAACAACCGAATGTGAGGGCTTAAAAGGAAACGATATATATTCTGATAAGTGGAACACAGAAGTTAATAAGGCTTATTATTCAAAGGGAGTTGCTTCATACGTTTTGCACGGAACAGAAGAGTCATACGGTGTTGCGGAGCTTCTCAATGCTTTAAAAAAATGGGTTACTGACTTCGGAGAGGGATATTCCCCTTGGGTTAGCGTTTCGGGGATAAATAACACTGCTCCTTTGTTGAAACATACATATACAGCCGAAAGTAATGAGAATTGTATCTGGAAAATGGAAGATACTGTTTTTACCTTTTACACAAACGGAAGTATGGACGATTATTCTGAAAACAGATATGGTGTCATAGAAACTCCTTGGGCGGTTTACAGAACAACCGCTAAAACCGTGAATATAAAAGAAGGGGTAACGAGAATCGGAAATAACGCTTTCAACGATTTTGGTAACCTCAGAACCCTCACCCTTCCTTCAACACTTAAAGAAATTGGAAATTATGCATTTGAGCAATGCGTTTATTTGAATAATTTTACGTTCCCTGAAGGTCTTTCTGATATAGGAGACGGTGCATTCAGAAGATGTAAAGCAATAACAAAAATCGTACTTCCAAAAGGAATAAGAGCTGTGAGAAAATATACTTTTTCATATTGCCAAAAGCTCTCTTCTGTTTCTATTCCCGAAAGTGTTTCCCTGATTGGATATAAGGCTTTTGCGGCGTGTGATTCATTGGTCAGCATATCTCTGCCTCAATCTGTTCGTGAAATTGACGGATATTCATTCTATTGGTGCGAAAAGCTTTCTTCTGTTTCGTTGCCTGATACTCTTAACAGAATTGGCGAATATGCTTTTGGAAAATGTGAGGTATTAACAGATTTTGATATTCCAAAGGGAACAATCGTTGAGGAAAATGCTTTCTGGTCTGAGCTGCCTAAAGGAGATATTGACGGAGACGGAAGATATACCGCCTTTGATTATATTAAAATAAAGGCTCATTTTTTAGGAACTTCACCTATGTCTAAAGCTCAAATTAAAGCAGCAGATTCGAATTTTGACGGAATTGTTACAACAACAGACTATATTTACGTTAAAATGGTTTTGATGGGAAAGATATAAAAATAGATTTATAAAAGCAAAAAGCATCTTTTGGCGTTTCTGAGATAACAGGTACACCTATTTCTTGACTTTATAGCAAATTTGTGGTGAAGATGAGGAGACAATGATGAATATGGAATATCGAGGATTCTTGAATTTGTCTGTACTTGACAATCTTATAGCTGTGCCTATTGTTATTACGCATAAAGAACTTGAGGCTGGTGCAGAAGTTGTTATAAGAATAGAATACAAAGAGAATACATATTTGGGAATGGGCAAAAGTCTCGAATGGACGGATGCTTTCGCAAATCTCCAAAATGCTTTGCCAGACGATGTAAAAATCCAATGTTGTATGACGTGCAGACACGGAACACTATGCCCATACGGAAATATTCCCAACCGTATTCTTTGTACTAAAAATGCTGTAATACATAACAAGGATGATGTCGTTAATTGGCTTGACAAAGTAGACGAAAAGGATATTAAAAAATCTTCTTTTGGCTGTTGTGAGAAATATGATGCTCCAAACGAAAATGACTATACTTATAACGATTACTTATACTACCTAAAAAACCTTATAGATCTGTAAAAGCAAAAAGCACCTTTTGGGGTGCTTTTTTGCTTGAGAATATTTTGGGATATATTGGAAGGGGTTGTGGTAATAATCTAAGTTAATGCGTTTTTTAGCTTTTCTATTATTTTTTTCTCCGTTCTTGATATTTTAACTTGGGTTACTCCAAAGATAAGTGCGGTTTTACTTTGAGAATATCCTTTATAATATCGGTAGTATATAAGGTCTCGCTCGTTTTTATCAAGGGAATCTATAGCTTGTCTCAGGGCGAGACGTTCAATTATTTCTGGGGTGTTGTCTTCCCCTACAAAGTTTTCAACGGGTGTATCACCAACTGTATCTGAAAATGAAACCGCTTCTGCGGCGGCTTCAAGAGCTTCTGCCGCTTCTTCAGACGATATTCCAACGGCGGCTGAAATCTCTTTTATAGTCGGTTCTCGTCCCGTTTCTGAAAACAGTCTTTCTTTTTCCTTTAGAAGAAGAACTGCTTTTCTTTTTGTTTCACGACTGACTTTTATAAGTCCGTCATCACGAAGAAACTTTTTTATTTCTCCCATTATGAGAGGGACAGCGTACGTTGAAAATTTTGTTCCAAAAGAAAAATCAAAATTTCTAACGGCTTTAATCATTCCTATCGTTCCAATTTGAATTATATCTTCCATATCTGTTCCCCTGTCTCTGAAGCGGACAGCAATGGATTTAACAAGACCTAAATTCGTTTCAATTATGAGAGAGAGGGCTTTTTCATCTCCATCTTGAGCTTTTTTTATTATCTCAGGACTGTTTTCCCTTGTTTTTTCTGAATCTGTTGTAAGATAAAACGAATCGTTCTCCGATTCTGTATATATGTCTTTTTCTTCCTCGGCGTATAATTCTGCTGTTTCGTTGAGGGACAATTTCATCAACTCCTTATGTAGAAGACAGCTTCTTTTCCAAAATCACTGTCGTTCCCTTTCCTTTTGCGGAAGAAACCTTGATTTTGTCGCAGAACGAAGCCATAACTGTGAACCCCATTCCGCTTCTTTCGTCTCCTGGAGACGTTGTATACATCGGTTCCATTGCCTTGTTTATGTCCTCTATTCCGCAGCCTTTGTCTTTAATTTCGACGGAAACCGTTCCGTCTGTTCGGTAATGCCCTGATAGATAAACAACAGAATCCTTTGTGCTTTCTTTATATCCGTGAACAATGGCGTTTGTTACCGCTTCTGAAACCGCAGTTTTTAAATCCGCCATATCAGAAACCGTTGGATCAAGCTGAGACACGAATGCAGAAACAAGTGTTCTTGCATAGCTTTCGTTTATTGATTTTGCAGGAAAGGTGCATTTGAAATAATTAACAATCTGAGGACACGTTTTTTTGGTGCTTTTTATAACTGTGTTTCTTTTTTCTGACATTTCTTTATCCGTCCTTTTTTTAAATTTATTCAACAACGTTTATGAGCTTGTCCATTCCCGAAAGTCTTATCATCTTTTCGACAACAGAAGCGGGATTTTTGACAAAAAGCTCTCCCCCGTATTCTTTGACCGTTCTGTATCTTCCCATAATAAGTCCAAGCCCCGAAGAATCGCAAAAGGTTATTGACGACATATCAAGGGTTATATTTTTGCACCCATCTTTTCTGTATTTTTTATCAATTTCTTCTCTTGCGGTTTTTGCGCTATGATGGTCTATTTCCCCTGAAAGTTTAACGTTTAGAGTTTCGGGTGAGGAATTATATGATATTGTCATATGCTGAAACTTCCTTTCTTTTGGCTTTCTCTATGCTTTTATTATATTCATATCTGTATATGAATTTTGTCGCTACGTGGGGGAAGAAAAATGAAAATATTTAGCTTTTGTTTGCGAAAAAATGCGTATTTTATAGTTTTTTGTCCATATTGATACAATCACACGCAAAATTGTTATTGACAAACAATCAGTTCTATGATATACTGTTGCACGTTGGAGATAGCTTTTTTATATCACTCTTTGGGCTTCAAAATCCTGTGTTTTCTCCACTTTTATCGCAAATGCTTCTGTTTTTTGAGTTTTGAGTGAATAAATTTTCCCCCTCAGCCTTGCATAAATTAAAAACCTAATACACGGAGACGTATCGAAGTGGTCATAACGGACATGACTCGAAATCATGATGCCCCCCGAGGGACGTGGGTTCGAATCCCACCGTCTCCGCCAAATGCGGTTTTCACCGCACACGAAAGCCGCAGGACTTAGGTGTTCTGCGGCTTTCTTCTGTTAACAGTACATAGTTTGGAATATATGCACAATGAGAATATATATGTGAGGAAAATGTATACTATGAAAAAGAAATTTATTATTTTTCACTTTTTATATTACATACTGATCATAGTTATTTATATGGCATTCTCCTGCTCGGCATCCCTAATGTTGGATTTGACAGGAAAAGCCGATAACCTTGGTTCTGTGATGGCAGCGACTTATGGCGTGCTTTTCGTTATGACACCGGTAGTTGTAGCAGTTATGATGCGATTTAGCCTCTTTAAGTGGTATGTGGATCCCATTGCTGCCGCCGAAATCCCTCTTTTGTTATATGGTGGAATGTTATTTAATCAAATAAAACGCACAGGTGAGCTCAGATCTGCTTTTCTCGGAGTTAACAACGACTTAGGTGATGACGGCGGTATGGGCTGGCAATTTCTCGTAGGTCTGTTTGTGTTCGGACTTGTTATGTCATTGTCCTTTGCAAGAAAGAACGGTCAGAGTATTTCCTACAGATTACTTGCTAAGATCTCACATAAGAGCACCAACCATTCTGTAATTAACAAACCTGAACAATGCGGCAAAGCTGATGATCATCGTACTACGGATTGGAAGTTTGATTTTTCAAGTCTACCTCGCTGGAACAATCGAAACACTATCCCGTTTGTGTATGATAAATTTTACTATGTACCTCAAAACGATATCTTGTGTTGCATATACTCGATTGCAGAGGTGAGAATGGGGTGGTATACTGGTTTTTTAGCAATATTGAAGAATAAGGAACATCCCGAATTGATGTTGAATATTGAAGAAGACATAACTTTCTGTGATAATTTCTCGGTCAATAAAAACGGCGATATGCTTTTTCTGCAACCGTTGATTTATAATGAGGTAAATAATACTCTTAGCTGCCCGATTTTGATTATGGATCTCACACATAAAAAGTTTGGGTGTTATAGCACTGATAATTTTAATCCGTGCTATAAGGTTGTAGAAATAAGCGACACCGTTTTCGGTATTGAAGCCGATGAAACACAAGTGAAAACCGATGAACGACTTAATGCTCTATCCAAGCAAAAAATTGACTTAACTTGTTTGAAATGGTACGATTTAAGTAAATTGAACAATTTGAATGACATAGCAAAAAACAATTAACTAAATTCTCAAAACACTTGGGCTGACCGTGTGGTCAGCTCTTTCCTTATGCTCTTCTCGCCCCAGTGCTTTAAGCACTTAATGCTCGTGTCTGATTTGTCTGAGGCATTGAGGTGACTATAAATATTAGGTGTTTGTATCACTGTGTTAGAGAAAAACGTTATTTATAGTTGTATTTATATATTTTATGTGGTATAATCAGCTCGAAAATAAGAATTTAGCATTAAATTATACGATAAATAGTAAAAGCAACCGTTGGTTGACACATTGAAAGCCCTCGGTTGGTGGTATGTAACCGTGCTTTTTGATACAATAAAGACACGATGAAGCACAGAGCTTTACAAAAATTTCAAACGAGGTGTTTTTATGATTTTAGCTGACAAAATTATCAGATTACGAAAAAAGAATGGTTGGTCTCAAGAAGGTCTTGCGGAAAAAATGAACGTATCCCGACAAGCCGTTTCCAAGTGGGAAAGTGCGCAAACTGTTCCTGATTTAGAAAAAATACTTCAGCTTTCCATATTATTTGGAGTTACTACAGACTATCTTTTGAAGGATGAGATCGAGGACGAAGAATTGACCAATGATACTTCTTCCGACACAACGGTAAAAAAGATCTCAATGGAAGAAGCAAACGAATATATCGCGCAAAGGAAGAAAGCCTCTTGGCGTATTGCTCTTGCTACGTTCCTGTGTATTCTTTCTCCTATCGCCCTCATTGTGTTGACTATGTTATCGGAATTACCTAATGCTATTGTTACAGAAGCGACAGCGAGTGCGATTGGGTTAACCGTTTTCTTTGCCTTTATTTTGTGCGCCGTTCCTATCTTTATTTATTGTGGCTTCAAAAATCAGCCGTATGAGTTTCTTGACAAGAACATTCCTTTTGAACTTGAATACGGAGTTAAAGGGTTAGTTACAGAAAAGAAAAACGCTTTCAGACCGACTTATATTGCATATAATATAATTGCATCGTGTGTATGTATTTTCTCTGTTGTTCCGTTGGTATTATTATCTTTTTCGGAGAATGAGATACTTGTTGCGGCAGCTCTTGCCTTGCTGATGATTATTGCAGGTATAGGTGCAGGAATGTTTATTGTAGCTGGAACGCAAAACGCAAGTATGCAAAAACTCCTTAAAGAAGGAGATTTTACCGAAAAAGAAAAAAAGAGAACAAGCGTAAAAGAGGTTGTTGGATTCTGCTATTGGGGGATTCTTACGTCAATATACCTTGTGTGGAGTTTCCTTACAAATCATTGGTATATCTCTTGGGTGGTGTTTGCAATAGGTGGCATCTTATTTCCGATAGTAATGTGTGTTTGCAACCTTATTGCAGACAAACAAAAGAAAGACTAAAACAAATTCCAATAGGTCGAATACTACAAGGGCTGACTTCGATGTTAGCCCTTTTGTTATACTCTCCTCACCCCAGCGCTGTACTCATCGCCGCGCCGGTGTCCGCTTTCGTCACGGCATCGAGGTGGCTATAAATATGTTCATATTGCTCTGTCGGGGTATTTTATAATTACACGTTATTTTATCATTGTGAAAATAGTTGTATTTATATATTTTATGTGGTATAATCAGTTTGAAAAATAAAACTTTTTGCATGAGTTTATAGGTGCAAAAACATAAGATATATCAAATGATGAAGATACAATTCGCTAAAGTAAAAGATAGTAAACGATGCGTAGAGTGCGTGAAATAACAAGTTTTTCGTAGATAAACGATGCGTCGGTTGATTTTGCGATTTGGTACATATATAATTGCGATTGGAGGTGATGAAAATGGATGCAAATAAATTTGGTTGCTTTGTAGCTGAAAGAAGAAAGGAATTGAAAATGACACAAAAAGATTTGGCTACAAAAATTCATGTGACTGACAAAGCTGTTAGCAAATGGGAAAGAGGTTTAGGATTTCCAGATATAAACACTATAGAGTATTTGGCTGATGCTTTGAATGTATCCATAATAGAACTTATGAAATCAGAAAGAAAAATCGAAAATGTAGCAATCGATGAAGCTGTAGTTGTGGATGTTTTAGACATGGCTGAGAAGGAAGTGCAAAAGAAACAGACCCGAATTCTGAACATTGTATTGATAACTACATTCCTATGCTCACTTGTTGAAATGTTACTGAGTATTGATTGGAAGGCAGAGAAATTGGCTATGTCGGCAACAATGCCTTATACCACTATTATCCCCGGATTAGTGACAATTATAGTCTCTGTCATTTACAAACTAAAGGGCGAGAAGACGGGTGATTTTATTGCGATGGGTGCTTGTATGTTGATACTTCCAATTGTTTTATTTATGGGAACATTTCTTTTTTTAGGCTTACTTGAAGGATAATATGTCATCATAAAATTTCAGTTTGTCAACAGCTCCGACTCGTTTACCCCTTTTTTATGTCGTTTTTATCCGAGAGCCTTACTCATCTCCGCACCTGTATCTGCTTTCGTTACGGCATCGAGGTGGCTACAAAGATTTTCGGTGGTGTTCATATCGCTATTGCTGAACTTTAAAAAACATTATTTAATCATCATAATTACAGTTGTATTTTTTACATTTGTATGGTACAATCAGTTTACAAAATGAGAATTTGACGGAGGTAAATAAAATGAAGTGTCCTAAATGTGGAATGCAAATGGAATCTGGAGAAATTGCCAGCGGTCGTGGTGATGTGTGGGTATACTGGGCACCAAAATCATTTCTTGACAAGCATTGGTTCAATTCATACTGCCACACAAAGAAAACTGTACAAGATGAAGGCGGTATTGTCATTAAAATGAACGACAAACTGCAAACTCCCGCAGTTGCTTATGGATGCAAAGAGTGCAAATTGATTATCGTAGATTGCAATTAGTTAAATTCCAATAAGCCGAACAGTTAGAAAAATAAGAATTTGATGGAGGATACAAAAATGAACTTGGAGAAACCTCAGACTATGAAAAGATTATTAAAAAATGGAATATTCAAATCCTTTCTATCAACAATATTATTTGGTGCGGTTTATTCATTGGTTTCTGTCATAATTGATGGATTTGTGGAAGTTGACAAAGTGTTGATATCAATGTTTTTTTATTTTATTATTATGTGTGTACTTTATTCTATTGCTCCGAAATTAAGAAGAGCGACAGGACACGATAAGTATAATAATTGCTAAATTCAAATTTTTAAACAAACTTATAGGGGTAACGGTTTTCTGTTGCCCTTTTTTCACGTTAGTTATCATTTTAACGTTTTACCCATCTATCGCTTGTATTTGTTTTGGTTGCATCATTGAGAGGGCTATAAATATTGGCTGTTCGTATTGCTGTATTAGAGAAAAACGTTATTTATAGTTGTGTTTTTTATATTTATATGGTACAATAAGAAAAAATATATAACTTCAACCATATGTTTTCTAATATAATTACTGTGATTAATCATTTAAAGGAGGTAAAGAAACATGAACTCTATTGATGTTGAATTTGATTTCACTACTGACACTCCGAGATACTGGAATAATTATTGGGAAAAAGATTCACTATTGGGGTGTTTTAACTGCGATCCTGATAGTGCAAGTAAAACAATGCAATTATATCACAAGTTGCTATATAGCAGAGCTTTGCCCAATGGTGAAACTATGGATTTGAAAATAGGTAGTGGTGCAAATTATCTCACTTGGAAAGATTTTCGTTTCGGGAGCGACTCTATTATTGTTAGTTTTAGATATAGTCGTTATCGTGGAATGATAGAACAGGTGGCAAACTCTTTACCTGACTATCATGCCTATATGGAAAACTACATACACAAATCATATACCATTGGAGGTGAAATTATATTTCCCAAAAGGCAAGGTGGCATAAATCAATCTCGTGGTTGTAATCCATTTATTAAAGACCGATGGGATTTAACCTTGGAGTGTATCCGCAAATTTTATCAAAACGAAGAAAGCCCTTTATACAATACACTTTTACAAGACAAAAAATTTTTTGATTTATTTGTTGATTTCAAAGGATATATCGATTTCTTCTTTTTGCAAGATTGCGTTACAGATGATTATTCTCAAGTTAACTTTTGGTTAGGAAACGGCATATTTGAATATTATCCGCTACCTAAGACTGTGGAAGAATATTTGTTTTGGATCGAAAAAGAACTTGACTTTGTTGGGAAACGAAATGAACGGATAAAGAAAGCCATCTCAACAAATATTTGACATAAATAGATATAGAGATGAAAGTGTGTGCTCGGGGTTTAGCTATTGCGGTTACTGTTTTGCCACGGTGATTCACCCACCTACCACCCGTATTTGTCTTTGTTATATCATTGAGAGGGCTGCAAATATTGGCTGTTCGTATTGCTGTATTAGAGAAAAACGTTATTTACAGTTGTATTTTTTATATTTATATGGTATAATCGGCTTGAAAATTGAGAATTTGCAAAGCTGGGTTCTTTCAGAAAAAAGAGGATTTTTGAGAGGAGAATTATATGAAGTTTTATATTGTTGACTGTTTCGCAGAGGAAAAATATCAAGGGAATGAACTATTGGTTATTGTTGCGGACAGGCAGGTGAGCGATGAGGAACAGCAGAAAATTGCACGTGAAATAAATTTTTCGGAGACGACTTTTATTCTATCGGGAAAAAAAGATGACGGCTTATATGATGTAAGAATCTGGACTCCTAATGTGGGTGAAGTCCCATTTGCAGGGCATCCAACGCTGGGAACAGCGTATATTATTTATAAATATCTGGAAAAAGAACAGTGTTGTGAAATTAAACTAAATCTTAAAGCGGGAATTATTCCAATACGTGTTGAAGATAACAGACTTATTATGAAACAAAACCAGCCTGAATTTGGAATAACAATAAATAAAAATATCATTGCTGATATATATGGAATTGAGGCTGATGAAATTAGAGATGATTTTCCTATTGAATGGGTATCTACTGGTCTGGAAGCTGTTGTCATTCCTTTGAAAGAACGGAATTGTTTGAAAAAACTTGTATGCAATCGAGAAAAATTCAACAAATATATCACACAATACCCTATGTGTAACTGTAATCATCTCTTCTTTGTAGACACAGGGAATAATACTTTTGCCGCCAGATGTTTAATGGAAGATTTTGTGGAAGACGCTGCAACCGGAAGTGCAAACGGAGGTTTGGCAGGATATTTTATGAAACACAATTATTTCCATAGCAATGAAGTAAGCTATAAGGTAATTCAAGGGGAAGATATGGGGAGAAAAAGTGTTCTTCAGATTCATACCGAAAAGAAAGGTAACCAATATATTATTGAAGTCGGCGGTAGTGTATGCATTGTTGCTTCTGGCGACTGGGAATAGTATCGGATTATTAAACTTTGCGGTAACATGAATAGAAATAAAGTGTTGTACCCAATCAAAAGAAAAAGTAAATAACCGAGCCTAATTTATCGAACAGTACCTTAGGGGGCGACATTTTTCGTTGCCTTTTTTCACGATGTCATTATCCCAACGCTTTATCTGTTGTTCAAGAACCATCTGTTACAATGAAAGAAAAAATTGGAACTTGCATTGATACTGTTTTGGTAATGAAATCAATACTTGACGTTTTGAATGTTTCGAGCAAAGTATGGTTGCTTTACAACGAAAAGAAAAACAAAGTACATACGATACTTACCTTTGAGGCAGAAAGTAAAATTGTATATTTGGAGCTTACCCCGCAATATTCTAAAGCGTGGTATGGTAAAGAAATAATTTACTCAAACGAACAAGAGTTTTTAGCGGAATATCAAAATAATGGTTATGATATTTCCGATGTAACAGATTCGATTGTTGTTGGAGACCGACCGTATTTTTTATTAAAAAAACTAAAATAATCTAATTTAATTTAAACCAAAATAAATCTAATCTAACCTACCATAATTCCACTTTAATAAAAGATAATTGGAGAAAAATTAGATAGATACAAAATGGCTTTTATTAAGAATTTTTATTTTTGAAATAGTATCTATTTGAAATTATGACATTTTTAAATATGATATTTATACTCTTTCAATTATACTTCCATTTTGTATTTCACAAACATGTCATAAAAATTGAAATTAAGGACTATATTACAGAAATGCAACCGCCAGTTGCCATTATTCCACGTTTTAGTGGTAGACTTTATGCTCATTAAAGTTTATGATATCAATAGAATTATTTGAAAGGAAGATTTTTTATGAGTATATCTGTAAAAATTCAACAGTTGCGAAAAAGTAACGGATTATCTCAAGAACAGCTTGCAGAAAAATTGGAAGTATCTCGACAAGCGGTATCAAAATGGGAAAGCGGAGTAAGTTCTCCCGATATGGAGAAGATTGTTCTTCTCAGTGAACTGTTTGAGGTTTCAACTGATTATCTTATTAAAGACGAAGAAATATCAAAATCTAATCAAACTGTTCAGGAAAGCGTTCACGTTCCGAGAAAACTATATATTATTGATATCAACAAGAGAAAGCTATCAACGTTTGAAGAATTTTCGGTGGAAATGGTCTGCGATAAAGGAGAGGCTGCTTTAATTAGTGGATTGACTAAATCTAACGAAAAAGTGAGAGTGCCAGTATGTGCACTTTATGGAATTTCAAAAGGTTTTCTTGGAGTGAATAAGCGGACTTTACTTGGTTTTTACGCTTCTGTTGAAAAGGCGAAAAAAGAGTTAATCAGTATATCAAAGGCAAGTGAAACGGAAACGGTATACGAATTGAAATACGCTTCCAAAATGCAAGGTCTTCGTATTGTTGATAACGAGTAATGCTTCACCTCGGGGCGATTTTATAACAAAACGAAGTGTGAATTTGTTTTTTCACAATTAAAAATAAAGATATAACTACATATGCGTTAATCTATCTCAAATTTTGAAAAAGCGTTCAAAACTTTTTTGCAAAAAAGGTTGCGTGTGTTGGTGGATTGTGGTATAATTGGTTAGAAAATGAGAATTTGACGAAAGAGTGTGATTATATGAAAAAAATATTAGTACCTATTTTGTTAATCTTTTTGCTTTGTATTACGGGAGTTTTTTCTTTTTATCGGCTTACCAGAGCGGAAAGGGATATTGTTTTGTATAGTAAAGATGGAAAAGCGGAATTAAAATTCAAATGTGCTTCAAATTCTGATTCTTATCAGGTTCGCGATTTAACATATTGTTTTGATTTGTCGAAAAAGAGGAATTTGTATAATGACTATATAAAAACGAATCCAGGGTATCTTTATTCGTTAGATGAAAAATTTCAAATTACAAGTGGGGAAACCGATAGGTATGTTTTGAATATTCGAAATCGTTATTTTTACGTTGAATTAAAAGGAGAAAAGGTTTGGCATAAAGAATTGATTGGAGGGTTTTATCCTCCTGATACAAGGGGCGGGGTTGTAATTTCGCCTTTGTATGATATTGATGGATTTGAATATGAATCTATTAATACGTATAAATGGAACGAGACCGTAGGTCTTTCTTCGTTTGATGATTTGGTTGAGTTTTACCAACGAGTTGAAGACGACCTATACATTGTAGATGCCGAAAACAACGATATTTATTTGTCTTTGTACGATGGCGAATGGTATTCTAAGGGCGTAAAGATTCATGCTACAGACGAGGGCGTTGAAATTGTTTTGCAGAATGAAATGGGTAAAATAAAATGAAATTATCGGTAAATAACCTTTCGTTTTCATATGAAAAAGAGAGATAATCACCAACATAAGCTTTAGTGCTTGTCCTGGTGATATCATTGCTATTATCGGGAAAAATGGTTGTGGAAAAACAACATTAATTAAATTACTCGGAGGTTTTTTGTTTCCCGATTGTGGTGAAATAGATATTAAAAGAGACTTAGATTCAAATGATTCTGGCGTGGGAGGGATAATTGAGAATCCAAGGTTTTGGAACACTATGACTGCACGCGAAAATCTAGAATATTATTTGAAAAAACGTTCAAAACTTTTTTCATAAAAGGTTGCGTGTGTTTGTATCTTGTGGTATAATTGGTTAGAAAATGAGAATTTAAGGGGGCGCAATGAAAAATAAAATATATTATTTTACAGGTACCGGAAATAGTTTGCGTGCCGCTATAAAAATTGGAAAATACATCAAAAATTGTACTTTAATATCGATGAAGAGTAACCCTGACGATAATTCAGCCGAACAGTGCGATGTGGTGGGATTCATTTTCCCAGTGTACCATTGGACAATGCCTGAACCTGCTGTAGAGTTTGTTGAAAAGCTCAAGATAAATCCAAAAGCGTATGTTTTTTGTGTTGCTATGCCCTCAATAATTTGTGGAGAGGCGTGTGAGAAACTTGAACAGATTCTTAATAATAAAGGTATCAATATATCCTATGGTACAAAAATAAATAATGTTGCTAATTATGTAATAGTATATCCCCCTATGCCATCTCAGAGAATTGTAATACCGAGAACAGAAAAGCGACTTGAAAAAATCGGCAAAGAAATTTCCCAAAGAACATTTCGTAAGATTCCTCGTGCTAATGCAATAATACGCATAAAAATTGCAAGTATGAGAAAATACAAAGATGTTCAGAAAGTTGCTGATTACGGATTTAAAATCAATGAAAGCTGCATTTCTTGCGGAGTTTGTTTAAAAGTGTGTCCTGTAGATAATATTGAGTTGATAAACGGTAAACCACATTTTAAGCACAAGTGTGCCCAATGTATGGCTTGTGTTAGCTATTGCCCCCAAAGTGCAATTGGATACAAATTAACAGACGAGGATTTTGAAAGAATGAATGTAAATCCAAAAGATTTCAAGATTTCAAAAATAATGGGATTGCCAAAGGGAAGAAAACCATATCATCATCCAAAAGTGTCGGCAGCAGATATATCAAAATATATAATTGATATTCAGGGCATCTCTTGATGACTTTGTACATAGCTGGGATATGAAATATCATAATAAGTTATGAAAAGGATTATAAGTTTATCAGCTTGTGATATAATTGGTTTAGTAAATATATAATTACGGGGGCAAAGATGAAAGTAGAAGAATATGGCAAAGGAAATTCAAAAACCATAGTAATGCTTCACGGTGCAAATTTTGTTCATACTTTCGGCAGACAGTATTCTCTTTCTGAAAAGTATCATATAATCGTACCCCACATAATGGGGTTCGGGGATAACACAGATAGAATTTTTATGACCGATGAATGTGTATTGGAGCTTGCGGATTACATCAAAAGTATTAACAAAAAAGTTGTGCTTATTGGTTTCTCTCTTGGGGCACAGCTTGCTTTCAAATTAGTTTCTGAATATGAAGAATTGTTTGAATCGTCAATTATTGTCAGTCCGTGGCTGATAAAAGATAAATCTGAGCTTGAAAAGGCTGATGATTTGAATAAAAAACAGTTAAGGCAACTGAAAAACAAGTTTATGTGTAGAATAATTGGGACTATGAATGGTTTGCCGCCAAAGGCATGTAAAGAATTTGTGGAACAAATGCAAAACGTAAAAGAGGAAACAATTCATAATATTGTGTATAACGGAATAACCATTGAAAGCGTTCCAAAGTTTGCTGATGTTTCAATCCCTTTAATAGCTTTAGCAGGTAGCAAAGAGCAGGAAAATATTCTCAATAGTGTCAGAAAAATGGCTGAAATAAATACAAACTGCAAATTTGAAATTTGGGATAAAGCGGCTCACAATATACCACCATTATTTGCAAAGAAGTTTAATGAATTGATTTGTTCATTTTGTTAAACACGTCAATTTTCCAAAACAGACTTATGGGGGACAGTTTTGTTTCCCCTTTTTTTGTTATATTCTTGCTTTAAAAAGTGTTAGTTAAGTTAAAAAGTAATTTACAGTTGACAAAAAGGCGTTATTTTGATAAAATATAAAAAAATTCCTCCAAGGAGAAAAGGGAATGAAAAAAATAATATGTGTTTTATCGGCTTTTTTATGCCTTGTTTTAGTTTTAACGTCTACACCTTCCGTTTTATTTGGAAACGGAATAGTTTTTTCCGTTAATGGAAAAAACGTTGAAGAAAACGTTTTGACTTATACAGAATCCGATATAACTTTCCGTTTGGAAGTTCCAAACATAAAGGCGAGTAACGGAGCTTTTTGTCATATCATTCAAGGTATGCACGTTGGAACAAATTATATTTATACTGCAAAAACAGATGACAACGGAAATAATTGCGTTTTTTTGAGAATCAACTTAAAAACAGGTGAACAGACTGTTATGAAATATTACGACAGCCTTGCTTCAACCTCTTCTCTTGATTATAGTTCGGTTGTTGGATATGCAGATGAAATTGTTCTTCGTTCAGTTGCAGAAAACGGAGTTTCCAATAACTATATGTACGTAACAACGGGAAAAACGCCCTATTCCTTAACAAGACATAAGGTTTATGGGGAAAATATGTATTTTACAGGTTGTTTTGACACTGTTGACCAATCCGGAAAATCTATGGTTTGTAATTCTGTTAAATGGATTAAAACGTCAAATGGGTATCATTATTTCCTTTTAAAAGCAAAAAGCCGTTTTTACGTTTGTAAAATAGCAACATCTTCTGAGGGCGGAACAGTTGAAAATCCCGAAAAGGTAACTTGTTATCTTCTTTTTGAAACTGAGCATAAAAACGCCCTTTTTGCCAACGGAGATAACACAGTTTCAACGGCTGTTGGAATTGAGGCTTGGACACACAACGGATTTGAATATGATTCAGTTAACAATTTTCTTTATTCTTCCTTATATAACAAAAGTAACAGCAAACAAAGTGCGGTAGTTACGTTTTCTCTTGATGGAATTATAACGGATGAAAATTTAGATACGGAACGTGATTTAGGTATTATTGTTTTCCCAACTAAGCTATCTTTTATGTTTAATAAGAACGATAGCTCATATTTTGAGGTTGAAACCTGCGGTTTCAGAACAGGTCAAGGAACGGCGGGAGACCTTTCTCTTTATTTTAACGCAAACGCTGATGACGGAAAAGAAGGAATTTATTCTCTTAGCTATAAAAGACAAACAGAGGCTTTTGAAAACGTTGTTTCTGAAAACAGCACGATTTATTTTGTTGAATACAACGGAAACGGAAACACTTCGGGAAGTATGAAAAAAACAACACACGTTGGAGGAATAAAGGCTTCTTTAAGAAAAAATGCTTTTGCAAGAGAGGGATATTCCTTTGCGGGATGGTATTTTTACAGAAAGTCTGACAAAAAATGGATATTTGAAAACGAAAGCGGTGAGCTTACTTGGAGAACGGAAGAAAACCGCCTTGTAGGTGAGCAAAAATATCTTGGTAAAGATATGATAAACGTTTATAATCTCTCGTCTCAAAAGGGAGATACCATAACTTGTTTTGCGGTATGGACAAAAAATACCGTTTCAAAAACCGTTTTTGGAAATTCTCCAATAGATTTTGGAACTAATTTTTATGGAAAAATAAAAATCAACGGCAGTTATATAACGGAAAATAACAGCTTTTTGTTTGCTGAAAAAGTATCTTTAGATAAAGCTCAATGCTTCAGATTCGTAAAGCAAACAGACGGCTCGTATATAATTTATAATTATGATAGAAATAAAGTTTTTGACGTTTCGGGCGGCGTTTTCGTTGAAGAAAGAAGCGTAAAGCTCGAAGATGCTTTTGGAGCCGACAGCCAAAAATTTTATATATATTATATAAATGAAAAATTCTATTTGAAACCCGTAAAAAGTGATAATCTTGTATGCGTTGACAATTTCTCAGGAAACATTCAGCTTGGCGGAGATTCTTTGAAAAATAATAACTCCTTTGAAATATTAAAACGTTCATTTGACAACTATTTATATCCAACGGAGGAATATTCCGCAGACTACGGAACGGGCTCTGTTGTATTTATAAAAAATTCTGCAACGGGTAAGTTGATGACTGCTGACGGAAACAACCTTGTTTTCAAGGATGCTTTATGGGATGATTCTCAAAAATGGAACGTTTTAAAAGCTGATGACGGCTCTTATTCCTTTGTTTCTCTAAAAACTCGTAAGGCTATAACCGTAAAGGGAGCTTCTATGGCGTATGGAGAAGATATAGACCTTGATGCTTTTGTTGGAGCAATTTCCCAGAGCTTTTATCTACATACCTCTCCTGAGGGAAACACCTTGATAAAACCCGTTTATACAACCTATCCTATGGATATGGATACGAATAACTTTGACGTTCATATTTATCCATACGGAGACGGAAGCGTTCAGAAGAAAGCCCAAAGATTTGAACTGATTTTAAGCTCTCCCACAGAAACAGAACAAGATGTTCTTGTTCTCAAAGAAGATTCAACGTATTATTCCGATTCTGAATATCTCTTCGGCGTTGGCGAAGAAACGACTTCCCTTGACATTATAAATTCTTTTGAAAACACGGGAGTTTATTTATACGATATGGACGGAAATATGATTTTTGACAATGAAGTTGTTGGAACTTCTTTTGAGATTCGTTTAATGAGAAACGGAGAAGCTATAGATTCTTTAAGAATTTTGATTCGTGGAGACGTTGACAGCAGCGGAAGCGTTGACTCAACGGACTATTTGAGAATAAAACAGCTTTTCCTTGAAAACGTTGAAATATCTTCGGATTCTGGACTTGCCGCTGATATTGATGAAAACGGAAAAATTGATGCAACGGACTATCTTAGAGTTAAAGCTCATTTTTTAGGTTCGTTTGATATATACAAATAATATTAATGATACCTCTTCCTGAAAAAAACTTTTTTGGGAGGAGGTATTGACTTTTGTGTGAAAAAATGGTATAATGACTATGCTGAAGGGCGAAAAAGAGATAAAAATTAGCCAATATTAACAAAAATTCTTTTTGCTTCATAATTCGTTTATGAAAACTCAGGTGTGAATAAAAAAATTTAATATACCCTAAAACTCTTTTAAAAATTATAATTCAGGAGGAAATTATGAAAAAACACTCAGCAAAAATCTTAAGTTTTGCGTTGGCGCTTATTATGGCGTTTACGCTGATTCCTTTGAAGGCTTCTGCTTCAGACATTGCTCCAAGCGGCTTTGCTATGATGAGACAGACTGATAGTCAATGGAATTATTACTATCATAACGGCGGTTCTCTTACTCAGACAGGTTGCGGTATCTTTTCTCTTGCAAACACTGTTGGATACCTTACAGGCTATACAATGGACGTTGTTGAAATCGCAAACTGGGCACATAACAACGGAATGTATAACGTTAACGGTGCAGACGGAACATACAGAACTTCTTTCTACCCAAGAGCAAACTCAAGATACGGCTCTACATACGGCTTTTCCATTGACTGTTCAAGTGATGGATCAGGATATTGGTCAGACTCTTATGACTCCCTCCTTAAAAACCATATCCAAAACGGCGGTGTTGCTGTTGCTCACGTTTACAACCACTTTATCGCAGTTGTTGGATACGATGCAGCTTCTGACGCATATCACATTTGGGACTGTGCTCCGAGAGATAGACGTGGAACTCTTGAAAGCAGAGGCGATATCTGGTTCACAAGATCCCATCTTAACACCGCAACTTATATGACTATCGACTGGTTCTGCTTGGTTTCTTCAACAAAACCTCTCGTAATAACAGATAATCCTGATGAGCATACCTACCCAACAAGAGACTTATATAGCGAATCTACATTTTCTTTAATGGGCGATGACGTTGTTTGGGTTCAGGCAGTTTTATATCAGCTTGGATATTCAATCGACATTGACGGTTCTTTCGGACCTGCAACAGAAAAAGTTGTTATGCAATTCCAAACAGATAACGGTCTTGAAGTAGACGGCATTTGCGGTCCTAACACAAGAGCTAAACTTAAAGAGCTTTGGGAAAAGAAGAAGAATACTTTAACAACTATCGTTCTTACCGACAATAGCGGATATGCTCTCAAAGATAAAGCCATAAGCAAGATAAAAGCTAAAACAACAGTTTCTTCCGTTCTCGGCAATCTTAAAAATACTGATGCTACAATCTACTCCGCAGCGGGAGCACAATTAGGTAGCTCTGATATTTGCGGAACAGGATGCTTTATTAAAATTGCAGCTTCATCAACTGAAAAAGTTAGCCTCATCGTTAAAGGTGATGTTGACGGAAACGGAAACATTGATGGAACAGATTATGTTAGAGTTAAGAGCTGTTTCTTAGAAACATTCTCTCTTGACGGCGTATATTCATCTGCTGCTGACGTTGATGAAAGCGGAAAAGTTGACTCAACAGACTACATCAGACTTAAAGGACACTTCCTTGGAAACTACAACGTATACGCATAAATTAAACCATATACGCATAAATTGAAACCTGAATAAAAAAATCCCGTTTAATCTTTTGGAGATAATCCTGAGATTAAGCGGGATTTGTTTTTTATATTTAGACGTTATGATTCTGAAAATCGGCTTTTGAATTACGTGTTTCTGAGTTGATATATTAAGTTAAATATTTTTTGATTAACGTGTTTCTGAGTTGATATATTAAGTTAAATGTTTTTTGATTAATATGCTTTTGAGCTAATACGTTTATGAATTAATGTGTTATTGAAATAAACACGTTTCTTAATTGAACGTTTAGAAACGAAAATCAGTCTCTGTTTTTTATCGTTTTTTCAATATATTCAAAAACGCTATCTGCAAGTATTCGTCTATGGGGACGTTCTTCAGAAACAATTCCTTCGTAAACGTGGGGGAGGTTATTCATATCTGCAAGGCCGTTGAGAATTGAAACGTTTGCAATTACTGCATTATGACAAACCGTTCTGTTTCGGTCAAGCTCCATTACCGTATCTCTGTATATTTCTCCGTTTTTTATGTTACCATTATGAAGCATTTTATATGTTTCTAACTTATAAACTGCATTATGGTATGCTTCAAACGATGAAAGACAATCGTCTATAAGAGATAAAAGGTCGGCATCATTTCCAAAGGCATCAATCAACAAATGAAGCGTTCTTTCGTTTAGCATAAAATTCTCCTTTTCGTTTTAAATAATATTCTTATTTAACAATAAAAAGCCTGAAAGCCGATTTAATTATAAGCCACGATTTTTTAAGTCATTTATGAGGGTAACGTAAAATTCTCTCACATCGAATCCTTCAACGTTGATTCTATGTAGGTCTATCATATCTCCGTGAGAAATACCCTCGTTTCCCGTTGGTTTTAGCAAGGTATATTTTTCTCCCCAAGGGAAAGAATCTTCGGAAACAAGTCCGTCATTTGCTCCGTCAAAATGTTTAACAAGATGATATGAAAAATTAAGAGGAAATTTTCCACCTGCGGCTTTTTTTAAAACAGAGCCAACGCTTTGACAATATATACCTTCAAACTTTTCTTTTTCGTCTTCAAAAGCAGAAGAGGCTGTTAAATCATTAACCGCCGCAAGAAAATTTGGATTTTCGTCTCCTAATTTTTTTAAGGCTTTGTTATATTTATCAGCTATAGAGTCTTTAATCTCTTCTGAAATTTTGTTTAATAAATATTCTGCAAAAATACAACCTTTATGTGGCGTATTTATAGTTGTGAGAGAGGCAACGTATGGAGCGATATCATAACTCGTTATAGCTTTTCTACAATCAAGTCCGCCTTTTGAATGGGCAATAATATTAAGTTTTTCGCATCCCGTTTCCTTAATAATATTTTGTATTCTTTCTGAAAGCTCTCGCGCTGAACCGTCAACAGAAGCGGCTGATTGGTGGTTTCCGTAGTACAAAACAGCTCCGTTTTTTTCTAATTCTTTTACGATTCTTCCCCAATAATTGAAATATTTGAAATCTCTGAAAAACGTTCCGTGAACTAATAAAATCGGATATTTTGTTTTGCAAACCCGTTCATTTTTGCGTGATTTGTTTAAGGATTCTTTGCTTGATTCAAAGATTATCTCTTTATAAACAATTTTTATTATTTTTCTTAGCATTATGAGGTTTAAAACGGGAATCAGTCCGCAAATTATTCCCAACAGCCGCGTTTTTATTCCAAGCTGAAAAGATGCGGAGTAAACACAAATTATTCCAACCCAAAAAACAATACATTGACAGACGATACAAAATAATGAACTAAATAAAAAATGCTTTAATTCTCCGTTTATTATTCCAAAAACGCTTTGATAGATAATGGAAAATAAAGAAGAATTAACAAAAGAGGAAAGCAAAATAATTCCGTGAAAACATATTTTGATTCTTAAACTCTTTGTTGAACAAAATAACACACCGGCAAATAAGACGGCGAATATAAACAAAATTAAAAAGGGAAAAAATATTTCTTTGGAGTTCAAAGAAAAATCATATGAATTTGAAATTATGCTGAAAATAATGGAATATATAATTGAAACAAGAATAAATTTTGTTTTACTCATACCTAAAAGCTCCTGAAAACAGAAATTTTCTGTTTGTATATAATATCATATGTGTCTAAAAAAGTCAACGATTAGTTTTCGCTTTAAACGTTAATCATATAACGCTTAAAAATTACACAATGCTTAATAATTGCACAACGCTTAAAAATCGCACAACGCTTAAAAATCGTACAATGCTTAAAAATCGCACAACGCTTAAAGCCTCTCCGTTTGGAGAGGCTTTAAGTAAGAAAAATAAAGAAAGGAAAAAAATGAAAAATTTATAAGATTTGAAGTCATCAAAAATAAAAGATAGTGGAAAAAACGAATTTCAGAAAAATATAAAAAAATTCAAAAAAACGAATCGAAATATTGTTTACTTTCCACAAATTTAGTGTACCACACAAAAAACGATTTGTCAATATTTTTTTTAAAAAAATATAAAAAAATTTATTGTTTTTTTCCTACAGCTTGTTTTTCTGTTTTTTTACGGGGCGTTTTTGACTTTTTTTACAGTCTGTTTTTTCTACGGGAAGTATTTGTCTTTTTTTACAGTCTGTTTTTCTCTTTTTTCTGTAAATTATTTTTCTTTTTTATAATGTAAAATTTGGTCTGTATTATTCAAAGGTGAAAAATCCAAGAGGTTCGTTATATCTTCCATCGTCTGTTTCATAAATTTGTTTTTCAACGGTGAAAGAAACCTTTTCAACACCGTAATATTCAATTATCGTATTAACTAAAGCTCCAACAATTAATTTTTCTTGCGTTTTATCCTTTGAGTATGCTTTTTTCAGACCAACACCAAATTCTTTTGAAAGACCTATTATTGCAACGTTATCTTTTATATTAAATGAATTATAGCTTGAACCTTTTGGTAAAATTCCCTCTTTTTCCATAGCGGAAATAAGGTCGCTTATTCTTCTGTTGAACGTGAGCTCTTTTTTTACGAGGTTTTTATTTGAAAAATCGGGAGCGTATGCGTATATTGCTTCTTTTGCATACAATTTTGTTGTTCCGTCAATCTTCAAAACCTCTCCGTCAACGGAAAAAGATAAATCGTGTGTATTATAGGATTTTAAAACGGAGTTTGCAACAGCATACATAATTTTTTTTGCTTCAAGGTCAGAGAGCTTTGAAAGACCAACGCCAAATTCTTTTGAAAGGTCAATTCTTGTTGATTGGAGGTCAAAATCAAACCCCATATAGTTGAATTTTGTACCCTTTGGGACTATTCCTTTTTCTTCAAGAATTTCAATTATGCTTTCTGTTTTTCCGTTGTAATAAACGGCTTCTTTTTCAAAATGAAGAAGCTCTTCCGTGGGATAATAAATAACCGTTCCCAGCTTATATTCCTCAGGCTCTGTATACGTTTTAAACTTTGTTTCTACGGTTTTTCCGTTGACAGTTAAATATACCTTTTGCACTCCGAAATAATTTATAATAGAGTTGCAAAGGTTTCCCACGTATAAAACGTCTTGTTCTTCTGAAAGTCCAAGTCCGTTTTCAAACTCTTTTGAAAGGTCAATTCTTGCGGTATCGCAACTTATTCCTCCGTCAATAATGAAAGAATTTACTTTTGTTCCTTTTGGTAGTTTTTCGCCCTTTTCGAGAGCTTCTACAAGTCCTTCGATGTTTCCGTCAAAGTATGTCTGAAAGGTTTTATATCCTTGTTCTGAATCAAGGGTTGGAAGAGTTGCATATAAACCCACTTGGCTTTCACTTGAAGCGTATTCTTTAAAACTGCTACGGCTGTAATGGAGTTTGTAAAGTTTTTCAAGTCCGTTTTTTGTCATTATTCCTGAATAGTAGGATTTAAGCAGATCAACGTATTTTCCGTCCTTGTAGAAATGATAAGTTGCAGAGCTTCCGTTTACAAAATTAAATCCTGCAACGGTATATCCCGTTATGGCATCGTTTGCAAATTGCATATGTTTATTACACGAAATTCCAACGGCGTATGCTCCGTCAAACGGTCCGTAGGTGTAATATATTTTAACCTCTTCTTTTTTACAAGCTCCTTGGCAGACGGCTTCAAGATACGTTTTTTTCATTTCATCTATAATTTCATCAGAAGGAGTTTTTGTATAAATTGACAGGTCTTCACCGTTCCATAATCCTCTGTGGGAAAAATTAAAAATAGATAATATCCGAGCTTTCAAAAGCGAATAGTCTGTTGAGGTTATTTTATCATCGTTGTCTATATCTGCCCTTGATTCATCAATTATTGTAAATTCACGCAAAAGCAAAAGTCGTTCTTTCATCAACGCTGAATCTGATTCGTCTATGAGGTTGTTTTTGTCTAAATCTCCTTTGAATACTATCTCTGTATCTGAATCAGATGCATTTACGAAAGAAACAGCACTAAAGCATATATAAGCGGCTAAAAGGAAAGAACTGATTTTTTGGATTGTTTTTTTGAAAGATAAAGGTTTCATAATTTTGCCCCTTTCCGTTTTATTTATTCTATATATTATACGAAAAAATTTTTGTTTTTTGGAGCTTTAAATAAAAAAACGTGCCGCCTTATAGACGGCACGGATTTAAAGAAAATTTTATACTATAAATTCAATGGGATATCCATAAACTGTGGAGGCTGTTTCTAAAATTTTGCCTTCAACGGTAAACTGAACGGAGGTTAAACCATAGTTTCTTATAAGGGTATTAACGAGAGAACCTACTATAAGGTTTTCAGAGTTTCCCGCTTCGCTAACGCCTTTTCCAAATTCTTCAGAAAGGTCAATTATTGCGGCTTTTTCTTTTATGGAGAAAGAATATACTTTTGTGTTTTCGGGGAGAGCTTCTTTTCTCACGAGAACGTCAATGATTCCGTCAACTGTTCCGTCAAAATATCCCTCTACTGTGTCAAGTCCGCTTTTCGTTTCATTTGGAACGTAAAGGGTTATGAGCTTTTGGAAAGCTATTGGGCTATCGTAAATTCTTAAACCCGTTTCAAGTATTTCGCCTTCGACTGTTAATTCAACAAATTCTACGTTGTAGTATTTAATAATTGTATTGGCAAGAGAACCAATAATCATAAGCTCTGATGTTCTTGCTTCGTTAACGCCTTTTCCAAATTCTTCTGAAAGGTCAATTTTAGCAACGTTGTCTTTTATTGAGAAAGAGTTAACCTTGCTTTTTTCGGGAAGAGCGTTGAAGGAAACGAGAGCGTCAACAAGTCCGTCTATTGTTCCGTTGAAAAATACGTTGTGTGCTACAAAATCTGTATATTCATCGTTGGGAACGTAGATAGAAATTAAAGTTTGGAAAGGGATTGGAGAATCGTAAAGGGCTAATCCCGTTTCAAGAACTTCACCTTCAACTGTTAATTCAATAAATTCTACGTTATAGTATTTAATAATTGTATTGGCAAGAGAACCAATAATCATAAGCTCTGATGTTCTTGCTTCGTTAACGCCTTTTCCAAATTCTTCTGAAAGGTCGATTTTAGCAACGTTGTCTTTTATTGAGAAAGAATTAACCTTGCTGTCTTTAGGGAGAACTTTGTTTATAACGAGAGCGTCAACAAGTCCGTCTATTGTTCCGTCAAAAAAGCTATCGATAACAATGAAATCTGAATAGTTTTCATTTGGAACGTAAAGAGAAATTGGAGTTTGGAAATAAATAGGAGAATCGTAAATTGATAATCCTGTTTCAAGAACTTCGCCTTCAACGGTTAATTCAACGGATTTAACGCTGAAATATTCTATAACTGTATTTGCAACAGAAGCCATAAGCAAAACTTCAGATGCTCTTGCGTTTGTTATTGCTGTTCCAAATTCTTTTGAGAGGTCAATTTCAACGGTTGAGTTTCCAATTTTCGCTGAAAGAACCTCTATTCCTTCGGGAAGAACGCCAAAATTAATAATCTGGTTGAAAAGTCCGTCTACTGTTCCGTCAAAATAAGTTTTATAAGTATTAAAATCATTGTTGTTATAATCGGGAACGTATACACGCAAACCATATTCAACGCTTTCAGGTTGGGACGATGGTTCTTCGGTGGTTGAGGATTCATCAGGGACTGATGATTCATCGGGGGCGGCTGATTCGGAGGCGGATGACTCATCGGGAGACGTGTTTTCAGATGTTTCTAGTGATTCATCGGGTTTTTCGAGCTTTGGCAATTCTACTTCTGAGTCTTCGGAGCTTATCCAGAGACGTTTAATGAATAAATAGTCTGTTGAATCTATATTTCCGTCTCCGTTTGCATCTGCCAGACTTTTGAATTGGTCTGTTGCTTTGGAAGAATCGAGAAGATAGTTCTTTATTTTGAGATAATCCGTTGAAGATATAGAGCCATCGCCGTCAATATCCCCAGGGAGAATGTTTGCTCCGCCTACTGAAACGCCGAGAGAACAAATTAATGAAGAAGCAACTAAAGCGGTTGAAATAAACTTTTTAATCATAACGTACCTCCGTTTGAATTTTTTATAAGAAAAGAAAATTTTCATATTTATATATGCGTTGAAACGTTTGCATTGTATATATGCTTTGTAGTTTTTTGCATTTAAACGTTGAAAATTTTGCATTATAACCAAAAGTATAATATCATTTCAGCTAAAATTTGTCAATAATAATATTTTGACAAAATAATAAGTTGTATATTTTCACAAAAATATAAGACTTTTTTTGTGCGTTATGCTCATAGAATGAGTGCTAAACGCTCTTTTTTTGCCTTTGTTTTAATACATAAAAGCCTTTGAAAAATTATGAATGTATAAAATAATACTATTTACGAAAAATCTCTTGACAAATTGACAAAAACGCTGTATATTTATATACTGTTGCAGGGTATCTATTTGCAAACATCTTATTAAATTTGATAGAACAGATAGGAAAAACAAAAAATGGAAAAAAATTTAAATGATGTTCCCATCGGAGACGTTTCCTCCGCAAATACTATTCTGAGTCTCAGAAATATTTCAAAAACTTATGACGATGATCTCATTCTCAACGGGATCTCCCTTGACATAAAGGACAAGGAGTTCGTTACACTTCTTGGTCCCTCAGGTTGCGGTAAAACAACAACCCTGAGAATAATCGCAGGGTTTGTTAATGCGGATGAGGGAGACGTTTTCTTTGAGGGAAAACGAATAAACCATATTCCGCCTCATAAACGTAATGTTAATACGATTTTTCAGAAATACGCTCTTTTTCCCCATCTTAACGTTTGGGATAACGTTGCTTTCGGTATGCGTATTCAGAAAAGACCTGAGTCTGAAATAAAAAAGACTGTTAAAGAAATGCTTGAGCTTGTTAACCTGAAAGGCTTTAACCGAAGAGACGTTAACTCACTTTCGGGCGGTCAGCAACAGCGTGTTGCCATTGCAAGAGCTTTGGCGGTCGGCCCACGTGTTTTGCTTCTTGACGAGCCTCTTGGCGCTCTTGACTTGAAGCTCCGCAAGGATATGCAGGTTGAGCTTAAAAACATTCAGCAAAGAATGGGTATTACCTTTATATACGTAACTCACGATCAGGAAGAAGCTCTTTCTATGTCTGATACGGTTGTGGTTATGGATGGCGGTATAATTCAACAAGTGGGAAGCCCAACGGATATATACAACGAGCCTAAAAATGCTTTCGTTGCAGACTTTATTGGTGAAAGTAATATTGTTGACGGCGTTATGATTTCAGATTTCAAGGTTCGTTTTTCGGGAAAAGAATTTGACTGTCTTGATAAGGGATTTGGAAATAATACGCCTGTTGACGTTGTTGTTCGTCCGGAAGACGTTGATATCGTTCCAATAGAAAAGGGAATGTTAACGGGAATAGTAACCTCTGTAACGTTTAAAGGTGTTCATTATGAAATAATCGTTGATATCGGCGGTTTCAAATGGATGATTCAGACAACAGATTTTGTTGGCGAAGGTTCAAAAATCGGTTTATATATTGAGCCTGATGCAATTCACGTTATGAATAAATCAGAGTATTCAGGTAAATTCGGAGATTATAGCAGCTTTAGTGATGAGCTTGATGAGCTTTCCAACCCGAATGCTACAGACGAGGTGTGATAGATGGAGAAAAAAAGCCTCGGTCAAAAACTAATTAACGCTCCTTATCTCTTGTGGGCGGCGATTTTTATCGTTGTTCCCCTCGTTGTCGTTGCGTGGTATTCATTTACGGGCGATGACGGTAGCTTTACAATGGATAATTTTGCCGCAATTCTTGACGCAAAGTATCAGAAGGTTTTTGTTAATTCTCTTGCTTTCGCCTTCGTTTCAACTTTAATTTGTCTTATTCTTGCATATCCTATTGCATATTTTATTTCTCAGGCTTCTGAGAAAGCGCAACGTCTTATGGTTGTTTTTATAATGCTTCCAATGTGGACGAATATTCTTATAAGAACGTATTCGTGGCTTGCTTTGCTTGAAGATGCAGGTATTGTAAATACTGTTCTTTCTAACTTGGGAATTAGCTCCGTTAAGTTTGTGGGAACGTCTGGTGCAGTTATTCTTGGTATGGTTTATAACTTTTTGCCCTTTATGATTCTTCCTATATATTCGGTTATGTCAAAAATGGATAAGCGTGTTATCGAAGCGGCTCAGGATTTGGGGTGCGATGGTTTTGGCGTTTTAACAAAGGTTATAATCCCTTTAAGCGTTCCGGGTATCGTTTCGGGAATAACTATGGTTTTCGTTCCCGCTATAAGTACGTTTTACATCTCTCAAAAGCTGGGCGGCGGTATGATAACCCTCGTTGGCGATACTATCGAACAGCAATTCAAATACGTTGACAACGGATATCACGTTGGCGCGGCGTTCTCCCTTGTTCTTATGCTTCTTATTCTTGCCTGTACGGCTGTTATGAATAAGTTCACAGATGGCGAAGACGGTATTTTGATGTAAGGAGGGCGTATGATGAAAATTATATCTAAATTATACGTTTTTCTTATTTTCGCTTTTTTATATGCACCGCTTCTTATTATCGCCTTTTTCTCTTTTAATGAAACGGATAGCACGGCTGTTTTTGCGGGATTTTCATTCCGTTGGTACAGAGAGCTTTTAAGAGACGAAGAAACCTTATCCGCTTTGAAAAATACCCTCGTTCTTGCCGTTATCTCTTCCGTTGTTTCTGCTGTTGTTGGCACTGCCGCAGCCGTTGGAATTTCAAAAATGAAAAAAGGCTTATTTCGTCAGACTGTTATGACTGTAACGAATATGCCTATGATGAACCCCGATATCGTAACGGGCGTTTCTATGATGCTTTTATTCGTTCTTGTTGGAGGTCTTGTGAACAGTAAAAACGTTTTGGGCTTCCCAACTATACTTATTGCTCACGTAACCTTTCAGTTACCGTACGTTATTCTTTCCATTCTGCCAAAAATTAAACAGATGGATAAACATTTGCCCGAAGCGGCTCAGGATTTGGGTTGCACACCCGTTCAGTCTTTTTTCAAGGTTGAGCTTCCCGCTATTCTTCCCGGAATAATAACGGGGCTTATGATGGCGTTTACTCTTTCTATGGACGATTTTGTTATAAGCTATTTCGTTTCGGGAACGTCTTATCAAACGCTTCCCATAAGAATCTTCTCTATGACTAAAAAGCGTGTTAAACCCGATATGTATGCACTTTCAACCTTGATTTTTGTTTCTGTTCTTCTTTTGCTTATCCTTATAAATCTTCCGTCAAAAGAAGAAAGAATGAAAAGAAAGCAATTAAAAAATAAAAAAACTAAAAAATCTATTTGAGAAATTTTATATTATCTATAAAAAGTGAGGATGAAAAATTGAAAAAAATCTTATCTATTGTTTTGTCAACCCTTATGTTTCTTTGCTGTTGCTTCTCTGCTTCTGCGTATGAGTTCGATAAAGGAACAACCGATATGGACTATTCTTCATATTCGGGAAAAACCTTAACCGTTTTCAACTGGGGCGAATATCTTTCAGACGGTTCAGACGATATGATGGACGTGAACGCTGAATTTGAAGAGCTTACGGGCATTAAAGTTAATTACGTCAACTTTGAAACTAACGAAGATATGTATGCAAAAATTAAAGGCGGCGGATCTAACTATGACGTTATTATCCCTTCCGATTATATGATTGCAAGAATGGCAAAAGAAGGTATGCTTGAAAAACTCGATTATTCAAAAATACCAAACTATAAATATATTGATGATTCGTATAAGGGCTTATATTATGACGTTAATAACGAATATACTGTTCCTTATTGCGTTGGAAAAGTTGGTCTTATTTATAACTCAAAAATGGTTGAAGGAAAACCTGATAGCTGGAGTATTCTTTGGGACGAAAAATATGCAGGTAAAATCCTTATGATAAATAACAGCCGTGATGCTTTTGGTGTTGCTCATTTCCTCCTTGGAAACAGCGTAAACACTGAGGATGCAGAAAAATGGAACGCTGCGGCTGATAAGCTCAAAGAACAAAAAGAAAAATCTCTTCTCAAAGGTTACGTTATGGATGAGGTTTTCAACCAGATGGAACAGGGAAGTGCTGCTATGGTTCCATATTACGCTGGGGACTTTTTAACAATGTATGCAAATAACCCCGACCTCGCTTTCGTTTATCCAAAAGAAGGAACAAACATTTTCGTAGATTGTGCTTGTATTCCAAAAGGTGCAGAAAATAAGGAAATGGCTGAATTATACATAAATTTCCTTACTGATCCTGCTGTTGCGGTTGAAAACGCTATTTATACGGGATATGCTTCACCAAATAAAGCAGTTCTTGAAGATGAAGCATATATTGAATATCTTGCAGAAATTCACCCCGATGCACAAAAAATTCTTTATGGAGATCCAGGTGTTTCCGTTGAATATTATCACGATCTCCCCGAAGAAACAAAGGCTCTTATGAATCAGCTTTGGGAAGATCTTAAAGCAGACGGCTTTGATGCGGGTATTCTTATCATCGTTTGCGTTGTTGTTATTGTAGCTTTGGCTGTTTTCTTTGTTGTCAGAAATCAGAAACGCAAAAAGGCTATGGACGATATAGACTAAAATAGTCTAAGATTTAATAAATAGGGCTGTAAAAAATACAAGGTTTTTTACAGCCCATTTGTGGATTATGGAATTGTATTAAGGAGGTATTTTGTGAAAAAGCATATAAAGTTTTTATCTTTTATTTTTGCGGTTGTTTTTCTGTTTTCAGCCTGTGGAAACGGTGATGATAATTCTTCAAAAAATGATACAAGCTCTGAGCTTTCAATTTTTGCTGAGGATATTTCTTCTGAGCTTCTTGTTTCAACAGATTCTTTGGGCGAAAAAGAAGAAAGCGTTGTTTCCATAGATAAAACTGAGTCGGAAAGCTCTTCAAAAGAAGACAATTCTGATGTGAATAAGGAATTTTATATTCTTTATACGGAAGATGAAGTGGATTTTTCAAAAGCTCCTAAAGCTGAAATAAAATATTATCCTTGGAATAATGATTATACTCCATATGCATACGGTCAAGTTATTTTCAAAAAAGATGATGGCTTTTACGTGTTTATGTATTGTGAAGAATCAAATCCAAAAACTGAAATAAAACAAATAGGCGGTAACGTTTATCTCGACAGTGCCCTTGAATTTTTCTGCGATTATCGCCCCGAAAAACAAAAAGGAAATGCAATAAACTATATAAATCTTGAAATGAATTCCGCTGGAGTTTACCTTTCAATGTATGGAAAAATATCTGTTTTAAAGCTGTCAAAAGAAAGAATGAGAGTTAAAGGTGAGGTTTTTGACGACCATTGGACTGTAACAGCGTATATTCCCCTTGCTCTTATTAAAAACGTGTATGGCGATTTTGAAATCGGAGAGGGAAGTATTGTTGAATGTAATTTCACAAAATGCGGAAGCGGAACGGAAATTAAACATTGGGGAACGTGGCAACAGCTCGGCGGTGCAACTCCTAATTTTCATCAGCCAAAATATTTCTCTAAGGTTGAGATAAGAAAATAAATAGAATGAGCTTTATAAACGGTTTTCGAAAGTGAGAAAAAAGCTCATAGACTAAGTTTTAAAAGGAAAAATATAGTCTAAAACGAAAAGCAAAGTTTTAAAAAACAACATAAATAAAAAAATAATAGAAAAATATCAAAAAAATTCAGTTTTTTTCAAAAAAGGTATTGACAAATAGAAATTTATAGTGTATAATACGAAAGCTGTCTGTGAGATAGCAATATAAAACTGAATCGGCCCGTTGGTCAAGTGGTCAAGACATCGCCCTTTCACGGCGGAGACACGAGTTCGACTCTCGTACGGGTCACCAAGAAACGATAAACTTCGGTTTGTCGTTTTTTTGTTATACGCCGTTCAGGGCGATATCGCCCTTTATATCGGGGTCCCCGCAAAACAGAGTTTTGTGGGGTGGTTTTATCTCCCCGGTCGCATAGTCGAAATACGCACAAAGCATAGCTTTGCATCTATTTCTCCTTGCTTTGCGGGGTATCGCTTCGTGAAAACAGTCCACCGGACTATTTTCACTCGCTCACAGCGGAGACGAGAATTCGACTCTCGTACGGGTCACCAAACGCAACAAATCCGAACTGTTTCGTAAATCGAAATTGGTTCGGGTTTTGTTTTTTGCTACGCGAAAGAGTGATCTTTTGTTAAATCAATTTAAAAACTATATCTATTCACAAGGAATAATACCGTCACAAAGCGATTGCGTTTATTCAAATGACAACCCGCTTCAGTGGCAAAATGGTAAATATCGCTTTACGAATAATCTAAGTTTTGTTATAAGTCGTGATATACTATATTCTACCACGTGCAAGTATTTGGAGAAAGTAACTTTCAACGCAAAAGGAAGCAATTTTGCCATTACTATTGGTTATAACCCTGTTTCTAATTCAAATATAACAATTGACAAATCCAACTACTTGATATCAACATATTTATCAAATCTTGGTTATGATGGTTATTATCTACTTAATATGTATCCTGATATTACTTCTACAAAAATTAGGAAAAGCGAAAGCGTGTTAGGCAATTACATAGAAATTGTGTTAGGTTTTTTGAATTCATATGCTTATATTAACACCTCTGACGTTTTTATTTTTTGGGGTTCATCTGCTTATCTATCGATAAATGTTATTAATGAAATTATTTCATTGCAACACGGATGCCGAACCTTATATACTTTGGGCAGGGATAGAACGCATCATCAACATCCGGGAAGAGGAGTTTCTGTAAATACCATTCGTCATTACAATGCTAACATTGCGCCTTTACTTAATGGAAGCCATTATTTAAGATAATTCAAATGCTACCGCCGAGAGCGACCCAAAGGTTGCTCTCGGCGGTGTTACTATATAAAAGTTCAAAACATAGTTTTATTAAAAAACCAAATTTGTATTATACTCCGGCAATATGAAAACACTTGTGTTGAGAACAGAAATTGAAGCCATTCCTTTAAAATTGCTGGACTCGTTTTGTTTTATTAATATTTCTTGTTCTTTTATATTAGCGAATATTTCTTTCAAAAAGTTGTTGCCACAATCATAAATTCCATTTTGAATCTTATTTGCTTTCCTAACATTGTGACACACTATTAACTTAAAAACATCACGCATATACGAGTTATACGTATTTGAATTCTCCATATACTTTAATGAACTAACCATATGGAACAACTGATGAGAAAAAGTTTTTAAATCCTTGTCCTCAACAACACCTGCCAGCTGTTGTTCTATAAAATCCATTAATGTTGATATATCTTTTTTGTTTACCAATTGTTCAACAAAACTTTTGGCTACAGAAACGTCAACACCATATTTTTCTACCAAAATATCAAGGATTTTAATCGGGTGATGTATTAGCGTAGAAACCAATGTGGTTTTTATTGTGTTCTTATACTCATTCCCGCTTTGCATTATTGAAGAAACTGCTTTGCACTTCAATGCCTCATCAGGAGGAAAATAAAAATCCATATATGATTCTACCATCGGATAATTAACATAAAGTTTTCCGACATCTTCTGCGCTTGAAAAGTATTCTTGCATTCTTAGAATGTTTTGTTCTGAAAAGTTAGGATCATGCCTTTCATAATCGAATATCAAAAAAATATTCGTATAATTTCTCTTTGTTTCCTTAAATGGAAATTGTTTTATCTTCCCAACTAAATATGGTAAATCTATATCTTGCTCAAACCAATCTTCACCATATTCCTGAATAATATTCGAAATAAGCATATATATATTTGTTTCGTAAATCCATATATTATCTATTTCGATATTGATTTCTGGAAAAGAAGTGAGCATGCGTGTTAAGAGTTTTTCTTTTTCGTGTTGTCCTTCAACAATAAGCAAAACTTTGTTTCTTTTACGACGTTCGTTCCAAGCAACATTACTCATATTTATCAAATTCACCGCTAATATACATTTTCTCTAAATTGTGTCCTTCCCTCAATTCACGAGTTGTTGCTTTATTTAACGGTGTAATTACTCCTTTTTGAGATAATATAAACAGACAGTCTGGACGCATAATGTCATTAGACATCAAATTTGTATTGTGTGTTGTGAAAATCATTTGGCATTTTGGATAGTTCTGCTTAAAATAATTTAGAAAACGCTCTGACATTTCGTAGTGGAATAGTGCATCAAACTCATCAAAAAAACAAAAGGACATAGTTCGAACCGACAAAACAATTCTTCTATACAAATTGTACAAAACTAAAGTTCCACTTGAAGCATTTTCAAAAAAAGGAACAAGCTTTTTATGTTTGAAATAGAGTTCTTTTTTTCCTTCTGGAAGCTTTCTGACTTCCAACTTGCATTCAACTCCCATTTCATTTAAAAAAAGTTCGAACTTTGCTAAATTATCGCCCTCCAACGAATCAACAAAAGAGTCGTTTTTGAAAAACACAGGAAAATGCATAGCAGTAGAAACTATTCGCATTTTAGCAATATAATTTCTCATTTCATAAATTGGAGATTCATTAGAAAAAGGAACATTAGAGAAAATCCATCGCAAAAATGACAGAGATGTTTCTGCATCTGTATCTTCCATAGGTGTTTCCTTGTTTGATTCAATAAACCTATCTAAGACAATTGTTTCTGCGGAAATAGCTTTCAAATTTGCAATATCATATGAATTATTTATATAATCAAAGTTAAATACCTTTATATCATTTAAAAATAACATCTCTGATTTATACTTTGCGTACGAAGTTTTTTCGTATTTATAGATGATTGTATCATTACCAAATTGAAAAGTATACGAAAAAGAAGCAAAATCATTTTCAGTATCTGCATTTAAGAAATTACTATTATCATTACGAATTAGTAATCCAGGAGCGAGAGCTATATCCATAATTGCATAGCCTAAATTAGTTTTTCCAGTACCATTTCTTCCGTATATTAGCATTTTACCTATAAAATTTTCGTAAAGACATTCCTTGTTAAACTGATATCCGCCGATTGTATCAAAATCTATAACCAGTGGAGCACCAAAATTTTTATAATTTTCGACTATAAATTGTTTAATCATAGTAGAATCCTCCTTTGTGTTTACTATATTATATACCAAATATTCAAAAAAATCAATAGTCGCCGTAAAAAAATTACGGTAACTTACAAATTATTTTTGTCTTTGATCGCAAGTAATGTTTGAATTTGGAACGTCATCAATTTTTTATTTAGCATATAATTGCTTTTTCTTCCACCGTGCAAACTTTCGTTGCCCTTTTTCAGATTCATAATAAGCAATAATATCTGATAGCGAGCAATGGGCAATTTTCATACGAATATGAGTAGGAATTTGCGGAATCTATCCCTCACCAAGAAACGATAAACTTCGGTTTGTCGTTTTTTTGTTATACGCCGTTCAGGGCGATATCGTTTTTTACATAGAGACACCAAACTTAACAAATCCAAACTATTTCGTGAATCGAAATTGGTTCGGGTTTTATTTTTGTTGTTAAAGGTTTGGGTTTTGTTTTTGTTGTTGATGGTTAGAGTTTTATTTTTGTTGTTAAAGGTTCGGGTTTTGTTTTTGTTGTTGATGGTTCGTTTTTTTGTTTTTATTGTTAAAGGTTCGGGTTTTGTTTTTGTTGTTGATGGTTCGTTTTTTGTTTTTATTGTTAAAGGTTCGGGGTTCATTTTTAACGTTGATAGTGCGTGGGGTTATTTTTAACGTTAATTAAATTTGAAAGATTTAAATAATTCACTTTATCTTTTTCTTAAAATAACAAAAAGTAAGCAGGAGAATATGGCAGCAACCAATATAACAAGAGAAAAAAATCAAAAAAGCAAAAAAGCAAAAAAAGTAAAAAAGCAAAAAAAGCAAAAAAAGTAAAAAAAGCAAAAAAAGTAAAAAAAGCAAAAAAAGTAAAAAAAGTAAAAAAAGTAAAAAAAGTAAAAAAGTGAAAAAAGTGAAAAAAGTAAAAAAGTAAAAAAGTGAAAAAAGTAAAAAAGTAAAAAAGTAAAAAAGTAAAAAAGTGAAAAAAGTAAAAAAGCAAAAAAGTAAAAAAGAAAAAAACAAAAAGAAAATTTCTTTTATATTATTGACAAAAAAACAAAAATATGGTATTCTCTTTTTAGAAAAAATAACAAAAGGAGTATATGCAATGAAAAAAGCATTTTTGAAAAAATCTTTGTCTATAATGTTGGCGTTATTGCTCGTTGTTGCTGTTGTTCCAATGACAGCTCTCGAAGCTGATGCTGCTGCGTACACGGGAATTGTCAGACAGCTTGACAGTCCGTGGCAAGATTATTACTATGGCGGGGCAAGTCTTTCTTCAACGGGTTGTGGACTTTTCTCTTTAGTAAACTGTGTTGGATATCTTACAGGTCAACTTATGGACATTCCTTCACTTGCTTCTTGGGCACATAGCACGGGAGCGTTTAACCGTTACGGAGACGGTACATACAGATATGAATTATATCCCTTAGTTGAAGCTAAATACGGAGCACAATATGGAATTTCCGTTGACTGTAACTCTGATAACGAAGGTTGGTGGGAAGGTTCTTCAAGTTCGCTTCTAAAAACTCGTTTGCAACAAGGATACGTTGCAATAGGAGCTGTTCCGGGACACTTTATTGCTATTGTTGGATACAATGCTCAAGCGAACCAATTCCACGTTTTAGACTCTGCTCCCGGCTCACACAGGGGAACTAACGTTAATGGCGGGGATGTTTGGGTTACTCAAGCGGCTCTAGCAAAAGACAGGATGCTCCTTGACTGGTTCTGCTTCTTAAGAACAAAAGATGGCACGGTTGCAGGTACAGTGTCTCATAAGCTCGATGGTAACTCATACGTTGATTTAGGAAAAGACTTCTTTGCAAGGGTTGAACATATAAATTCAGGAAAATATCTTGCAGACGTAAGCGGTAGAGTTTGTGCAACGGATCTTTCCGGAGGAGGAGAACAGGTTTGGCATTTTATGCGTCAGGCAAGCGGTGCATACCTTGTTGGTAACAGTTCAACAGCAAAATTCTGGGATGTTAATGGGGCGAAATACGATAATGGAACACCCCTTGTTTCAACAAATGTTAACTACGGTGTAAACCAGAAATTTTATATTTACTATACAAACAACGTTTTCCATTTTATGCCTGAAGGTGCTGATAAAACGGTTGATATTGATGCGACATCCTTGAAGGCTCAGGTATACGGAAATTCCGTGGCAAATGCATCAGATGTTGCAAAGCCCGCAAGAACCTTTGATATTGAAATTCTCAACGTATATGACGGAACAAAAGTTCCTGCTGATTTAGGAGAAAGCTTTACGGCAACAATTAAGAATTCAGCTTCAGGAAAATTTGTTACCGCTTCGGGAAGAAACCTCATTGGCGCAAGCAGAAGCAACGCTAATAACCAGAAATTTAATTTTACACGTTTGCCCAACGGAGCTTATACAATCGGTTCCGTTTCTGAAAACCTCACTATTGACGTTTTTGAAACACGCCTTGAACAAGGAACAACGGTTGATTTGCATGAACTTCACGGTGGAATTGCTCAGACGTTCTTCCTAATTGAAAAAGATGGAAAATATTATATCAAATCCACATATACTCTTAATGCTCTTTCTATGGACGCATCAAGTCTTGATTTTACCGCAAAAGCAACGGGTGAAGATACGGCGTTACTTGCAGCTCAGATGTTTGAAATTAATATCTGCGGTGAAGGCGAAGATGCACTCGTTCTCAAAGATAGCTCTAAATATTCAAAAGACGATGCATACCTTATGAACGTTGCTTCAAGTCAGACGGTAGAAGGACTTATAGGAAACTTTGAAAACACATCAGTAGCTGTTTATGATTCAAACGGAAAAGAGCTTTCTGCATCTGCAAAAATTGGAACGGGTTGCGAAGTTGCTCTTGTTGTGGACGGCGAAAAAATAGATGCTCTCACAGTTATAGTTAAAGGTGATGTTACTGGTGATGGTGTTGTTGATGGTACGGACTATCTCAGAATCAAAGCCGTTTTCCTTGAAACATACACGGCAACAGGTGCATATATAAAAGCGGCAGACGTTGATGAAAGCGGAAAGGTCGATGCTACGGACTATCTTAGAGTTAAAGGTCATTTCCTCGGTTCGTATAACATTTTCGCATAATTAAACGGTGTAGGCTGTTTCGGGCAAATGCTCGAAACAGCTTTTGTATGACGGGCATATCAATGCTCTGTGGTGAAAGTCCACCGAGGCGTAGTTACCAACGAACTCAAAAGCGACTTGCAAGTTTCACATCGTGAGGTGTGGGAGAGAAGAAGCAATAGCGAAATCGTAGCCTGACGA
>JAZNJM010000016.1:0-25502 GCA_045578045.1 Eubacteriales bacterium | reverse complement strand
TTTGTCGTTATTAACATTATACCATATTGGGAGCTTTTATTGCACTACTTTTTTATTCTTTTTTCATTTTTTTGTGGTCTTTTTGCCCATTATCTCAGCGTTTTTTCAACTTTTGCTATTGCATTTTGGGGAAACTTAAATTTTTATTTTATCGGTCTACTGATTTTTTGTATTTTTAGGAATTGTACTCACGTGAGCACAATTTGATAATTTGTGAACACGTGAATTTGAAATATTCCAAAAAAGCTATTGACAACTCACACTTTATAGACTATAATGTATATAGAAAGGGTGCTACCGATAGACGGTTAGCTCCAAATAAAGTAGTTAAAAGATTAACCGCTTAGTTTGCAGACGGGCGGTTATTTCTTTTTGCTTTGAAAATCATTCAATAGAATCAATATAATAATTAATGCCATTAAGTATTCCATAGCAATACCCCCTTTCGGGAGCAGGATTTAACCGCCTACCGTGTTTATGGTAACACCCTGAATTATATTATAGTGTTTTCGCCTTGTTTGTCAAGGCTTTTTCGTTTTATTGGTCTACTGATTTTTTGCTTTTTAGGAAATGTGCTCACGTGAGCACATTTTAACAAAATGTGAACGTGATAGCTATCTCGTTATGCCTTTAATTGTTGTTTCTACAACCTGTGCGGCAGCAGAGACAGCGGCTGTAACGGGAGTATAAGCGGATGCGGCAGTTCCAATACCTTTGGCGGTGGTTTGTGCTGCTGTTGTTGTAGCTTGTTTTACGGCACCGTTTACAGTCGGAATACCATTTGAAGTCGGAACACCCAAAGCGGAAGTGGCAAGTTTTTCTTTCATCTGTATTGCTGTGATTTTTCCCGCTTCGGACGTGAGCATAGCCGTACCATAAAACTGGTCTTTAAAAACCGTTATTCCAACACAGCTTTCGGTTTGAAGTATAACAGCTTTGTCGGGCGTGTCAGGAACGAGCTTATATACTATCTCTCCGTTAACCTTATCCTCAATGGCATATTCTACTTTGTACAATGATAACGAAACACCTTCTTCGTATTGGCTCGTTGCCCAAACCTCTTCCCTCGCTTTGAACGTTGCCTTTTTTGGGGGTACGTATGTTTCAGAAGCATTTTCTTGATGTATTACTTCCGAAGTGGTTGGCTCTGCCCTTACCTGCGTCTGATTCTTTATCTCATAGAATTTTGATAGCTCTTCTCCGCTTACAATTTTTTGCGGAGTACTATTTTTGTCAAGTAATGTGTAACTGCCACCTTGGTTAATGTAAGCCTCAACGGTTTTTTCGTTAACGTAAAAGAATTCATCTTTTGGAAGCTCAACGAATAACTTTCCTTTTGTGTTTGGAACTCTTGAAAATAAACCGTTTTGCGTTTCTACAGCTCCGAGGGATTTAATGTCAATAGTTATTCTATTGCATCCAGAGAATCCACGTTCTGTCATTCTTGATTCTGCTTCCAGCTTTTCTTCTGCTTTTAAAATATCGATTGTTTCACGTTCAATTCGATCTGATACAAAATCCGACTTGTAAATGCTGTCTATTCCTTTGGCGGTTATGGTGTATGAATGGGTTGTACTGTTGTAATCCAAAAATCCGTCAACGTAGCATTTTGCCATTGTTTGCTCTACCTTTCGGCGAATATTGTCATCTGGTATTTTTTCTATAATCTCTTTGCTTAACGTTGGTCTGTTTCCGTTTTCGTCTTTTCTCCAAAAGTATGATAAGTCTGTTCTGTTTCCTTGAAATTCAAAGGGAATATTTGTAATGTCATCAAGCCCTGTTAAATTCTCTAAAAATCCTTCAAGCTGTGGGCCCATTGTGGTATCGTAGGCACCGCCACGATATAAGCTCAAGGCTTCTTCTACTATCTTGTTTACCGCTTTTCCTTCTGTTTTGGGCACGTGTTTTAAAATAAATTTCACAAGCTGATATAAGCCTCTGCTGCCTTCACTTGTTATGTTTATTGAAGTATCAACGTTTTCATCGCCCGATATATGCATTGGCATCATAATTATTTACCTCTCTTTTTATGTATTGTTTGTATAGAATCAATTTTATTGTTATTCTTTAAAATATCATTCCAATCCTTCGCTTTGTTTGGAACAAGAGATAGGACATCAGAATGACGTTTCCTGAACTTGTGTCCTGCATCGTCATTGTCAGTGCAGATTACAGGTTTACCTATATAGGCTTTGGTTATCCCCTCGAACGTAACGTCTTTGCATCCTGCCATTGATACGTATACGCCTTCGTAGCTTGTAAGTAAACATAGACTCATAGCATCAATGGGGCTTTCACAGAAAAATATAGGAGTATTCTCTGTAACCTTAGTAACGTTGTTTGCAAAACGCCAACCAAACGTAGGATCAGAACCACTGTAAACGTGCTTGAACTTGAATCCCTCAAGGTTATACGTTCCACAGCTATCAGCACCGACAGGTTTTCCTTTTTCATCGTATATGGGAAAAACAATAGTTGGCATCAGCTTTCCGCTTTTGGTTTCTACCTCGGATTGATAAATCAAATCAGCTTTTACAAGAGAGCTTATAAGATCGTTTGTAATACCACGAGAACAGAGATAAGCGAAAAGGTTTGTATATTTGCCTTCTGTTTTCTTTGGAAGAACGAATTCTTGTTGTGAGGTTGGAGCTTTAGCGATGGAGTGGGAAATAGCTTCCTCTTTCGTTGGAACGTATGTTCCCATTCCCGCTAAAGCATATACCGCTTCATCAAAGCTATGCCCGAAAAATTCAGTAAGACAACCTATGGCATCGTAGGATAATCTTCCGTACCGTTGCTTGTTGTCAATTACTCTCCACGTTCCGTCTGCATTTTCACAAAAAACCATAGCGGAATAATCACCGCTATTTCCTTTTTCCGTGCTTATTCTGTATTCCGTACAGTTGTATCTGTTTCCGTGTCCTACACGTTTAAGGTGAAATCCCAATAAAGATAATGCACCCATAAGGTCTGGCCGTGTACGTGCTTGGGACAGTCTTTCTTCAAAGTTTTTTCCTCTCATTTTGACCTCCTTTCAAAATGTGCTCACGTGAGCACAATTTAATAAAATGTGAACAAGAGAGCCAGCGTGAAGAAAATAGCAGATATTGTAATTCCGACAAGAGCATACCTTTTTACTGTTTTTCTTGTTTTATCAAGCTCTGCTTTTATCCTTTCTTCTGCATCTGCTAAACTTGACGTAAGCAGCTTATTTTCTTCCGTTAATCTCTCCGCTGTTTTGTCTATTATTCGACAGCTTGTTATCAGTTGGCTGTAATGCTCCGTTGTTGACTCTTTCAGATTTTGGGTTACTGTTTCTGACAACGTTGATAACGTGTTGGCTGTTTCCTGTTTTTGTTGAATTGAAGTCTCCTGTAGGGCTTCCATACATTGAAACATCTTGTTTTGTAAAGTTTTGTTCTCCGTCAGCTTTGACATTAGCTGTTTGTTGAGGGCTCGTAGCATTAACAACTCTGCGTTCTCCGTCTCGGAGGTTAAGGCTTCGTTCAGAATCTCCTGTTCCGTTAACCGTTCTTTCTGCTCTGCTGCTGTAAGCCCTGTACGTTTGCTCACCAATGACATTTGATATAATCTCCTTTCTGTTTGAATATTGATTTCCTAAATCTGATATTTTAAATATTTCATTTGTGTCTTTTTTGATATATGCTTCTTCACCGTCAACCTGGGTTTGTATGAGTCCGTAGTTTTCTTCAAGATTCTTCAGAAATGCTTGTTCATCTGTGCTGTCTATTGCTGTATTCCTCAAGAATAGTCTAACCTCTTCACGATTTGTGAGCATATTACAATGTCTGGCCCACTCTGCATCAGAGAAGACCAGAGTGTGCTTCATATCCAGAAGCTCCTTCAAATATTTCACGGTGTGAACTTCTTGTTTGATTTCTTTCTCAAAGAAGCATTTATCTATTGCTTCTGATGTATATTCTTTACCGAGTGTAGAGCCACGGACAGGCTTCTGACGGTTTGGATGCAGATACGAAATAGTTTCGTCCGTGCATCTTGGTAACGTTATTCCGTAATCTGCCAGATAATCTTCAAACTCGATAATGTTATCACATTCCGCTTTCGCAAGGTCGATAACCTCACGAAGCTCTTCCTTCCAGCTCGTCCCTCCACGGAGGATTATTTTTTGCTCCACAGATGAACGTGATTGCCTTTTTTCTTCGACTGCATTTCGCCAGTCAAGAGGTGTCATTCCGTAACGTCTTCCAACCTCGTTGGCATAGTCTTTCATAAAGGCATATTCTGACGTTAAAACTCTTAATTTTTTACCCGTCTCAAAACTCACAGAATTGATAACGATATGAGAGTGTACAACGCCTGTATCAACGTGTGTCGCAACAACACATTCGTGTCCTGGGAATAGCTTTTTTGCAAGTTCCAACGCCGCCGCTTGACAGCTCTCCGGAGATACGTTATCTTTGACATCAGGGGAGAATTTGAAGTGATAATATTTCCGTTCGTCAAAGTCGGAATTTTTACCAAAGAAATTTGCTGTCTGAATAAATCGTTCAGCGTAATTCTCTCCAGGGACCATATTCACCGTGTCCACAAATGCTGCTTTGTTAGGATTTGTTATGTATTCAATCGCTTTATGTGGTTTTGCTTTACTGCTTGTGCCTTTGAACAATGGCATTGTTTTTTATCTCCTGTTCAATATCAATCAGTTTGTCATAAGATTCAATCCAACGGGATATGAGCTTTGACATTGACTGCGAATTTAAATAATCCCCATTGTTTATTCTGTGTGCAATCTGATTCAGATTGTTTCCCTGGCGGCGAAGCTCTGCAAGTAAGGGAGCCAGATTTTCCACAACCACAACAGGCTTTTCATCAATCATTGCAAGAATAAAATCCGCTCGGCTGACGTATCTCGTTTTCTCATATTCGGCATCAAATTTTTTCTTTTCCGCCTCGGTCATTGCTATTATTATTTGGCGGTTTCTCTTTCGTTTTACCATACCTACATACCTACCTTTCAAGGGGGGATTTGGGGGGATTTTCCCCGCCAACGAGGGCAAGTGTATATACACTTGCGTACCTCGCCATTCTAAAAGAGTGTTTTTTTCACCCGCTTTTCGTGGGACCGAAAAACAACGGATTTTTTGCACTAAAAATTTGGGGTTCAGGGAGAAAAAGAAATTATTCTTCTCCCTCTTTTTCCTTTACAGCTCTCATCGCTCTATACAACGTAGCTATAGAAATGCCTGCCAGCTTTGCCGCATCTTTCGCCGTATACTCTTGGTCTTTGTATAACCTTATTGCCTTGTAAAGTTTGTCTTTGCTTACACAAGGTCTGCCGCCCGTGCGACCTCTTGCACGTGCAGAAGACAAACCTTCCACTGTGCGTTGAACGATTATGTCTCGTTCAAATTGACTGATTGCAGACAGCACCGTTGTCAGCAATTTTCCTGTGGGAGTCTTTGTATCTATTTGCTCCTTGAGAGATACAAACTTAACTCCCACCGTGTCAAAGTAATCCAATGCTTCGAGCAGTCCTTTCGTGGAACGTGCTAACCTTGAAAGACTCTCCACCACAACGGTATCGCCTTCTCTGACGGCCTGCATCAGAACGTTAAGCTCTGGGCGGTCAAGCTTCCTGCCTGTCATTGTGTCGGAAAAAATCTTGTCAACACCGTAGTTTTGGAGAACATCGTGTTGCCTTGATAAGTCCTGCTTGTCCGTGCTTACTCTTGAATATCCAAAGGTCATTATGAATACCTCCTTTGTTTTTTGATATACGTTTTTGATAGTTTGATTTTGAGATAAGTTTTGATAGCTTTTATTATATAGATTTAATATATATAAGCTATCAAAATTAACGTTGTCAAAAACCATCGTTTTTGATATGAAAAATTCGTTTCAGGGAGAAAAATAAATATGTAATTCCCGCCTATCCGTAATCCCATTTAGATTTAAATAAATATATTATTTCTTTTTCTCTTAGAGAAAAGGATTTGTAGGCGAAATTTTTTGGACTGACAAAAAACGAAGCAAAAACAGGGTAAAGCATAACGGTATATTGCAAAGAAAAGTCAATGGTTAAAAAGAGTTTTGCACAGATAATTAAAACACGAAATGCATTCATTTGTGCCTTTTTCAAGTCGGAATAAAAGGTGCTTTTGGAAACGTTCCATTCTCGCTGAAACGTTGTTCTCTCCAACGTTCCTTCAAGGATCTTTTGTTCCATAGCTTTCAATCGATTCTTAATTTTATCCCTTTTGCTTTCCGTGATTCTTCTTCTGTACCGTTCTGCATCTCTTTTAGCCTTCCTGAGACGACGTTCTTTATCAGAGATGATAGTTTGCAGATTTTTGTCTTCTCCGTCAATCTCAAGCTCGGAAATAATTGTATTGTTGCTGTAATAAAATTCTTTGCCTTTCTCTGCTCCGCTTATTGCTTTTTTTAGCTTTTCGGGAGAAAGGGGAACGTCAAATTTGTTGTTAACCATAGAAACAAGCTCTTCTGAGGCAACTTTGCTATACCCTGCACCCTCTGCAAAATATCTTACAAAGAAGCAGATTTGACGTTGCTTTTTTCCTGATAGCGAATATTGATTTGCCAAAGATAATATATCTTCAAGTCTTTTACGTGCAATGAGTTTTTGAATGTAAGATTGTACGGATTCATATTTGCTATTTACCAATGTAAAGTCTCTTATCATTTTGTTCTCCTCCTTTGCACGTCTTTTTGAAGTTATATTTTAGTAATTTTTAAACTTGGATTCTTTGTAAATTGTAAGTCTGGGTATTGATTTTTGTCTGGTATATTCATTGCTTTATCCAAGGCTGTTTTAATATCGGGCAACGTTTGCTGATACCTTGAAAATACAGCATCAAATACTTGATCTACCGTTATTCGCTTGTCCTTGGGAAGCTTTTCCTGCAATGAAATAAATACGTTGTAATGGTCTGCTAAATGTGCTTTTCTTGCATCGGTGGTTTCAATGCCGCAAAGCTTTTCTAACATAAGACTGTACATATCAGCTTCCAATTCCTTTTGCACAGTTGTTTTATCCACGTTATATTGTGATAAAGAATGTAGCTGCGAATGTCCTATTTCGTGTATCAACGTAGATAACTTTTGTGTATCTTCAATATAATTGTTTATTTCTATAGAATTTGAAAAAGGATTATATTTTCCACGTAACGTAATGCTCCCCAAATCTCTTTCCTCGACCTTTATGTGTAATATGTTCTCGCAATAGTTACACATAGTATGGTATATCTGTGCCGATGTTGTGTCTGCTATTCCAATTCCCATAATTTTAGGAATAAGCTCCTTGGGACATTCCGTTTGCCCCACATCAAAGACTGGGCCCAGCTTGAAACGGAGGGCTTTTTGCATCTTCCATTGTTCAGGATGCTCTCGTATACTTTTCTGTGCTTCTTCTGGAAGCTGATATATGTTTTTCCAATTCTGTCCGTCCTTGCTATAATAGTTGACGGTAACAGGACACCAAATATACATGGCTTTTTCACCCTTTTTTATGTATATAGGCTTTTTGGATAAAGGCTCTCCTGCACCGTCTGGAAGTCCAGCGTACCACGCCGATGCGGAAGCAACAAAGGATGCATGTGGGCGTTGAGCATATATTATCATCAAGTTTTTATGGCTGTATTGATGAAACCGAGAGGCAAAGGACAGATATTCTTCGAGCTGTTCTGGGGAATGTTTAAATCGTTGACCTATTTCTGTTACCTTTTTTGATAATTGTTCTTTAAGCTCTTGTTTATTGTCCATATTGTCCTCCTACAGATACAACAATGTCGCTCCAGGGAGAGTCTCGGAAAACGTATTCTGCATAGCTACCTTTTTTGACGTATATTGCTTCCAAGTTTTCACTATCCTTAAAAAGCCTGTCAACCTCGTAAAAATCAATAGCTGATTCGGGGAAAACTACTTCACGAAGTCCTGTCATTCCGTCAAACGTATACGGAAATATACGAGTTGGACCTTCACAAATTGTCATTTTCGTAATTCCTGTACAGTCTTTATACGTTTGTGAAACATATTTGTTTCCACTTGGTATTATTGCTTCGCCCTTCAGACTTACGCAGTTAACAAACGCTTCGCTTCCTACTGTTATCGTTGAAGGCATTCTTACTTTTTCAAGTTTATCACAATTTACAAATGCTTTACTACCTATGCTCGACACGGAATCGGGAATATATATTTCTGTTAAATTGATACAGTCCTCAAATGCACTTTCTTCTATGGATTTTAACGTGGAGGGAAGTCGAATTTTTTTAAGAGATATACATTTTTTAAATGCTCCCTTGCTTATTACTTCAACCCCATCTTCGATATAGATTTCTTCTAACTTTGTCATTCCGTAAAATGTATTGGAATTAATATACAGAATTTTCTCACCGTCAATTTCTGCTGGAATAACAAGCTTCGTTTCATTTCCAACGTATTTTCTTATTGAATAAGGAGTGTACTCATCTTTAGTTATGTTTTCCGTGTCATACACACATTCTCCTGTATCGATACTTGGCTGTTCTACCTTGCCTCCGAGTTCAATCGGACCGTCTTCAATATAATATGGATCTTTGCTGGATTCTTCTTTACTCTCGATAGCGGAGCTTTCTGTAATTTCACCGCTGTTATCCGCTGTGCTTGTAACTTCTGACGTTTCAAAGGAGTTTTCTATTGTTGTTGTCTCCTTGGATTCATCTTTTGAATTATCTTTTGAACACCCGCATATAAGCACAATCGCAGATGAAACAATTATTATAAATCGTTTACTTTTCATATTCCAAACTTCCTTTCCCTTGATTCTCTGTATCTTTTGAGCAGTTCTCTTTGTAAATCGATTGACCTCGTTTCAAAATTATGAAGGTCTGAATCGAAAGCAAGATCGCCTTCTTTCACTGTTCCTTCTTGCTGTATTGTATAAGCAAACGTTCCGTCAGCTTTCATCACAAGAGCGTATACTCCTTCTGCGTAAATAACCTCGTTATCAAGCTGTTTATCTATATCTTTGGGTGAAGAATTTAGCTTTTTCACTTCCTTGGACTTAACGTAAGCAAGTTCCACCATCACATCTTTCAGCTCCTTCAGGCTTTTTTCCAGCTCTTTTTCTTTCTCTTCCACATCCTTATATTTCTTTTTCTTTTTGAGTTCCGCTATTTCTGATTTAAGAGTTTGTGCAGAATTTGTAAGAAAACGTCTGCGGTCTTCCAATTCTGCATAGTTGTTTAAATTATTCATAGTTACTCCTTCCTGATTGTCATCAAACGTTTTATTCGTTCTTCTCTCTCCTCTGTGAGAGCATCATATTTTTCTTTGTGCATACTGTATTCCAATGCATATTTAACGGTTATATCCGTATTGTTTTTGGGATTTCCTTTTCCACCAAGAAGTTTGTATTCCGTCCATTTTTCCGTTTTGCATTTTTCCGCATAAATAGGGTTGTGTCCTCTTATGATTAAAATGCATTTATCTCTCGGCAACGTAAAAAGCTCGTCCTGTGTCATTAGCTCCCTACCTGTACGTCTGTCAGCCTCACTCCCACCGCCTCTGTCGCCATAATTTCTGCTTTCGTTAACCTCGTCTATGGTGGTTTTGCCAAGGAGCTTTGAAACACGTTCCAATGTGTCTGGCTCTCCACATCCAAGATAGGCAAACACAGCACAGTTGTTTATTATAGTTTGGTCTGAACCGTCGTATAAATGTTTAAGCTGTTGAAGTGCCTGAAGGCATAATGTGATGTCAACGTTGTAGCTTCTCGCTGTACTCAATCTTTCTGGCAAGGAATGAAATCTGCAAATGTTAGCTATTTCGTCAAGATACATTTTGCATTTAACAGGCAAACTTCCACCGTGCTTTGTGTCAGCTATGTAGTAAATGGATGCAAAGCATTGTTCAAGGAACATTGCGGCTATAACCTTGTATGCACTTCCAACCTCAAAATTGAGATATAAAGCAGTGGGAGTTTCACATATTCCGTCTATATTCATTTCGTCTGCCATAGTAAGCATTTCAATTTCAGGCTCTGCAAATATTGCAAGTCTTGATATTGCCGTGATTATCACGGACTGAATAGTTTCAGTGGCAGCCGACATTAAGCTGTCATAGTTAGTAACGGAAATATGAAGCGGTTTTTCCTCTCGTAATGCTTCTATTATCCCTGCAAATTCACAATCCCCGCTGATACGTCCATTTGTGCCTAATCTCATACCGCGAATTAACTCAAGGCTTCTGTACATTGCCTTGGTTTCCTCTGCCCCACTTAATGGATCTGTTTCACAAGTGGCTTGATAGCCCCATACTGACATTAACAAGAAATACAACGCATCCTCCCAGAAAGCATCTCCTGTTTTAGCCTCTGAATCACGTGTATTCAAAATAAAGCATCTAGCAAGGCTCGATAGTTCTGTGTATAAACGTTCCTCGTGAAGATTACACAATGGGTTATATAGGTTTGAATATTTTGGATCTGTAAGATTAAGAACTCTTACCTCAAGCCCTGAATTTTCCACCATTTTGCAAGTATCACGGTATAACGCTCCTTTTGTGTCAGTTATAATCATAGAGGGCTTGTCATACCCACCACGACAGGCTTGTATAATTCCCGGTGTCAACACTCTGAAGGACTTACCGTCCCCTGGGTTTGCTACAACAATAACGTTTCCATTGGGAAGATCTGCCTTTTTCGTCATATATATACCTTCTGCCAAGGGTTGATTGTTTTCTCTGCTCGAAAAGAGGGATTTTTCATCTGCAAATGCCCAATGGGCACTTCCTGCTTCAATATCCTTATAGTTTCCGTGTCGCCTTGAATGTAGCAAGAGCATAAATATCAGCAACAGATTAAAGGGTATAAACAACCAAATCCATTTAAAAACATACGGAAATGCACCTTTTACAAGAGGTGTAGATATATAAGTTATCCACAAAGCAAGACGAACCACCAAAGACTTATTAGCTCCATTTTCTGATATGCTGAAGGAATAAAAGCTCCAAAGAGCTAATATTTCAAAGAGAAAAAGAAGTAGAAATATAACAATACTTACTATTACTTTCCTTTTCTTCCTGTTACCCGTAACGTAATTATCTGCTTTTCTCATAGACTGTTTTTCACCGCAATTTTGTCTTTGAAATCTGTGGTTATAGTGTCATATACTTTGTTTTCTCTCGGATATTTAAGTTTAACTGATAACGTTGAGTTGTGAGCACGAAGCACAGCTTCCCCTGTATCACTTGATACAAGTAACCGACGTTGTTCGGCATTAAGTTTTAAGCGTTCTGCCATAGCTTCTATGTTAGTATCGTCCTGCTCGAACATTACAACGAACTGACTGTTTGTGAGCATTGCTGAAGCTGTAGGAGATGCAAGAACCCCGGCGGGATGCTGTGTCATAGATGTAATAATCCCACCGTGTTTTCTTATTTCTGCATAAAGCCTTTCTATTTCTGTCGCTGCCAGACTGTTTTCTTTTCGGTAATATCTGTGCAACTCATCGAAATATATCCAAGTCCACTCGCCTTTGCTGTTGTTCTCCAAAACCCTATCCCAGATAAGAGAAAGTAAAGCTAACATACCTGTATTTTTAATTTCGTTGCCCAACAACGTTAAATCAAACACAGTCAGCTTTTTATTAAGAGCAACGTTTGTTTTGCCCGAAAAGAGCTTTACCGAGCCTTTCAAATAACGTTCAATATATAAACGTAACGTTTTTGCTTCCGCTTCTTCCATCTCTGATAAGGCTTCATCAAAGGTTTGTAATGTGGGCATATCTTTTTTTCCGCCCTTAACGTATCTTGTGTAGCACAACGTGGCAGCTCTGTCCGCCACGGTTTTTTCTATGGCAGTAAGCTCGTTGCCCTTTAATGATGAAATGAAGGACAAAATATAATGCACACGATGGTTGATTGCTTCGTCTCCGTATGCTTTGAAATCGTAATCAGATACGTGGAATGGGTTAATAACGTTTTCGCTGAACGATGATAACCGTATTATTTCGCTGTTTTCTGCGTTCTCTATGGCTAATCCTGAAAATTCTCCGTCAGGATCAACAACGATAACGTTGTCTGATTCAAGCCAAGGCATACACATAATGGCACTTATTTCTAATTTAGCATAGAAGCTCTTTCCGCCTCCTGATTTACCGAATATAAATCCGTTGGAGTTTTTATCGTTCTTACGGTTAATAACAACTGGCTCTCCTGTTTTTACGTTCTTTCCATAATAGATACCGTCTTTATCAAGGAACGTTGGATATGAAAAAGGTATCATTATTCCAACCTCTCTTGATAAAAGTAACGTGTTTGACTTAACGTAGCTTCTACCATAAGGCATAAGGCTGTTTAATGCTTCCTCTTGCTGAAGTATCAACGGTTTTATTGTAACGTAATGTTCTGATGCTTTGTTGGTAATAAGGGTAGCCGCTTCTTCAAGCTCTTCTTCCGTTCTTCCGAGCACACCCATAACAACTGTAACTCTGTATAAGTCCTCGTTCTTTGATAGCTGTTCTATAAGCTCTCTACAGTTTGCTATATTGGATTCAAGCTCAAGGGGAATATACGTCTCTCCGCTTCCCTTGTTTCGTCTCAGGCGGTCCTGCCTGTCTGATTCGAGCGATTGTAGACGTTTCTTTGTTTGCTCTATGGCTCTGTCCTTTGGAAGATGCTCAACGTGCTTACTGACGATAACACGGCATTCATTTTGCAACAGATCTGTTATGAAAGCATCGTCCAACGTACCGCCGAAGCTCCAGGCTATATACGTTTTCATATATGCATCTCCAAGGCGGATCTGCTTCACCTTGAACTCCATATCTCCAGGGGTTATAATATCTTTGATTGAAACTCTGTCTTTTAATGACGGCTTTGCAGAAGAATATGGGTTATATAGCTCGTGTAAAACTGTAACCATTTCTTCAGGTAGCAGTTGAGTTAAATTGCTTCCCATCGCTTGAAATTTGGAGCTTAAAAAAGCGACAGCTTTAGTTAATATGTTAAATGGGTTATCCAGCTTACTTGTTACTGTGTATGATAATGCCAACAGATACACCTTTTTTGTAACCGTTGCTGTTATTTGTCTTGCAAACTCTTTCTGTACTCTGGCGTAATCCCTTGAATATTCGTTTTTTCCTTCACAGTCAGGCACTATAAGAGATTCCATTTGTTCTGTGTCAACCTTTTGACTGTAGATAATCTCTTGATACTTAATTTGAGGGGAAAGTCCGTTTAACGTAGATATGTATTTTTCGTATAGGCTATTCTGCTCCGATTCTGTCTGAGAAAGATACGGTGCATTTTCAAATCTGCAGAGAATGGTGTACGTGCTTTTGTCAAGCTGTATGAATCCGTCTTTCAATATTGCCTCGAAAGGCAAAGAGCCTTGAGCAGTTTTTTTGCCTTTGTTTTGATATTCCACGTTTTGCTTATCTTTTTTGCTCATCTTCTGCCTCCATATATATTTCATCTGTTTTATACATTCGTTTCCCTCGCCCTGCGGCAAGTTTTAATACTCGCAATACAAGCTCTGACAGGCGAAGTCCGCCATACTCCAATATTCCCAACGCTGCCACAAAAAATCCTACGATTGCGGCTAATAACGTTGAAAATATTGTGGGTAACATGTGCCCCATCAAAAAGAACGATATAATCCCTATTATTAGTCCGACTATAGAAAATATCAGTTGTCTTGTTGTGAAAAACCCAACCGTCTTTTGCTCGTAGTTGCTTATGTTTCCTGTTATCTTAACTTTCATCATTTCCTCCTTTAGTTGAATAGATTGCGAAGGAATTTTCCGCTACCGCAAACACAAATCATCCCTGCTAAATACACAAGAACGGATATTGCTGTAGAGAGTGAGCCTATATATGCTCCTTTCATAGCATCGTTTAGTATGGATATAAAGGCATACATTATAATCGCTATGAATATTTGAGCAGCAAGTATAATGTATTCCTTCAAAAAGGAATGTAAATACCTGTCTGCTTTTTCACTTCCTGCACAAGCGAAAAAGAAAGGAGATATACATTGTAACGTGGCAAGTTTGATATATCTGATTGAAATAATGACGTATAGTATTAGTCCGAATATAATGTTAAGTAAAAATGTTGGTGCATTATGTGCAACAAGATTCAGTACGTTCTTCATCGTGTTGACTTTTCCGAAAATGGGGGTAAGGTCCACACAATCTGCTAAATCGTCAATTATACTCTCCAAAAATCCACCGTTTCCAAGCATTTCCAGACCTGTCGCTGTAGCCGCTTCAAGTGCAAGTCTATGAAACACGGTAAATATAAGCTCTAAAAGCGGCATTGAAACGGTCATTATTCCGACACTCCATACAAGCCTAATTAAAGGCTTGACAAAACTCTCCTTGTTCCATAAATCCGTGCTGACACAGGATTTCGCAATGGAAAAAAGCCAAATAATACACATCAGCAAAAATGCTGTTGGATATACCAGGTCGTATATCTTTTGTATAATGCTTCCTGTTTCTTCTGCTCCTAAAACATCATCAGACAACAAAAAATTTGTTGATACTGAAAACACCTTGAAGCTATTGAATATCGCCTCAATTTTGGTAACAAAATCCGAGCTATCGTTAGCAGAGAATATTTTCTGTATACCTTCAATAATCGATTCCGATAGCTTATTGAAGGCTTCTTCAAAAAAGTTTTTCGAGTCCTCGCTCTCAAATAGCTTAATCATTCCTTCAGACCAATCTAACGTTTGGGAGGCGGAGATTTCAGAGGAGGTATTTGTAAAGCTAACCCGATTCGTTGGTTCTGAAAAAACTACTATTCCATCCTCTACAGCCGAAATAAAAGTTAAACTTATCGTATCCTTTTCTACGCTCAATGGAAAAGATACCTTTATTGTGGCATAACCTTTATTTTCCTTGTATGATAAAGGTATTTCCAACGTTTCATAGCTTGTGATAACCTTTACTCTACAGCTTCCGTATATCTCTGATATTGATGTCAAAGAAGGAATTTGCTTCTTAATCTCGTTATAAGTAATTGAAGACTCCTTTAAGCTACACGTATAAATTATATTAAACGTTCTTTGCTCTTCTTCTGCGTCGGCACTAATCGTGCCGACATGCAGAAGAAACACCAACGCAACTAATATCAATAGTACGCGTTTCATTTTTGCCTCCTGTTTTTACGTTGTCAAAATCATTTGCATTATTCCGTATATAACACCCGCTATACTGCAACCAACAACAATATAGGTTACTGCTTGTTTTCGTCTGCTGGAAGAATCATCCAAAAATCCTTGAAACAGTTCCCAACCACCGTATACAATTCCTATTATTGCGATTACAGCACAAATCCAATTTACTATAGCCGTTAATATTGCATTTTCGTCTATTGCCTGATAGTTAAGAGCCAACATTATTGGTGTTATTTTCGCCAAAAGTAAATTCAACATTTTTTAATCTCCTTGATTTATATTTTTTTATTAACATATATGTTAAAATAAGTATTCCTGCACACAAAATGCCTGTCAATATGCCCTTTGCGTATTGCTGTACCCACGTTGATGATTTCGTATTGGTGTTTGAATATTCTTCCGTTTCTTCCTCTGTGGGATAAAACCGTTCTCCCCGCACAAGCAAACGGTGAGTATTGACAGCATAAGGTGTGCAAGTTATCAACGTTACGTAGTCTTTGCCTTGCTGTATTGCCAAATCTTCCGTAACGTGCGGTAATACGATTTTTATTTGGTTTACCTTGTAATATAGCTTTTCGCCTAAAACGGAAACGGTGAACACGTCGCCTATAACAAGCTTGTCCAAATCAGTAAATAAACGTTTGTCAGCCATTCCGCTATGTGCAGATAACACGGAGTGAGTTCCAACGTCTCCCACAGGGAGAGACGTTCTATACACGTGGCCCACTCCTTTTTCTAAGGCATCTGTTCCTGTTCCGTGAAAAATTGGTAAACTAACGTCTATACAAGGGATATTAAGCACACCCATTATTCCGTTTCCGCCGAGGTTAAGTATTCTTTCGTATTCCTCTATGGTGGATATTCTTTCAGCAGTTGGCAAAAGTGTCTTGTTATACTCTTTTGCTCTGTTCCTTTCCGCTTCAATCTCGGTGGAAACGGTGTTTTCTAATAGTGTGCTTGTCTCCGTTATAATGACGTTGTTTTGCTTCCTGTTATAATAGTTACTGATGACAGGATAGACTGCCACAGCTAACGAACAAACTAATACTATTACTGCTGCAATAATCTTAATTCTGTTTTTCATGACAGCTATCCTTTCAGTTAGTGTTTAGTTTGTTGCTTTCTTGCGAGAGCTGAAAAGCACGATTACTGCGGCGGCAATTCCCATAATTCCTATAATGGTCATAAACCAAGTGCCGCTGTCGCCTGTTTCAGGAATAGGGATGCCCTTGTTGTTGACAACTTTAAACGCAACGTATGCGTTTACAGATTCACCGTCAGATAACATCTGGCTGTTTTCACCGTTAACTGTTGCTGTTGCGGTCGTGAGCTTAGAAGTGCAAACGTTGCAAACTTCCTCTCGTTCACTTGCTGAAATAACAACGGTTATATCCTCTTTAAGAGTTGTATAATCCTTGTCCGTTTTAACCTCGTTAACAATGTAGGTGTCATTTTCAACGCCCTTTATGGTGATAATACCGTTTGAGCTTGGAATGAAATGCGTTGCGGATTCTTTGTCAGCAACAAAGCCTGTAACACTCCATACTCCGTCTATGTTTTCCGCAACTACAAAGTAGTTGTCCGTTTCGTTTTTAACGATAAATTCAACCTCTGCAAAGTTTCCTTTGCTGTCGCTGAATTCTTTAGTAATATTTATACCATAGCTGAAAACGTGGCAACAATCGTTAAGCGTATCAAAATACGCCTCATTTGTACGTTTCCAAGTTAATATAACCTCGTTGTCGTTTCCAACGTTACCAAGGATAGCTTCATCATTAAGTGTTGCGGTATAGTAAATTTCTAACGTATGTTCGCTATAATTCTTGTTGATAGCATCAAGACCTGAAGCTGTCATTTCAATAGTCATAGTGTTATCATTTTCATAAGTAACGGTGAACATTCCGCTTGTTTTAGTCCAAGCGGTAACAGGAGTTTCACCGTTTAATATGCAGATAACAACGTTATTTTTGTTATAAGTAATCCCTTCCGAAATTGTATCAGCAAAGGTATATGTTGTAAGGTAAGTTGCAGCGGAAGAAATGGCGGGCAAATCTGATTTAATACGGTACTCCAACACGTCTCCAACGGAGGCTGTAGCGGTGTGTGCATAATCTTCTGTTTTGCCTGTACTGTTTGCAGATTCTCTTACTGTTTTTTCCAACGTAGGCATACCTGTTTCATTTTTAGGATAAACGGTTATATCATAATTCCAGCCCTCGCCATCAACGGAAGTCATAGGCAAAGAGAGAAGGAAAGGAGACGTTGTTGAAACAACGTTTTCAGGAACGAGAGTTTCTACCAATAAGTACAAGCCTAAAGGAAGCTCAGATGCAGATGTTTTGCCTGTTGTATCTGTTTCTGCCATTGCTGTTCCATTTGCTTTTGCATATTCTTCAAGAGCATTTTTGGTTTCGTTTTTGTTGCTCATAAGAGAAGCAGAAAGTGCGGATTGAATTTCATCTGCGCCGTAAGCCGCCTCTTTGCTCATTCCAAGAATACCAAGAAGAGCATCGTCAAGTCCTACGTATCCCATTTGAATAACTCCGTTTTCTTTAACGGTTGCAAGGTCAGCTACCTTAACGTAGGTAAATTCAACACCTTGCAAGGCATAAGGTGAAAGGGGAGCAACGCCTTCTGGATCTGCCACGCCTGTAGAAACGTAGCTTCCTACTTTCCAGGCATTATCACGTTCAGCAGAAGTAATATCATACTTAAACAAGGTGATAGAGCCTTTGCGGTTGGAATCGATAGTTGAGCCTTCTGCTGAGGCAAACGTTGCCGTTGCGAATGCAGTTATTAAAATTACTGCAAAGAGAAAAGAAATTAGTTTTTTTGTGATGTGTTTCATAGTTTTAAGTCCTTTCTTAAATTAAAATATTTTTTTATCTTTTTTAGTTTTAATTAAAAGCCATAAAGAGCATATACCCAAAATAGTGGCGGCTAACGTTACAAAAAACGTTCCGTTTCCGCCTGTTTGTGGGAGTGTCATTATACGGCTGTCGTTGACGGTCAACGTTACCGTGTCATTGATGATTTTCCCCTGGAAAATCGGATCTTTCATAAGTGAATATCCGTCAGGTGCTTTTGTTTCTGTAATGCGGTAATATGCAAATCTATCAAGATTTTCAAAGATTACAGTGCCGTCATCAGACGTTGTTTTGCTCGCGATCACAGCGAAAGTCTTTCCACCGTCAGAAGATACTTCAAGCATAAACGTTGCATCTTTTAAACGTTCACCATTTGAATTTTGCTTTATGAGCTTTATACTCACTGGATAATCGTTTACAGCTTCTATCAATCCGTTGTTTCCAACGTCTAAAGATATGTGCCAACCGCTTTTACCCTCTAACGTGGCATATTTTGAAGCTGTTACACCCACAACGTTCCAATTCTCAATCTTGTATGGCTTCCACTTTCCGTTACCTTCCTCTACCACAAAGTAACTTCCTTTTGCCAAAGCTCCAAAGTCGATTTTTCCGTTTTCATCGGTTGAAAACGTATCAATCAAACTTAACTTTCCGTCTGTTTCTTTGTATAAGGAAAATTTCATATTCTCTATGGAATTTCCGTTTCTGTCCACCTTTAAAAGCGACAACGTGGGGAGTTTTTCGTTTACAGCTTGTACGTTGGCCTCTAACGTTCCCCCTGTAGAGAGGTCGATTATAATACCCTCCTTTGCTGTTCCGTCAGATGTGTACATTGTAACAGATCCTACGGTCGTGTAACTTGTTTCGCCTACATCATTACCCTCTGAATACACCGTCTGGAGCTTCCACGTTGGATCAGCATACCCTTGAGGTTTTCCAGACTCCACAAGGAAGTATTTGCCCAGCTTAAGTTTTTGCCACTCCGCAACACCAAAATCATTTGTTTTTATTGTTGTAGGGAAGCTCTCGTGAGAAAGCTCGCTTATACTTCCATCATCGTTAATGGAATAAAGTGTAAATCCAACACCACTCAAAAATGTGCCGTTTTCGTCTGTTTTCATAACGATAACGTCTGCTTCCTCGTGGGGTGTATAATCACCTGGGATATCCAACGTCAAAATATTATTGTTAACCTCATAAACCATAATGTTTTGAACAGGATTTTTTGAATCCTGTACCTTTGGTACTCCATACATCATATTGTAGTTAAGACCTGCAGGTAAGGTAAACGTTGCGTTCCACGTATATTTAACGTCGTTTACCATATCCTTCCTTGGCATCTTAACTGTTAATACGTTGTTTTCAAAGGTTGCCGTAACGCTCTCTGGGTGAGAGGTGGTAAACTCCATATTACAACCGCTTTTGTTGATTACCCCTTGATAGAAAATGAAGTATTCTCCGTGATAAGATTTTCGCATTGATTCATCTTCGGTTACTACAATTTTCTCCGTGTGTGGAGTCCACGTTACAGGGTGTTCTTCGGCATAAGCTATAACGTTTCTTACTATGTCAAAGAATTGTGCAACGCCCGAACCTTTTTTGTATTCATCGTTTCCACAAAGCTCCGTTAAAGCGGCTCTGACACCTTCTCCGTAAATAGCTTTATTTGGCTCAACGTTAATTGTTCCATCAGCAAGTCCGTCAAAGAATTGTTGACGGATAGCTAACTCAACTATCATTCGCCAACCAACAGAAAGCTCTGTTGTCTTTGCATAATGTTCCACAGCCTTGATACAGCTAATAGCCCAGTTGAAGTCAATATAGTCTCCCAGACCTGTATCAAAATACTGATAGCTGTTTGTTTCCTCGTCATAATTAACAAGGTTATACCTTTTGCCGTTATACGTTGTTATTCCTGCGTTTTCGTGGTCGTATAACACGTATTCTGTTCCAGCCTTGGGAGTATCAACCCCATATGAGGCACACCAGGCGTAATAGTCTGCTGTTTTCTCTGAGTTGGTTGCATCCATAGCAGATAGGTAATACCTTATTACGTCTTCGCCTTCGGTTAAGGGACTGCCTTCCGGGAATATTGCTCCGCTTACACTATCGGTAATAGCAACTACGTCGCCATTTTTAAAGCTGGCTGAAACGTTTGGGGGAGGTATCACCGCAAAGCAGACAAAGACAATAACCAGTAGGGCAATCGCTTTGGTTAAAAGTTTTTTTAGCATAAAATGCTCCTTTCTAAAATGTTTTTATATATGTAAAAAGACGGCTAACTTTTACGTTAACCGTCTTGCTATATTTGATATTCAGTTGTTTTGTTTAACTATTCTGCATCTGCTCCGTATAACTTATCCATCATTATTACACAGATGTAAATATCGTACTCCGTTGGAGCATCAGGGTTGTTTAATACAACGTAAAAGCCTATACCGCAGGCTGTATATTCCTCTCTCATAAGTCTGGCCCAATGTCCAGAGCTTGTTTGAAAACCCCTTAATGCTGCTCGTGCTTCTCCCTTGAGGTCATTTTCTTTATCCTTGTATATTCCTGTACTGCACCCACCGCCCATATTAGCAATACACTCTGTGGATTTTTGAGGTAACCCCCACTCGCTTTCGGGATTATACTTATACTCTTCAAATATAATGCTTCCTCCGTTATGGCTAAAATCCAACGTTAGTTCTTCTGCTCTTTCGTTTGCTATTTGGTGAGCGATCGGGCCTGTAACAAGTGGCTGACGTCCATTTTCGATTCTGAACTTGTTAAGCTCGTCAAGGGCTTCTTCTGCCATCATATCAAGGTCTTCTTGGGTTATGGTTACAACGATTTTTGGGATAGCTTCATACTGAAACTTGGTACAAACCTTGCAAACTCTTCTCTTTTTTCCGTCTGCTATAGTAGATGGTTCTTCTATAACTTTCCAGTCTCCGTATGTGTGTTCAAGAGCCGCTACGTAATTGTCCGTGTAAACGTCTCCACATTCACAAGTATGCTCTGTATATCCCTCGATACCGCACCAAGGCTCATATACCACCGATGTGTAGCTGTGGGTGTGCACCGCAGAAGATTCTTCCACGTAGCTTTCTTCCGATGAGGGCTCTTCAGATGAAGCTTCGGAACTTTCTTTGGAATTTTCCTTTGACATATCTTTGGAAATGTCTTTAGAATTGTCCTTTGAAGTATCTTTAGAGCTATCCTTTGACGTATCTTTGGAACTGTCCTTAGAGGTGTCTTTAGAGCTATCCTTGGATGTGTCCTTGGAAGTATCTTTTGAAATATCCTCGGAGCTTTCTTCTATCTTGCTTACCTCGGATGCATCTTCGCTGGATTCTTCTTTGCTCTCCATGGTGGAGCTTTCTTCGGTGCTTTCTATAAGCTCATCGCTGTTATCCGCTATGCTTTCTGCTTCAGAGGTGTTAAAGGAGTTTTCGTCTGCTTCACCGTCTGAACTTTCGTCCTCGCTTATATCTTCGCTATCGCTTGACGAAACATCTTCACTACTTACAGCACCGCTTTCGTCTGGCGAAACATCTTCACCGCTTTCGCTTGATGAAACGTCTTCACCGCTTGCAGCACCACTATCGCCTGATGAAACGTTGCCACCGCTAACGTCCGTACCAGATGAAACATTTTTACTGACAGCTTCGCTCTCGCTTAATATGTTATCCTCACTTGATATGCTCTGGCTTGTATCAACGTTGCTACTCGTTTCTTTTTCATCACAAGATGCCATACAGAAGCACACACAAGCTATAATCAATAAATATCCTATCCACGACCTTTTCATATACTTCACTCCTTTCTTCGCCTGTGAGCCTTATTTTCGAATTTCAGACTATATTCCAATCAACGTTCAATACTCTTTATTCTTTGCAGAATTTCCAAACGTCTTTTCTGCCTATATTATACCTGTTGCTTTTCCCTTTGTCAATTATTTTTCTCTCTGTTTTTCCATAATTTACAAGTTGTGCTCACGTGAGCACATTTGAACACTTTGCAAACGACATCTTTTTCAGTAAATTTGAAATATTCCAAAAATCCTATTGACAATAAAGGGTTTGTGGATTATAATACATATAGAAAGGGTGCTACCGATAGACGGTTAGCTCCACAAAACGATGTTTACCTACATACGTAGGCGACCGTCATTGTTCGCAGCAGTGGCGGTCATTTTTTATCATAAAAGCTTTTTATCAGCTTAATGATTGCTATAATTAGCATACAAAAGGCAAATAATGCTTCGTATGTAACCATATCAATCGCCTCCTTTCCTTCGTCAAACCGACGAGGCAAAGGAGCTAACCGCCTACCGTGTTTATCGTAACACCCTGAATTATATTATATCCGCTTTGTCTTGTTTGTCAAGGCTTTTTCACCATCGCAACTGTATAATTCTATTTTTGAAAGTATCAAAAGTCTCAAAACAATTTCTCAAAACCTATTGACATATTTGGTTTTATAGATTATAATACATATAGAAAGGGTGCTACCGATAGACGGTTAGCTCCAAAACTTGACAGTTACCTGCTAACGCAGGCGACCGCTACTGCTTGGAACCAGTGGCGGTCATTTTTTATTATTGTTAATTTCAATAACAATATCAATTACGGCAATTATCATTACCACAAAAGCAAATAATGCTTCGTATGTAACCATATTAACCGCCTCCTTTCCTTCGTCAGACTGACGAGGCAAAGGAGCTAACCGCCTACCGTGTTTATCGTAACACCCTGAATTATATTATATCTGCTTTGCCTTGTTTGTCAAGGCTTTTTGTTTTTATTGGTCGAAAAATTCGGTCGTCTTCGCTAACCGTGAATCCGTGTCGTTTATAAAAGCGGGCCAGACGTTCTCTCTTTTCTTCTCTGTGTGGATCTTCTTCCGTTCCTATATCCACGAATGAAAGTCTACCGCTTAAATATTCCGCACCGAGTTTTTCCGCATATTGTATAAGCAAGGAAAGCATTTGGCTACCATAACCCATTCCTCGCCAGGAAGAATTAACAACAATGTCAACTAAACGAATATACTTAAGGTATTCATACTTTGAATCATATATTACATCACAATACATTGTAGCGATTGAACCACAGCATTTGGTTATTGAATAACAATTCCATTCGCATTCTTCCAATATTCCTTTATAGGAGAGCTTTTCCATTGTGGTTATAAAATAGCCAGGTGAAACGCCTTCGGGAGAAACGAATATTATTTTTTCCTCGTTGTTATTCTTCTCCCTCATTTTTTGAAGAAGTGCTACACTTTCCGCATTTATTGAATTGTTCAAGCTGAGCTTGGAACATCGTTTGCTTAACAGTTCCACGGTCATACAGTTCTCGCAATATTTCTTTGTCCATATTTTCCTTATAATCGACAATTTCTTTCTTCCCTTCACCTAAATCAAGATTAAAGCTCAACATATCCAGGAGCTTTTTTCGTTCGCTTGAATCTTTGTGTATTGACATTATATCGTATTCCAATAGCTTTAAATTCTGGACAAACCACGTATCGCTTATATTACGGCTTATTCTAAAGGCTACCACGTAAAACGTGTGGCAATTGATACGAAGCTCACGTGGAATGTCATTCAGGTGGATAACACCGTCAAACATCAATTGTTCTATCCAACGTTCAGCTATTGGCCAATGGTCAAATTCTCTGTTCATATATCTTTCCTCCGCTTTTGCTTTATTTAAAAAAGCTATTGACAAAGCAAACTCGTTGGGATATAATATGTGTAGAAAGGGTGTTACCGATAGACGGTTAGCTCCGAGTACGAGAAGTTAAAGAATAACCGCTCAGTTTGGACGCAGGGCGGTTATTTCTTTTTGCCTTGAAGTATTATTAACGCAACCAATATTAAAAAAAGCATTGTTAAGTAATCCATAGCAATACCCCCTTTCGGGAGCAGGATTTAACCGCCTACCGTGTTTATCGTAACACCCTGAATTATATTATATCTGCTTTGCCTTGTTTGTCAAGGCTTTTTGTTTTTTTAGGGTGTGTTTTTGCCATCGGGCTTTACCTACGCACTCTGGGCTTGCACCATCCATCCGTGTTGTCGGTCGATAACCGCCTGTATAGTTCGCTCGGCCTGTTCGGCTGTCTTGGCAAACTTTCGCCTTCTGAGCTATTCAATTGTCATTATTTCTGTGAGAAAAAGAAATTGTGTTTTTGTTGCCGGGGAAAGCCTTTATAGTCCTGTCCGCAGTCCGCTACCTACGGTTATTACTCATTTATCTAAGTGGCTTTTTTAATGCTTGATTCATTCAGTCCTCTCCGTGAGTGTGCATTGATTTTAATTCTTGTTATAAAAATCAAATGCTTCTTATTTCTTTCCGTCCTTAATAAGTTTTGCAAGTTTGTTATATTTCTTTCTGATGTCATAGATTATTTGAATTGCCTTGTTGTATCTTTCTGAATTTAGCAAATATTGTTCCTCGGTAAAGCTATCATAAGGAATCTTTAAAATTGACTCTTTGCGAAGCACACACGGTGTTTTGTTCATTTTTTGTTCACTTGTGCTCACGTGAGCACAAGTTTTATTTTTAGTTTCTTCAATGGTTTTTCTGAGCCCTGTTTTTCCTTTTTTCAGTTCCGCTTTGGTGTTTTCATCAGAGTTTTTCTCTATGTATTCATACCGACCTACAGTCGATGGGGATATGCCTAATTCGTTGGCTATAAAGTCTCTCCGTCTGCCTTTCGGCTTCGCTCCCGCTTTTTCAAGAGCATCGTACACAACATTTAATTTTCTAATCATTTCAGCCGTATCTGCCGCTGTTGGCTTTCGCTGTTCTGCATTAGTCGTTACAATCGCATATATTCTCTTTATTTCATCATCAATAGGAAGGTCGATATCAGACAGTCTTTTAACAATACAGGGAATTGTTTTGTATTTGGTGTTACCTCGTTCAAGTAACATTTTTATAGCGTAATATCTTCGTCTGCCCGTGAGAATGTTGTATATACCATTTCCTATATCCTCTACAACCAGGTTTTGTTCAAGTCCGACATCATCTATACTTTCCGCAAGTTCCTCTATACCTTCAAGAGAAAATCCGTGTTCGGCATTGTTGGGGTTAAGGCTCTCAAAGGGAAGGTGTTGTATCTTAAACGTGCTTGTTGCCAACGCTTTAGAAACTTCAGAGAAAAGTCCAGCTCCGAGTTTAATATCTTTCATTTTGTCCTCCTTAAATAGCAGCTATGTATTCAGTTAATGCTTCATAGTCCTGAGCCGCTGTACATTTTTGGGATAATACACTTAAAGGCTTACCATAAGTTGATTTTGTGGCTATAACTGTTTTTCTGATTTTGAATGGCAGGGGGCTGTTGCAAGTGCGAAAAAAAATTGCATTTGCAGCAGCTTTTTAGTTTGTTGGAGAAAAAATGATGCAAAAAACAAAAAAATCCTCAAAAAGAGGATAAAAATTGCATAACGAAAAGAGAGGTGTAAAAACCTCTTT
>JAZNJM010000015.1:0-8228 GCA_045578045.1 Eubacteriales bacterium | reverse complement strand
GATGTGGATAGCCGCATTTTTTGGAATGATGACAAGTTTTTCAGAAAAGGTTCTTGGTATATATTTCAGAAGAAAAAATTCCAACGATGAATGGTCCGGCGGCGCAATGTATTATCTCAAAGACGGCGTTGGAAAAATGAAAGGTCTTAAATATGTAGGCTCTGTTTTAGCTTTTTTGTTTGCCTTTTTCACTATACTCTCATCGTTTGGTATTGGAAATATGTCTCAGGTAAACAAAATTGTTCTTAACATAAATTCCGCATTTTTTGGAGATAATTCGGCTGAATTATTTGGCGTTTCGGTTGCAAATTTAATTATGGGACTCATTCTTATGATTCTCAGCGGATTAATTATTCTTGGTGGAATACAAAGAATTGCAAGTTTTGCTGAATTGATTGTTCCATTTATGGCTATTGCATATATAGTTTTCGGCTTTATAGTTATTGGTTTTAATTACGAAAATATTATCCCTGCTTTCAAATCAATTTTTAAATTTGCTTTCGGTGTTGATGCTATCGTTGGTGGTGCATCGGGTATTGCTATAAAAGAGGTAATTACACACGGTTGTAAAAGGGGCGTATTTTCCAATGAAGCAGGTCTTGGTTCTTCCGTTATGGTTCATTCGTCATCAAACGTTAAAGAACCTGTTAAGCAAGGTATGTGGGGAATTTTTGAAGTATTCTTTGATACAATAGTTGTTTGTTCAATAACTGCTCTCATTGCTCTTACATCTGGTTTTATTAATTTCGAAACTGGACGTGTTGTAGGAGACGTTAACGATGCTACACTTATAAATAAGGCTTTCGGAAATGTTTTCGGAGCGTTTGGCGAAGGATTTATTGCTGTTGCAATACTCTTATTTGCTTTCACAACTATTGTTGGTTGGTCTCAGTATGGTGCAAAATCTGTTGAATATTTATTTGGAACAAAAGCCGCAAAGATTTATAACATTATTTTTGTTTTAATGGTGGTTTCAGGTGCGTTGATAGAATCAACTGTTGCTTGGGATATAGCGGATATGTTTAACGGTCTTATGATGATTCCAAACCTTATCGCTGTTGTTCTTCTCTCCCCTCTCGTTTATAAAATAACTAAAAATTATATTGAAAGAAAATTCAAAAACAAAAACGTTAAACCAATGTATTCTCACCACGCAGAAATTCAGAAACTTGCTGAAGAAAGCAAAAGCGAAGACGTTATAACCCTCGACTAATCTATTTCAAGCATATTTGTTTTGGTATTAATTGGTATTAATTAAAAACATTTTTCATTATCGTATTGACAAAATAAACCTTTGATGATAAAATATTTTTATCAAAGTGTAAGGTTTTAAAAACCGTCTCAAAGTGAATGGCTTTGGGGCGGTTTTAATATAATTTTTGGAGTTTTTTATGTTATTATCAGGCGCTGACATAATTATAAAAGTTTTGATAGAACAAGGGTGCGATATTGTTTTCGGCTATCCTGGAGGGCAGATTATAAACGTTTATGATTCTCTATACAAATATAGAGAGGAAATAAGGCATATACTGACAGCTCACGAGCAAGGAGCTGTTCACGCTGCTGACGGATATTCAAGAGCAACGGGTAAAGTTGGAGTTGTTATATCAACCTCTGGACCTGGAGCAACAAATCTTGTAACGGGAATTGCAACGGCTCATCTTGATTCAATTCCATTGGTTGCCATTTGCGGAAACGTTCCAACGCATCAGATTGGAACAGACAGTTTTCAGGAAATTGACATTACGGGTATAACTCTTCCTATAACGAAGCATAATTACTTTGTTGGAGAAATAAGTAAGCTGGCTGATACAATAAGAAATGCTTTCAAACTTGCAAAATCAGGAAGACCAGGACCTGTTTTAGTTGACGTTCCAAAAGATATTCAAGAAGCAACATTTGAATATACTCCCTCTCACCCTGTTGAAGAAATAGAAAAATTTGCGGCAAAGGATATCAGAATTGAACAAGCCTCAAAATGTATAAACAACTCCAAAAGACCGTTTATTTATTTTGGTGGAGGAGTTATTTCCTCTGGTGCAAAAGAAGAAATGCTTGAATTAGCAGAAAAGATTGATGCACCAATTGGATGTTCGATGATGGGACTTTCAGTTGTTCCAACAGACTATCCCAGATTTTTGGGTATGCAAGGAATACACGGTCATTATGCAAGTACAATGGCTATGAATAATGCCGATTGCATTATAGCTCTTGGAGTAAGATTCAACGATAGAGTTACAGGAAATCGTCATAAATTTGCACATAAAACTGAAATTGTTCATATTGATATAGATGGTTCAGAGCTTTCAAAAAACGTTGATGCTGTATATGGTTTAAGAGCAGATTTAAAATTGACACTCCAAAAATTATTACCGTTGATAAACAAAACTGAAAAAAAAGAATGGAATAAAACAGTTGAAGAACTAAAAAAAGAAGAAATTAGTTTTTTAGATAATAGAGAGGGCTTAACGCCCAAAAACGTAATTCAACAAATAAATAAATATTTAAATGAAAATACACCCGTGGTTACAGACGTTGGTCAACATCAGCTCTGGACAGCACAAAATGTAAAGCTCAGAAAGATTAGAACCTTTCTGTCAAGCGGCGGACTTGGTACTATGGGCTTCGGAATGGGGGCTTCTATTGGTTCTTATTTCGGAACGAATGAAAAACCCGTTCTCATAACGGGAGACGGTGGTTTTGGAATGAGTTTAAACGAGCTTGCAACCGCTGTTAGTTATAAAGTTCCCGTTGTTATTATAATTATGAACAATGGCGTTCTTGGGATGGTTCGACAGCTACAAACGATGTTTTTTGAAAAACATTATTCTTGCACAACTCTTGAAAGAAAATCTGATTTTGTTGAAATTGCAAAAGCATTTGGTGCAGACGGACAAGCTGTTTTTTCTATCTCAGAATTGGATAATGCTTTGAAAAAGGCTTTCAATTCCAACGAACCATACGTTATTGACTGTTCAATAGATAAAGATGAGCTTGTTTTACCTATGATTCCACAAGGCGGTTCTGTTGACGATTTAATTGTAAAGGTTGGTGAATAATATGAACAGATATACTGTTGCGGTTTTAGTAAGCAACCAATTTGGTGTTTTAAACAGAGTTGTCAGTATGTTCAGAAGAAGACAATTCAACATAAATGCACTAACTGTAAGCGAAACTGAATCAAGCGAATTATCAAGAATAACTGTTGTTTTTGGTGGTGAAGAAGGAATAAAACAACAGCTTATAAATCAGCTTTACAAACTCCCAGACGTTCATTCCGTTAGTGAAATGAACTGGGACAACAGTATAAGCTGTGAGCTTTTACTTATTAAAGTGAAAAACGATTCCTCAACAAGAGAAGAGCTTAAAGATGCCGCAGAAGCATTTTCTGCTGTTGTTGTTGATTATTGTAAAGATTCCATTATTTTACAATTGACGGGTGAAAGTAGAAAAATTGATGATTTTATCAACTTGTGCAAAGATTTTACAATTCTTGAAATTTGTCGTACAGGAAGCGTTTCTCTTGAAAAAGGTAGCACAACAATCAGAAACATTACAAATTTTTAGAGGTTATTATAATGATTTGTCATACACATAAAGTTCAGTATTATGAAACGGATAAAATGGGAATAACCCATCATTCAAATTATATAAAATGGATGGAAGAAGGCAGAACAGCGTTTTTTGATGCTATTGGATATCCATACGATGAGTTTGAAAAAATGGGAATGTTTTCTCCTGTTATAAGCATAAGCTGTGAATATAGAGATCCAACAACCTATTGTGATGAGGTTGAAATTGACGTCAGCATTTCTGAATACAATGGGTTGAGAATGAAAATGGCATATATTATGAAAAACGTAAAAAACGATAAAACTGTTTTTCTTGCAACATCTGACCATTGTTTCATAAAACAGCAAGGCGGCATAGTTAGAATTAACAGAGCATACCCCATTTTACACGAAAAAATGCTTTCTCTTATTGAAAACAAATAATTAATCTAAACCTTTTAATGTTTTAAGAAAAAAATACTATAAATCAAATAGACGCTTTTAGTTTAATAAAATAAAAAGAGAGAAAAACGGAAAACCGACAATTCTCTCTTTTATTTTTTTAAAAATTTTATATCAAAGGCTTTATGCAAAAATGACCTTTTAGCCAACCGATAATAGTAAAATTATCGTCAAATTTATAATTAAGTATTCCGCTTAAGAAAATAAAAATAATTACCGTTGGCAAAACGTAAGTCATATATGGACGCATCCATCTTTTCAGTTTCATACCCTTTCCTGTGTTTGCTTCTTCAAGGAAATTATTGAATCCCCATCCTTTTTTACTGACACAAAAAAGTACGTAACACAATGCACCAATTGGAAGCAAACAGTTTGTAACAATAAAATCTTCTAAATCCAACACAGAAGAGTTAGACCCAAAAGGAGTAAATTCAGACCAAAGATTAAATCCAAGAGCACAAGGCGTTGAAAGTATTATCATAACAACGCAACAAATGATACACCCTTTAATTCTACTCCATCCCGTTATTTCACGAACACAAGCAAGTATATTTTGCATAACTGCAATAACTGTTGACATGGCCGCAAAAAACATAAATAAAAAGAAAATAGCTCCTAACCATCTTCCCCCTGACATATTTTGAAATACACTCGTCATCGCTTCAAAAAGAAGAGTTGGACCTTCCGTTGGTTCAACGTTGAAGGTGAAACAAGCGGGAAAAATTATCAATCCTGCAACAATAGCAACAAAAGTATCGAGAATTAGTATATTAACAGATTCCCCCATAAGTGAACGTTCCTTATCAAGATAACTTCCAAAAATCGCCATAGAACCAATACCCAAACTTAAAGTGAAAAATGATTGATTCATCGCAGCAACGATAACGTCCAACGTAATTTTTGAAAGATCGGGTTTTAAATAAAACGTTAAACCTTCTTTAGCTCCGCTTAGTGTAAATCCGTGTATCGCAAGGATAACCATAAGTGCAAGTAGTATAAGCATCATATATTTTGTTACTCTTTCAACTCCGTTTTGTAATCCAAACGATAGAATTAAAAAAGCTAATATAATAACGATAGCCATAAAACCCACTGTAATTAAGACATCGCTTCTCATTGCAGAAAACAACACAGACGGTGCATTAATAGGCGTTTTGGTCATATTTCCAGATAAAAAACCAAAGAAATAATATAATATCCATCCTGAAACAGAAGTATAAAACATCATAAGCAATGAATTGGCAACTAAAGTTCCATATCCGTGGATATGCCATTTTTGCCCTGGTTTCTGTAGCTTTTGATATAGCTTAACAGGACTGCTCTGACTTGCTCTTCCAAGAGAAAATTCCATCACCATAACAGGAAGTCCCAAAACAAGAAGGAAAATCAGGTATATCAAAACAAAAGCTCCGCCTCCGTTTTGACCTGCCATCCAAGGAAATTTCCATACGTTTCCAACTCCTATAGCACATCCTGCACTCAATAAAATAAAGCCTAAACGGCTTCCTAAACGTTCTCTTTTCATAAAAATTCCTTTTTCAGTTTTATTTTTAACACGTAAAGAATTATATCAAAAAAAGGGTTTTATGTCAATGCTTTTAGTTATTTTTATAAAAGTCCATTGATTTTTTTTATCAAACGTGATATACTTTTAAAAAAATGATTTGAGGAAAATATTATGAAAAAAGGTGAAGAAAAAACAAACGTTATGCGTTTGTTAGATGGTAAAAAAATAAAATATATAAGCCACACATACGTTGATACAGATGCAATAAGCGGAGTTGAAGTTGCAACAGTTTTAAACCAAGATCCAAAAAGAGTTTTTAAAACTCTTGTAACAGAAAGTGGCTCAAAGAAAAACTATGTTTTTTTAGTACCCGTTGAAGAAGAGCTTGATTTAAAAAAGGCTGCTAAAGCTGTTGGAGAAAAAAGCATTTCTATGATAAAATCAAAAGATTTATTGCCTTTAACGGGATACATTCACGGGGGCTGTTCCCCTATTGGAATGAAAAAACAATTCTGTACGGTAATCCATCAATCAGCATCAAGCTATGAGACAATTTTATTCAGTGCGGGAAAAATTGGTTATCAAGTAGAACTTTCTTTAGATGAATTGAAAAAAATTCTTCGTTTCGAACTTTCTGATATAATAGTGTAGTTGTTAATGACTTTAATCTGACGTAAATGGGCATATCAGAAAATATGTTCAAAGAAAGAATTGAAACAATGCTTTTGTTTTATGTTTTTCTTAATTTTAGTGGTTTTCTCTCCCTTGAATTATGGTTTTTACTTTGATATTATATAACCTATTTTATATATGATATTGCGTTACTCGGATTTATTTATTATTTAAAAGTGATGTTATTACAAATCTACATTGATTAAAGCAAGGATATACTTTTTTGTAAAATGAATAAAAAAAGCAATAAACAAAAGAACAGAGAAATATTGGATAAACCAAATATTGGCTTACATAATAATACAAATTCAAAAATTGAAGATTGTTACAAAAAATACTATCAAAGAATTATTATTGTTAGCTCTAATACAATATCTAATAAATGCAATATACCTTTGAATGAGGCTAAAGAAATAGGAACAGAAATTGCCTCAGAGACTTTTACTATTTTATGCGAAAAATATTCCACTATAAACGAGGCGTATATATATACGTGGCTTTACAAAGTGGCAGATAATCTTACTAATAATTTTATTAGAAAATATTTTTCTGAGATGCGTCACGTAAATATATCTATAGATGATGAAACGCAACGCGAAAGTGTGAAAAATTTACAAATTGAACCTGAAAAATATGATATTAAGGAAATAAGAGAAAAATTTTTAGATTCTTTAACACCAGACGAAATTAAAGAATATGAATTATATTTTTGTTCTGACATGAGTTTAAAAGAGATAGCAAAAAAAAGCAATGTGGAATATTCTACTGCACGACAACACAAATCTCGACTTTTGGCAAAGTTAAAAAAGAAATTATTAGCTTTAATATACATTTTTTAAAAGCAACGATGTAATGTAGGAGGGTTAGAATGGATAATAAAAACGAAAAACGTTGCTTTTATAAAAATTCTGATTTATTGTATATGATGGATTTTGAAAGTAACGCGGGAAAAGAATTTTTAAAGTTAAGCAAAGATAAGCAGATATCGTTCCTTTGCGATGAAATATCAAGAGAAACCAAAAAGCCTTTAGAAGATATTAATTTGGAAAAAATAGATTTCTTCGCAGATATTCTTGAAATTATAAGCGAATCTCCAGAAGGAATGTTAACTGACGACAAATTAAATACATTATTTAATAAAATAACGGAAGAACATAAAAAGAAAAGTGTTAAGCCTGTTAAAACTGTTATAAAGCATAAAGCGTTGAAGCGTTTAGCTGTTATAGCGGCAACTCTTGCATTGTTACTTTGCACGGCTACTGTTGTTGGTGCTATAAATGGAGTTAACGTCTTTGAGGAATTATATAAGTTAGGAATGGATGTTTTTGACATTGAAAAGGGTGAAGAATTTGTTGTAGGCGATCTGACGTTTCTAAGGAATAACAATGTAAGGAAATATGAAACTATTAATGAGTTTTTTAAGGGGGAAAATATAACAGGAGTGTATTATCCCGATTATATTCCTGAAAAAAATCCGTTAAAAAGAGTGTCTGTAACCGAAACAAATGATAACACACGAATAGGCTTTTATTTTGAAAACGGATATTTTTCTATTTTTGCTGAAACGGAGGACGTATATCAATTAGATAAACTAGAAGATGCGGAAACTTATGTTGCTCAAAATGGAATTACTGCTGTTTATATCAGCTATGATGGTAAATACCAATTTATGTTTAAAATCGGAGAATGGTATTATTCAATAAATACAAACAACTATGATCACGCAGTTTCATGCATAGAAACTATGCGAGAAATTAAATAAGATATATTAAATATTAAAAGGTCTGTGTTTAGAACCATTAGCGGTGATACAGACCTTTTTTTTTAAAAAAGTTTGTCACAATTTTGTTTTTTTGCCACTAATATAGTGAGAGGGAAAAATTAAAGCAAAAAAATTGGTTCTTCAAAAAAAATGGTGTAAAACAAAAAAATAATAAGCCATAACTCTCAAAAAGTGGTATAATGTAAGCTACCAACCAAACACGACCACAGGGAGAAAGTTATGACTTGTAAGAATGGTAGCATAATTCACATAG
>JAZNJM010000014.1:0-24791 GCA_045578045.1 Eubacteriales bacterium | reverse complement strand
CTATCATAATTTTCAGGAAGATCAACCCAACCTAAAAAATCGTTTCCTGCTCCAGATTTGTTTTTAATCATTTCTACGATCTGAGGAATTTTTTTCATTTCAGCATCGTATTCTTCTTTGGTTATAAAACCATTCAAATATTCATCAATAACTTTGATACTCATTTTTTCTCTCCATCTTTATTTTTATTGCTAATATTATAATCCATAATTTTCATTTTGTCAATCATTATTTATAAAATACCGTATAAAATACCATTCCAAATTTTATTAAACATAATTGAAAAATCAACTTTTCTTATTTCATCCCTTGAAACAATAGGAAGCTCACCTATTTCTGCTCCGTCAATATAGTATTTTATTTTTCCGACAATTTCTCCTCTCTTGACGGGAGCTATAATTTCCTCATTAAAAAAAGCGGTTTGAGTTATTTTTTCTTTATCTTCTTTTCTTATAAGAATAGGCTCAGGCGTATAATCAGCGGTTAGAATGTTTTTCTCTCCGCCATCAACGGTTAAATTTTCAATATACATTTTTTCAGGAGTTATGACAGTATAATTAGCAAATCCATAATCGAGAAGAGACTTTGTGGCAGAAAAACGCTCGTTGGACGATGGAGCACCAAGCACAACAGCAATAAGCTGCATACCGTTTCTTAAAGCTGTTCCCGAAAGACAATACATTGCTTTATCTGTAAAACCTGTTTTCATTCCATTTGCTCCATCATAGAATCTTACAAGTCTGTTTGTGTTTGAAAGTCCAAAAGCGCCGTTTCTGATTGTATCCATCCATATACAAGTATAATCAAAAATAATTTTATGTTTAAGAAGTTCTTTTGTCATAATTGCAACGTCCAACGCAGAGGAAAAATGTCCTTCATCATCTAATCCCGTTGTATTTTTAAAGCAAGTATTTTCCATACCAAGAGATTTTGCTTTTTCGTTCATAGAATTAACAAACCCCGATACGCTTCCAGATACGTGCTCAGCTAATGCAACAGCAGCATCATTTGCCGAAACCACGATAAGAGATTTTAATAAATCATCAACACTCATTTTTTCTCCCGGTTCAAGGAATATCTGAGAGCCCCCCATTGAAGAAGCATATTCACTAACATTAACAATATCATCTAAAGATATTTTTCCTCCGTCTATAGCTTCAACAACTAATAAAATGGACATAATTTTAGTTACAGATGCAATTGGAAGTCGCTCTTTTTCATTCTGAGAAAAAAGTATTTTTCCAGATGACGCTTCCATTAATATAGATGCCTTTGACGAATAATCAGGGGTAAAATTTGAAATTGCTTCAATTTCATCAAACCAAAAAGATTCTTCTCCTATATCTAATGGATATATAGTATCTGATAAAGCGAAACCATTTATCGTTGTTTCAAAGACAAAACATATTACAAAAAAACATAAAATTAATGCCTTGATAAATTTGCTTCTCCATAAGGATTTAGAACAATATAGCCCTTTCCTTAATTTGATTTTTTTAAACATAAATAATTCCTCCTGAGATTAAAATAATTAAAATATCAATACACTTAATTATACTCCATCAAAAAATAAAAATTACAATTAAACTATAAAAATAGTAAAAAAAACAATTATTCAGTTTAAAAAAAGTTATTATATCAAAACCAAAAAAGTTCTCGCAAAGCTATCGAACCCAAAAATATATAAAAAAATGCTAATATCAATAAAATCTATTAGTACGTACTTGACATTCTCAAGTTATTTTGATATAATTTCAAAGTGTTGAATATTGACTTTTTTTAGGAGAAAATAATGAATAATTTGGGGTATCAACAATTCAGTACGGTCATTCCTTTCCTTTTTATAATGTTATTAGGACTTCTGTGCGGAAAAAACAAAATAATAAATTCCGATTCAACAAAAACTATTGGATATGTTTCTGTGAATTTTTTAACGCCGTTTATGGTTGTTAATTTTCTTCAAATAGATAAAACAAAAGAAAACAGCTCAGAATTGACGTGGGCGTTTATATCTGCAATTATTATCTTTTTTATGTTTTATTTGGTTTCGTATTTATTCTTTTTAAAAAAAGATAATGATGCATCAAACGTTTTTGCGTGTTCACTTTTTTCAACGGCTGCATCTATATTTGCTTATCCTCTTTTATCAAATATTTCAGGGTGCAACGCTAAGATATATACAGCTGTTTTTATTTTGGTAAATCAATTTCTGTTTAATGTTTTTTCAGGTAAGATTTTATATAAAAAAAGAAATATATTAAAAAGAATATTTACTATCCCATTTATAATTGAAGTTCTCGCCGTTTTGATGTATTTCCTTAATATAAGACTTGTTCTTCCAATAGCAAACACTGTTGGATATATTTCCAGTATGGTTCCAACATTATCTGCTTTTCTTGTTGGAATGTATTTTTCAAACTTCCCATTAAAAGGAATTAAATTTCAGTTTGAGATACTTATTGCTTCTGCATACAAATTGCTACTGTTTCCGCTTCTTGTATTTATCGTTTGCCTTATAGCACGTTTCGATATTAATACTACGCTTGTTTTCGTTACTCTTTCTGCTCTTCCAAGCGGAGTAGAATTGACAACAACAACTTGCTTCTCACAAAATGATAAAACACCTTTTGCAGCAAACGTTAATGCATTATCCTTTACACTATCACTTGCAACTATTCCTTTGATGTGTTTTATAACTAATGAAATTTATTCAATAATATATTAAAAGAAAAAGTCTCGCTTTCTTAAAGAAGCGGGACTTTTATTTTCAAATACTATTATTTAACGCCAACTGCTGTATAAAACTCATCAAAAACTTCATCTTGAATTGCTTTAAGAAGCTGAGGAGCTTTTCCGCCAACTTGTTCACCATTGAGATTATTTGCGGAAATACAGAATTTAGAAGAACTTGAAATTAAAATTTCATCAGCATCTTTCAATTCGTCAAGGGTGAAAGGAGTTTCATCAACGGGGATAGAAAGTTTTTTACAAGCCTTTATAATATGTGCTCTTGCAATACCAGGTAAAATATATTGGTCAGTAGGTGCTGTTTTTAACTTTCCGTTTTTCAAAATATGTACATTACTATGTGAACACTCTGTTACTCTGTTACCACGATGGAAAATACACTCTTCAGCTCCCGACTCTTCAGCTTTTTGAGCAGCTATAACCGTTGGAAGAAGATCAATTGTTTTTATATTACACATAAGAAATCTGACATCTTCAGATGTTATAACTTTTATTTTTTTATATATATCTCTGATAGGTGCGGGAGAGATTGTTATAAGTAAATTTGGTTTTACATCAGCTGGATAAATATGGTTTCTTTTAGCGGTGCCTCTTGAAATCTGCCAATAAGCAAAACACTCATCTGCATCAACCTTTTTCAAAAGGTCGTGAAGTAAATCATAAAGCTCTTTTTTGGTGAAATCTGGAACGATATCAATTAATAAAGCGTTATTAAAAAACCTGTCGATATGTTCCTCAGCAAGAAAAACAACTCCGTTTTTACAACACGTTGCATCGTATATACCATCTCCGAAATAAACAGCTCTGTCATTCATTGGAATGACCATATCTTCAATTAATCCTATTTTTCCGTTATAATATCCTATATTTTGCATAAAATATATTCTCCTTATTTTGAAACTTGTTTAGATGATTCAAATATTTCAGGTAAGGGTTCGCCACGTTTTAATTTTGAATACTCAATTATTTTGCCGTCTTTTCCGTCTAAAATGAAATAATAAACACCTTTAGAATCTGAATAAGATACTTTAAAAGTTACAATACCATTTTCACTTATTTCTTTTTCACATACAAAATCGGAAATATCATTCACGCTTGAATTGGACTGAAAAAAAGCAATTTCCTTAACTTCATCTTCGTTCAAATATTTCATATTGGTATAAAATTTTGAAAACGATAAAACAGCAAAAAAAATAATAATAAAAGCAATAACAGCTATTATTTTTTTATTCATTTTCATTTTTACAATAATCAGCTATCAGTACTCCCAAAACCGCCTTTTCTCTTTTTTGAAACGTTGTCATCTTCTGTTATTCCAAAGGGAAAGAAAATTCCCTGAGCGAAGGCTTTTCCAAAAGGAATAAAAACGTTTTCGGTAGAATTATTGTGTAATTTTATCATAATATGTCCTTCATTATCAGAATGATAATAATCAGCGTCTATAACACCGATAGTATTTTTTAATGAAAGTCCATATTTAAAGCCGAGTCCACTTCTTGGAAAAATGCATAAAACCCAGCCATTTTCTATTTTTGCTCTTATTCCCGTTGGAACAAGGCAATCTGAAAGCGGTTCAATTTCAATATCATACGAGGAGAAAAAATCATATCCCGCAGAACCTTCCGTTGCTCTTTTTGGAAGAACTATTTTATCATAGTTCTTCCCACCGCTTTTTATAAATTCTTCTTCGCTAACTTTTTCAAATAAAGCTATTTTATTCATTAAAGATTTTCAACCAATTCTTTTGTATCTCTTGCTATAACAAGCTCTTCATTTGTTGGGATAACAAAAACTTTAACTTTAGAATCTTCTGTTGAAATTTGGCAAGGCGCTTCAAGAGAAGAGATATTATTATTTTTCTCAGAATCAAGTTTAATTCCAAGATACTCCATATCAGATATAACGCCTGCTCTTACTTCTTCGTCATTTTCACCAATACCTGCTGTGAAAACAATGCAATCAAGTCCATTCATTATTGCTGTATATGAACCGATAAATTTCTTAATACCATATACGAGAATATCAAATGCAAGTTTTGCATCTTCATTGCCGTTATCCATAGCAGCTTTAACGTCTCTAAGGTCGCTTGATATGCCAGAAACACCAACAAGACCGCATTTTTTGTTCATCCAATTTCCAATATCGTCAACTGAAATGTTTTCTTTTTGCATAATATATGGAACGATAGCAGGATCTACTGCACCACAACGTGAACCCATTATAATTCCATCAAGTGGAGTGAAGCCCATTGAAGTATCAACAACTTTTCCGCCCTTAACCGCACTTATTGAAGAACCGTTTCCTAAATGACAAGTAATTATTTTTGTTTCTTCTGCTGGTTTATCAAGATATTTTAAAGCCTCTGAAGCTACGTATCTATGTGAAGTTCCGTGTGCACCATATCTGCGAATATTGTTTTTTTCAGCAACTTCCTTTGCAATTGGGAAAGTGTATGCTTTTTTGGGCATTGTTGAATGGAAAGACGTATCAATAACAAGAACCTGAGGACAATCGGGTAAAATAGCTGTACAGCCTGCTATTCCTTGAAGATGTGGAATAGTATGAAGAGGAGCAAGGTCTATACAACGATTGAGAATTTCTATTGTTTCTTCTGTAACAAGAGTTGGTTTTGTGAGCCAAGGACCACCTTGAACAACTCTATGACCGATAGCTGATATTTGGCTCATACTTTCAAGCACACCAAATTCTTTATCAATAATTGCATCAATCATAGCTTTTGTTGCTTCAACGTGAGAGGGCATTGGTATATCACTTTTTAAAACCTTGCCATTTATAAGATTTTTATGTGTTAATTTGCCGTCTATTGCAATTCTCTCGCAAAGACCTTTCGCCATAACTTGCTCTTTATCCATATCAAAAAGTTGATATTTCAGGGAAGAACTACCCGCATTAACAACTAAAATGTTCATATTGTTTTTTTCTCCTTTAAGGGAGGAATATTCCTTTCTTATTATTTTTTTAAAAAACAGTTGACTTTTTTACTTTCAAACATTATACTACAATTAATTTAAAAATGCAATACTATTTTGAAAGCATTTTTGGTTCATTTGAAAATTTTATCTATGAAATAAAGCTATAAAATTTGTAAATTAAGGGTGGAATATGAAGAAGAATTATACAGGTATAATTTGCGAATATAATCCTTTTCATAACGGACATTTTTATCAGATAAAAGAAGCGCGAAAACAGTCTGACGTAATTCTTTGTATTATGAGTGGGAATACAGTACAAAGGGGCGGTTTTGCTTGTACCGATAAATATTCACGAGCAAAAATTGCTGTTATGTGTGGTGCTGATTTAGTTGTTGAACACCCGTTTCCTTTTTGTATGTCATCCGCTGCTGACTTTGCATCATCCGGCGTTTATATTGCTGACGCTTTGGGTATGACGTCTCTTGCTTTTGGGCACGAAAGTGATGAAAAAATAATAACGGATATCGTTGAGATTTTATCTGACGAAAACTCAATTAATGAAATAAATTATATTTTTAAAAATGATAAAAAATTCAAAAATCTTTCTTATCCTAAAGCAAGAGAAAAATATATAAGCAATATATTGGGAGAAAGTTATTCAACACATATTAAAATGCCAAATAATATTCTTTCAGTTGAGTATCTTTTAAACTTAAAAAAGTATAAAACATTAGCTCCTTTGTTTATAAAGAGAAATTTCAACTTTATATCAGCAAGTCAGATAAGAGATAAAATGTTTAAAAACGAAGACTATTCTTCCTTAGTTCCAATAAAACAAGAGTTTGAGTTTAATTCTGCCATGACAGATAAAACGGTTTTGACAATGCTTAATTTTTCTAAGGAATATAAAGATATTTATGATTGCGATTTTTCTCTGTATAACAGAATAATTTCAAATGCTAAAAATGCAAATAGCATAGACGAATTGATTAAAAAATGTACAACATCCGCATATACTTCTTCAAAAATCAGAAGGGCTATATATTCTATATTTTTTAACGTTGAAACCAAAAACGTTAAATGTATGCCGAAATATACAGTTTTACTTGCTGCAAACAAAAAAGGAATCGAATATATATCAGAAAACAAAAAGAATTTTAAAATACCAATTCTGACAAGGGTTAGCGATGAAAAAAAGAATAATTTAGATACAACTCTTTCATTCAAACCTGATAGAATTTTTTCTTTATTTTCAAATTCAACGTATAAACCGTATGAGTTACCATTTCTTGATAATATTCTAAAAAAATAACATTTTCCAGAGAGGGACTTTTGCTTTGAAAACAATAATCATATCATTAAACAGCGTTATTGATAAGCATTTTTATTTTCAAAAATTTACATTGAATGAAGAAAATTTTTCAAACGAAACAGAAATATACGCCGCTGGAAAAGGAGTAAACATCGCAAAGGCTTTATCGGTTTTTGATTCTCCTTTTGAACTTGTAATGCTACTTGGAGAAGATAATTTTTATTTGTTTAACGAATTGCTTTCAAGATATTCTATTTCTTCACATTGTGTTTTAACAAAAGGAAAAATAAGAGAAAATATATCAATACATTCTCCTCAGATATCTGAAACAAGAATTTGCTCTAATGATTTTTTTACAACAGATGAAAAATGTATTCAAGTTTTAAAAAAGGCATATGAATTTACATCAGACGGAGATATTGTCATTTTTTCAGGAAGTCTTCCAAAAGGAATATCAAAAAATATAATAGTTGAAAAATTATCAGAATTTCATAAAAAGAACATTAAGCTAATTCTCGACTCTTCATCGTTAGACATAAATGATTATAAAACACTTCGCCCTTTTCTTATAAAGCCAAATGAAAATGAAATTAAAATGTTTGGAGAAGAAGAAAAAGAAGGTATAAATAATCTCATTAAAGTTGGTGTTGAAAATATAGCTGTAAGCAAAGGTGCTAAAGGTATTTATCTATATAACAGAAAAGAAGAGATTAGAATAATACCGCCAACAATTACAGCGGTATCAACTGTTGGCGCGGGAGATAGCACTGTTTCAGGCTTTGCGTATGGACTTATGAACAAAATGGATATTAAAGAAGCTGGATCAATTGCTGTTGCTTTTGGAACAGCATGCTGTTTAACAAAGGGCGGCGAACCGCCTTGTAAAAATAAGGTTAAAGAGCTTGTTACTTTGAATAATATACTTTTTCATTGATTTTGTATAATGGTATAGAAGAATAATACAAATATTTTCAGATAATACGCATAAATAAGGTTTAAAACCTTGACAAACATCTTAAAAAATGTTAAAATATATCGAATATAGTAAGTGTGTCGGTTCAATATCTGAAGCGAAAAAGGTGTTTAAATGGGAAAAATTTTATTTGTTGCTTCATATAAAGGCGGAGTTGGAAAAACAACAGTCAGTGCAGGAATTTCTTCAGTTCTTGCTAATCTCGGAAAGAAAGTTCTTTTGATAGACGGAGACTTTCATATGAGATGTATGGATTTAATTTTAAATTCAGAAAGCGATTTCATTTTTGATGCATTGGACGTATTATTAGGGCGCTGTTCAGCTCAAGAGGCTGTTATAAAAAATTGTGGTGTTAATGGTCTTGATTTTCTCCCCGCCCCTCTCATTTATGAAGATCATACGCCAATGCTTGTTAACGCTGATTTATTAATGGCAGAATTAAAAGATAATTACGATTATATTATTATTGATGCAGGAGCAGATACTCCAGGGATATACGATGCTTTTGCTGAATTTGCCGATGAAGGTATTATCGTAACCTTTCAGCAATCAACTTCCATAAGAGCAGCAGAGGTTACCGCAGGTAAACTTAGCGCTTTAGGCCTTGAATCCATAAGACTCGTTATAAACAGCTATCGCTCAAAAGGTGTTAAGAAAAAAATATTACCCGATGTTTTTGAGAGCGTTACTCGAACAGGGATTCCACTTTTAGGTGTTATTCCATATGATACACGTATTATTGAATTACAAGAAAAAGGAGCTTTACCTTTTTCTGAAAACAAATTATTTATATATCCTTTTGAAGCCTCTTTTGGTAATATAGCAAAAAGGATAATTGGTGAAAAAGTTCCTTTATTTAAAAACGTTGGAATGTTTTGTCTAAGAAAAAAATATATTGATTCAAAAAATAAAAAAGATACAGAGGATACATCTAAAACAGATGCGAAGATATGATTATTTCAGAGTATCTTTTTATTCTTAAGAAAATTTACAGTATTCTTTTGATCATTTTATAATGGTCTTTAGAGTATTTCATATTTTTTAAATACATTTATTAACAATATTAAAAAACACTATCATTAAGTTCTTATATTTATATTGTAGATAGGAGGATGTCTTATATGAAAATTGCAATTATATCAAGTGAAGGAAAAAAAGAGCTTGTCGCAGAAATATGCGTTGCATATTGCGGTATTTTAAACAATCACAATCTTTGCTCCACTAGTACAATTGGAAAATATTTAAGTAATGCAACCGGTCTTAAATTTGATACCGTATCCTTTGATGAACACGGTGGACTTTCTCAAATACAGTCTCGAATAACTTACAATGAAATAGATCTTCTTTTATATTTCAGAGATCCTTGCTCGGACGAAGATTACGATACTTCAAAGATAGATCTTATCAGAGTATGCGATGAAAATATGGTTCCTGCGGCAACTAACGTTGCAAGTGCAGAAGCTCTTTTACTCGCTTTGCAACGTGGGGACCTTGATTGGAGAGAAAACTTTCAAAATATTCGTTTTGATTAAAATGTTCTGTCAATGTATTAGAATGAAGTTAAATTATACTTAATACTGTTATTTTATAATTTCAGAACTAAATTAATGTTAAAATTCTCATTTTTTAAACTAATTAATAAAGCTAATTTCAAAAAAAGCTAATTTCAAAAAGAAAAACTTTAAAAATAATACTATAGAGAAGGATATATATTTTAAGATGAAACAAATTAAGAGAACAGGATATTGTGCTGATTTTTCAGAAAGAAATATAGGCGAAATAATATGCGTTAAAGGATGGGTTCAATCTAAAAGAGATTTAGGAAACCTTATGTTTATTGATCTCAGGGACAGAAGTGGTATTATTCAACTTGCTTTTGACGATCAAACAGAAAAAGATGTTTTTGAGAAAGCTGTAACAGCAAAAAGCGAATATGTTCTTTCAGCCGTTGGAACAGTAAGAGAACGTTCAAGCAAAAATCCCGATATTAAAACAGGAAACATTGAAGTTTTCGTTACTGAAATAGAAATCCTTGCAAAATCTGAAACTCCCCCCTTTGAAATTTCAAAAAATTGCAAGGCAAATGAAAATATCAGATTAAAGCATAGATATCTTGATTTAAGAAGACCTGATTTAATGAATAATATTCTTTTCAGACACAAGGTTGCAAAACTCACAAGAGACTATTTTGACGAAAAAGGCTTTATTGAGATAGAAACTCCTATTCTTGTTAAATCCACCCCTGAAGGAGCGAGAGATTATCTTGTTCCAAGCAGAGTTCACAAAGGCTCTTTCTATGCCCTTCCTCAATCGCCTCAGCTTTATAAACAGCTCTCTATGGTTGCAGGATTTGACAGATATATGCAAATTGCAAGATGTTTCAGAGATGAAGATTTAAGAGCAGACAGACAGCCTGAATTTACTCAAATAGATTTTGAAATGTCTTTTGTTGATATTGAAGACGTACTTGAAATTGGCGAAGGATACGTTGCAAAACTTTTCGGAGAAATGCTTGGCGTTGAAAACGTATCTCCTATTCCAAGATTTTCTTATAAAGAGGTTATGGAACGTTTTGGTTCTGATAAACCTGATATGCGTTTCGGAATGGAAATTAAAGATATTTCTTCCATTGTTTCTGATACTGAATTTATTGTTTTCAAAAGTGCAATTGAAGGCGGCGGCTCAGTCAGAGGTATAAATGCTGAAGGTTGTGCTGAAAAGCTCACAAGAAAAGAAATTGATAAATTAACCGAATATGCAAAATCCACAGGTGCAAAAGGACTTGCGTGGATCAGATATACGTCTCAGGGAATAACTTCTTCATTTGGAAAATTTGTTGGAGAAGAAAAAATACAGTCTATTATTGATGCTTTTTCTGCTAAAGAAGGAGACGTTATTCTCATTCTGGCAGACACAAATACAAATGATGTTTTAAGCAGACTTGGTTTGCTCAGAGTTGAAACTGCAAACAGAGCAGGAGTAAAAAAAGAGGGATATAAATTCCTTTGGGTTCTTGAATTTCCATTTTTTGAATATGATCCCGAAAGCGGAGAATACGTTGCAATGCATCATCCTTTTACCTCCCCTCTCGATGAATGTTTACCTTATCTTGAAACGGACAAGTCTAAAGTAAGAGCAAAAGCATATGACCTCGTATTAAATGGCGTTGAGCTTTCAAGCGGTTCTATCAGAATAACTGATCCTGAGCTTCAAAACAGAATATTTAAACTTCTTGGTCTTAGCGATGAAGAAGCGTATGAGAAATTTGGCTATCTGCTTGACGCTTTCAAATTTGGTCCTCCCCCCCACGGCGGTATGGCTTTAGGACTTGACAGACTCGTTATGCAAATGATTGGAGCAGACAGTTTAAGAGAAGTAATCGCTTTCCCGAAAATCCAAAATGCAACCGAGGTTATGACAGCTTGTCCAAGTAACGTTCCTGAAAAAGTTCTTGAAGATCTTGGAATTGAAGTTAAGGCTTCCGATAAAGGTGAAAACTGATGATTGAATTTTGTAATGTAGTTAAAAATTTTGGCGATAAAAAAGCATTAAAAGGTATTTCTTTTTCTGTTTCTGAAGGAGAAATTATGGGCTTTTTAGGTCCAAACGGTGCGGGAAAAACAACCGCGTTAAATATTTTAACGGGATACCTTTCTGCAACCTCAGGAACAGCAAAAATCAACGGAGTTGATATTTTAGAAAAGCCAAAAGACGTTAAATCTAAAATTGGTTTTTTGCCCGAACAACCTCCTCTTTATTTTGATATGACGGTTAAAGAATATCTGAGTTTTGTTTACGATTTAAAGAAGCCCTCTTTACCTAAAAAGGCCCATATAGAAGAAGTTTGTCAGGTTGTTAAAATTTACGATGTAAAAAACAGAATGATAAAAAACCTTTCAAAAGGGTATAAACAAAGAGTTGGTATTGCTCAGGCTTTAATTGGAAAACCAGAGGTTTTGATTTTTGATGAACCTACTGTTGGACTTGATCCAAAACAGATAATTGAAATTAGAAATTTAATTAAATCCCTTGGAAAAAACCATACTGTTATTTTAAGCTCACATATTTTGCCTGAAGTTCAACAAATTTGCGATAGAATTGTTGTTATTAACGAAGGAAACATTGTTGCAAATGAAAAAACGGAAGATTTAATAATGGCAGTTTCAGGACCATACAAACAAATTGCAAAAATCTGTGGACCCGAAGCAGACGTTATTAAAGTTATCAAAGGAATACACGGAGTTAAAATTGTTGAAGTTTTAGGAAAACGAGATACAGATTCCATAAGCTATTACATTGAATGTGAAGAAAGAGTTGATATCAGAAAGCTCCTTTTTACTGCTCTTGCAAAAGCTGGGTACCCTCTTATTGGGCTTGAAGGTGTTGAAGCAAGTCTTGAAGATATATTTATAAATCTTACTAAGTCTTCAAGCTCCTCAGCCGATTCTTCCGCAAAACAAAATAAAACATCTAAGAAAGGAGAATAAATTATGTTTTCAGTTTACAAAAAAGAAATTAAATCATATTTTATAACTCCTGTTGGTTATATTTTTACGGGTGTTTTTCTTGCAGTTTCCGGACTGTTGTTCAGCTTATGCACATTATACCGAACAGAAAGCAGCTCTGTTTCTCTTTACTTTTCTTTGTTGTTCGTTGTACTCGCAGTTTTGCTTCCTCTTCTTACTATGAAATTATTATCTGATGAAAGAAGAACAAAAACAGAACAGCTTTTGCTCACATCACCTATTTCTCTTTTTGGTATGATTTGCGGTAAATATTTTGCCGCTTTGACGTTATACGGTGCAACCTTGCTTGTAAACAGTATAAATTTTGCTCTCCTCTATGTATATGGTGAACCTAATCTATCTGTTATACTTGCTGATATAGTTGCAATATTTTTTGTTGGTGCAGCATTTTTGGCAGTTGGAATATTTATCTCTGCTTTAACGGAAAGTCAGCTTATCGCTGCTGTTATGACTATTTTGGCAACCTTTGGTATGATATCAATGTCATTTATAGCTTCATCTGTTTCAACAGAATGGCTTAGGGTTGTTATAAAATGGTTTGCAGTTTATAACAGATTTTCTGCTTTTTCAAATGGTATGTTTGATATTGGTGCAATTATTTATTTTATCAGCTTCACAGTTGTTTTCTTGTTTCTTACTGCGAGACTTTATGAGCGCCGCAGATGGTCATAATACGTCTTATAAAATATTAAAGACTTTTAAGACTCGCGATATGAAAGGATTTATTTATGAACAGTAGAAAAATTCAGTATGGTTCAATCTCTGTTGTGTTTACGGCTGTTGTTATTGCGTTGATTCTTGCTTTAAACTTATTAATCAGTTCTATTGAAGATAAACTTGCAACAAAGATTGACTTATCAAGCAAAGGACTTATATATATTTCCGATGCAACACATACAGCTCTCAGCACTTTGGGAGAAAAGTTTGAAACTACAATTTATTTTCTTACCGCTAAGGATTTACTTGAATCTACATCTGAAAAAAAGATTTATATGATTCATGAGCTTGCTCAGGAATATTCAAGACAATACCCTGACTGCATTAAAATTGAATATAAAGATTTAAATAAAGATATGGCATTTCTTGAAAAATTCAAAACTCAGGCTCAATCAAATCTCACTTCCGACAAGATTATAGTTGAAGGAAAATATCATACAAAAATATACGCTTTCTCCGCTTTTTATGTTACAGATGAAGATACGGGTAAACATTTTGCTTTCCAAGGAGAACTTAAATTTACCTCTGCAATTCTTCAAACGTCTATGAATGAACAACCCGTTGCCCTTTTTACAACAGGTCATGGAGAAACGGTTAAAGGTATTCTTTCAGACGGTGAAACGAGAGTTGTTTACGATTATGACGTTCAGGATATTAACGATCCAACTCTTTACGCAGAGCTTGTTGATGCAGTTCCTATTTATCAGATGTTAGACAACTCTGGTTTCAAAATAATAGCTACTGATCTTTCAAGCGGAGATATTCCCGATAATACAGACCTTGTTGTTATAAGCAATCCAAAAAGTGATTTTCAAGGTTATAACACAAGTATAGGTGCTGACGTAAAAACAGAAATAAATAAATTAGATGATTTTGTTAATACTTTCAAGAGTCTTGCTGTTATAGTTGGTGATAGCACTCCTGCAAATATGCCTAATCTCACTGAGCTTTTATGGGAAGAATATGGTTTAGGCTTTGAAGCAAATCATAAAATTAAGGATGTTAACAACTGTGTTCTTACAGGAAGCTCAAACGGATATGATGGATATAGTGTTATTGGAGACTACATTCAAGGAAAAAACTCTCTTGAAAATGCTATTTTAGTAAACGTAAGCACAACCTCAATTAAAACCATTTTCAGAGATCCCGTCAGAATTAAAGTTGATTCTACGCTTAAGGGTTCTGCTGTTTCTGTTCAAACATCTGATAAAGCATCTGTTTATGCAAACAATGAACTTGTAGAAACAGGTTCTATACCTTTGATTGGTGTTTTCTGTAACTATGAATTTGGAAAAAACAACGCTATGGTATATAAGAGAGTATTCTTAATAGGCTCTGATGAATTTCTCTCACCAACGTATACAAGCGGTGAATATGGAAACCCCTATATATTTTATGCAATTGCTCGTGCTGCAACAAATAACGATATAATTCCAGATGAAATTTCCTATGTTAAATTGGATAAAGAGGCTTTGAACGCAGAGCTTCTAACAAGCGATGTAGCACAAAAATGGGCTTTAAGAGTATCTTTATATATTCCCACGCTCATATTACTCATTGGTGGAGTTGTTTGGCTCAGGAGGCGTCATTTATAATGATTTTAAATAAACGTATTAAATCTATTATAATAATTTCCATTATTTCTGCTATAGTTGTTTGTGGATATTATCTTGTTTCGTACTTATTGAAAGACGATTCAATAGATTCATATTATGACTATACTGATTCGGAAGTAGAATATATTATGGATTCTCAAAAAATAGACGTTTATATTTTTACTCCTGAGTTTATGTTTAAAACAGATGATAAAAAAGACGCGGATGCTAAAGAAGGATTTTCTCTACCCTCATCTTCAAAACTCGGTGCAAAACTTGGTGCGGCTTTAAGAGAATTTATAGTAAATAAGAATCTTGCTGTTGATACCGGCGAAAGAGCTGATGAATATGAAACCGTTATTAACGGATTTATGGAAAGCCTCGCTTCTGTTTCTAATAAAATATCATTTTATCACGATGAAAAAGGCGAATATAAAAATAAATTCAACGTTGATAAAAATATTATCGTTTTTTCAACAAAAGATAAAACTATAGAAGTTTCTTATGATGATTTTTTTGTTTGTCTTAATGACGGAAAAAAATATGCTTTTAATAAAACAAAGATAATAAACGTTATAAATTCACTTAATGGCAAAGCAGAAATTGATTCTCCGTCTCTTGTTGCTCTTTCAGGATATGATACTGATGGTGATACTGTTAGTCCTATCACCGGCAATCCATTTATTTTCCCTTCAATAACTTCAAGATATGACGTTGAATATATGCGTGTAAAAAATCAAAAAGGAACGTTTTCGATTTTGCAAGATGTTAAAACAGGAAACTTTTATTTTGAAAACGCTTTAACGTTATCATATGATTCTGAAATATTTTCAAGGTTATTGATGTCGGGAATCTATATGCTTTCAAACGGAAAGGTTGAAGATCCCGTTTCCTTAGAAGAATATGGTCTCGCAGATGAAGAAAAAGCAACAGCGGTTATTGAAATATTAAAGACAGACGGCGTTGTTCATAAAGTTATTATTGGAAACGAAACCCTTGACGGAAAAGGATACTACGCAAAATATTTTAGTAAAGATCATATTTATATTCTTGACGATGATATAGAAAACGGATTACTTTTATCAGCGGGAGATTTTCTCAAAAGTAATCTTGTTTATAAAGTTTCTTCCATTGAAGGGATATATTCCGTTGACGATATAAACGTTAACTTTTTAAAGGAAAACAAAAAATTACAAGTTGTATTGCTTGAAGACGGAGACGATGATGGAAGCCAAGTTTTCAGTATTTGGAAAATTTTATCTCCCGAAGAGTTAATTCCTATAGGAAAAGAGTTTGGAAATCCTAACTCCACAGCGTTCACAAATTTCATTCAAAGCGCGGCAAGTTTAACAACTGAAAAAATTGTAGAATATAAAATGACCGATATTCCTCTTAAGGGAACGGTTATTGAAGGTATTTCAGAAGATGCCCTAAGCTCATATAAAAAAGAAACAATTGAGGGCTTTTCAGAAGAAGTTTTAGAAAAATACGGTCTTTCGTCTCCAAGACTTGACGTTTCATATTCATATCCGTATACCGATAAGAATAAAAAAGAATTTAAAATTGTATCTCGTGTTCTAATAAGCGAAGAACAAGAAGATGGCAATTACTACGCATATTCTTATTTATACACATATGACAGCAATGGAAAGATAACTGAAATTATTTCAACGGGTTGCATATCAACGTTAAGTTTATCAAACGTAGAATGGCTTGATTGGGAAGTTATGGACTTTAACAATCAATTTTTGTATAAAAACTTTGTATACAATCTAAATTGGATCGAAGTTGAATATCAAAACGAAATCTATAGATTCAACGTTGATGGCTCTGTTGAAAAAGAAGACGTAAACGCTGTTACTCTTATTCATAATGGCACATCAAAGGATATCGATGTTCAATCTTTTAAATATATGTATGGGTCTATTTTGCTTATATATATGGTTGATAATTATGATATCGCTGATGAAAAGCCCAATATGATGTGTAGAATAACGATAAATGCTGGCGGTGGCTCAACAGAAATGGTTTTCTATCGAGTTACAAATACAAAGGCTTATTATACACTTAATGGCGAAGGGAAATATTACGTTAAAGCAAAATCTGTTTTTACTTTTCTTGATAAATATCAAAGAGTTCTTAACGGTGAAATTTTAACAAGAGATGATTAAAATTAAGACGTTTAAAAAATCTAAAACTATTTTCTTTATTCTCTTTATTGTTGTTTCAATATTGTTTTCATCTTGCTCAGAAGTATCTGAAAACGATTTTAACAAAATAAATAGCTCTGTTGAAAAAACAAATCTACAAAACAAATATAAAGCCTCTTTTGTTTTTGAGGTCAGAGACACAGAAAAAGAAGAGCTTGTTATGTTTGTTCAAGGGACGTATTCTCTTGATAAGTTTGATGAAAAATATTCAGGACCTATATTAAGCGGAGAAATTGTTCAAACTGTGTTAAACACTCCGTCTTCAATGAAAATTGCATTTTATGATGATACCTACGTTTCCGTTTCTGATGGATATAAAATTCTCTCTGATATGGACAAGGATTTATTATTAAATCAGTTTATGTGTGCTCCTGCGTATTTGTTTTCAATGGACAAGCTAATCAGCATAGATTCTTCTGAAGTATCGGGCGGAACAATGTATACTGTTAAAGCAGATGATGATAAAAACTTATATCTTCAACAGCTGTTAGGTGATGATATATATTCCTTTTCAGGAATGAAGAAACCACAAAAAGACCTTACAAAGTATTCAGATATAGTTTTTAAATACGTTATTTCAGAAGAAAATTTATTGTTAAGCAGAGAAACAACCTATACAGTCTTCGCCTACGATACCGTTCCTTATTCTCCAGCCCATCAAGGAACTAATGAAGATTATAAAAGAACTTTTTCTGTTTCATTGAAACTGAACTATAAATCCTTCGGGGATGATGTTTTCATAGATATTTCCGATTTTCTTCCTGATGATAGCTCTGAAAACGTTTCCGAATAGTATTTATCAACAATCAAAATATTATTATTAAGTTATTGGTAATATAATAAACCCTCTTTTCATATAATTAACTATAACGTTAATTTGAAAAGAGGGTTATTATGTTTGAGTATGAAAAGAAACGTATAAATGGTAAAAGTCAAAAAGATAATTTAGTTCCTGCTGTTATTTGCGGAATTATCTCGTCCTTAGCATTTATTTTAATATTATCTGTTATATTTTCTTCTATTTCTCTGAAATTCAAAAATCCAATAAGATTTTCAGATATTTTATCAGTTATGAGCATTATTTCAGGAGGGGTATCAGGAGGAATAGTCTCCTCGATTATTCATAAACACAATCCTATTTTAGCTTCTTTAATAAGCTCTCTTTGCGTTTCCTTAATAATTTTCATTATAGGCTTATTGGGAAAATCATTTAACGCTACAATGTTAATTAATCCTTTAATTATAATATCTTGCAGTTTAGCAATGTCTCTATTAATGAAAAGCAAAGGTAAAAACCAAAAAGTAAAGAAATATCTTAACAGATAAAGCTATTTATAATTAAATCATCTAATTAGGATTTTATCAGAATTTGATTTCAATTTGGATTTGACTTTAATTTTATTTCATTTTTTCTTGCTTTACTTTTTTATCAATAATATGTCTACTTGCAAGTTCGTTTCTTATATCTTCTAAAGAAACGCCTGTTTCAGCCATAAGAACCAGAACGTGATATGCAAGATCTGCAATTTCGTATATCTCTTCTTCTTTACTGTTTTTTGAACCAATTATAACTTCTGTTGTTTCTTCACCGATTTTTTTAAGAATCTTATCAAGACCTTTTTCAAACAAATAAGTTGTATATGATCCTTGAGGCATTTCTTTCTTTCTTCCGCAAATAAGTTCGTAAAGAGAATCAATTGAGAAATCATTTTTTTCAGATTCTAAAACGGGTGATGTAAAACAGCTTTGTGTTCCCGTATGACAAGCAGGACCGTCTTTTATAACTTCAACAACAAGTGCATCTTTATCGCAATCTGCTGTTATTGATACTACGTGTTGATAGTTACCAGAGGTTTCACCTTTAAGCCACAATTCATTTCTGCTTCTGCTATAAAAACAAGTTAATTTTTTTTCAAGGGTTATAGCAAGACTTTCTTTATTCATATACGCAAGAGTTAAAACCTCTTTAGTATAAAAATCTTGAACAATAGCAGGTATTAAACCCTTTTCGTCAAATTTTAATTCTTCAATATTCATATATATATCTCCTGATTTTATTATATTCTTATTGGAATATTATTATTTTTTAATATAGTTTTTAATTCCTTTATTTCAAGCTGTTTAAAATGGAAAATTGAAGCTGCAAGACCTGCATCAACTTTATTTATGGTTTTAAATAGTTTAACAAAATCATCAGCACATCCAGCCCCGCCTGATGCAATAACAGGAATATCAACAACATCGCAAACAGCTTGCAGCATTTCTAAATCAAAACCCTTTTTAACTCCGTCTGTATCAATACTATTTAAAACAAGTTCACCTGCTCCCCTATTAAAACCTTCTTTTGCCCATTCAATAGCATCAATTCCCGTATTTTCTCTTCCACCTTTAGAAAAAACAGTAAATTTACCATCAACACGCTTTACATCCATCGAAAGAACAACACATTGGTTTCCATATCTTTGAGCAGCAAGATTTATAAGTTCAGGATTTTTTATTGCTCCTGAGTTAACGCTCACTTTATCAGCACCAGATTTCAAAACTCTGTCAAAATCATTAACAGTATTTATTCCTCCTCCAACGGTTAAGGGAATAAATATTTTTTTTGCAACCTTTTTTAATATTTCTGTGAAAAGCTCCCTCTCTTCAAAAGAGGCTGTTATATCATAAAAGACAAGCTCATCAGCCCCTGATTCATTATAAAATTCAGCAAGGGCAACGGGATCGCTGACATCGCGAACACCTTCAAAATTTATCCCTTTAACAACTTTATTTCCTCTTACATCGAGGCAAGGTATAATTCTTTTTGCAAGCATAATTCCCTCATAAACTATATTTTTTACAAATTTCTAATGCTTTTTTCAGGTCAAGAGTACCGCTATATAATGATTTTCCAAGAATTGCTCCATATATTCCAATTTTAGCTAATTCTTCAATTTCATTATAATACGTTATTCCTCCAGAAGCAACAATATTCAAATTTTCAATTTTTGCAAGTTCTTTATACGCTTCAATATTTGTTCCACTTTCTGTTCCGTCTTTTGATATATCCGTATAAATAACTGTATTTATATTCATAGAAGGAAGTTTTTGGCAATAATCATATCCGCCAACATTACTCGTTTTTGTCCAACCGTTTGTTGCAGCCATTCCATTCTTAACGTCAACGCCAACAGCAATTAAATCTCCGTATTTTTTGCCCATTTCTTCTGCAAAAGCAGGATTATTTATTGCAGCTGTTCCAAGGATAACTCTTTTAACACCAAGCTCGGAATAGAGCTTAATTCTTTCTTCATCTCTTATTCCGCCTCCAACCTCTACAAAAAGATTAGTTTCTTTTATTATTTTTTCTATTGAAGCAAAATTATCCGTTGAACCACTTTTTGCGCCATCAAGGTCAACAACGTGAAGATGGGTTGCACCAACAGATTCATATTCTTTTGCAACTTCACAAGGTTCTCCTTCATATACAGTCATTTTGTTATAATCACCTTTATATAAACGAACAACGTTGCCTCCGCTTATGTCTATTGCAGGAAAAATTATCATTATATTTGCTCCTTTATATTTCTGAAAATGCTTTTAAAATATTAAGCCCTGTATTTCCGCTTTTTTCGGGATGAAATTGAGTTCCATAATAGTTTTTATTTTCAACTGCTCCCGTTATTTCTACACCATAATCACTAACAGCAGTTATTGATTCACTGCAATCTTTTGCGTAATATGAATGAACATAATAAACGTAACTTCCCTCTTCAACATATTTGAAAAGACGGCTTTCTTTTCTAAATTGAAGAGAATTCCAACCCATATGGGGAATTTTATATGTTTTAGGAATATCTTCAGCAATTGGACAAACGCTTCCCTTTATAACTCCAAGTCCTGAATATTCCCCATATTCATAGCTCTTTTCAAACAAAAGCTGCATACCTAAACAAATACCAAGAACAGGTTTTGTTGTTGATTTTAAAAACGGAATCAAACCTGTTTTCTCAAGCATTTTATATGCATCGCCAAACGCTCCAACACCTGGAAGTATTATTCTATCGCATTTTTTAAGTATTTCTATATCGTTTGTTACAACTGACTCTATATTAAGATAATCAAGTGAAGCACAAAGAGAAAATAAATTTCCAACGCCATAATCAATTATAGCTATCATACAATTGCCCCCTTTGTTGATGGAACAGCACCATTAGCTTTAGGATCAATTTCAACAGCTTTCTTTAAGGCTCTTGCAAAGCTCTTGAAAATTCCTTCAATTATATGATGAGAATTATTTCCCGAAAGAAGTTTAAAATGAATATTTATTTTAGCATTAGAAGTAAAGGCAATAAAAAACTCTTTAACAAGCTCTGTGTCAAAAGCTCCAACCTTTTCTGTTGGTATATCAACATCAAACCCTAAAAAAGACCTTCCTCCACAATCAACAGCACAAAGAACCAAAGATTCGTCCATTGGTAAAATTATATCACCATATCTGTATACTCCAGCAAAATTTCCACAAGCCTCTAAAAACGCTTTTCCAAGACATATTCCTATATCTTCAACAGTGTGATGCATATCAACGTTTAAGTCTCCTTTGCAACCGATGGAAAGGTCAAATCCGCTGTGTTTGGAAAACAACTCAAGCATATGATCAAAAAAACCTATACCTGTTTCAACTTCATATTCTCCTGAGCCATCTATATCGAGTCTCATATATATATCAGTTTCAGCTGTCTGTCTTTCTATAACCGCTCTTCTCATTATAAGCTCCTAACATATAATTTTTGATTTTTAAACTAAAGATAATTTTTCAGAATCGTTTTTAAACAATCCAACAATTTATTCATTTGTTCTTTTGTTCCGATTGTTATTCTTATATAATCTGAAATTTCTCCCCCAAGATGCCTTACAAGAAATCCATTTTCTTTTAGCTTTGAATATAATTCTTTTCCATTTTTTTCAGGGTGCTTTGCCAAAACAAAGTTTGAGAGGGAATTTATGTATTCAAAATTCAACGCTTTTAATTCAGATTTAAAATATTCTCTTGTTTTTATAATTTCATCTGTGCATTTTTTAAAATATTCCTTATCCTTCATCGATTCAGCACCTGCGAGAATGGAAAGTCTATTTACATTATATGGGTTAAATGAAAACTTCATTGTGTTAATATCTTTTATTAAGTCCTCACAACCAATTGCAAACCCTATTCTTCCACCCGCAAGATTTCTTGATTTTGAAAACGTTTGAACAACTAAAATATTATCATATTTGTTTATAAGGCAAACAGCACTTTTTCCACCGAAATCTATATACGCTTCATCAACGATAACAAGTCTTTCTTTATTTGAAGAGACTATTTTTTCAATTTCTTCAATATCAAGATACGTTCCCGTTTGAGCATTTGGATTTGCTATAATAATATTCCTCTTACTTTCTATAAGAGCTTCACAATCAATGGATAAATCCTTTTTCATAGGAGCGATATCAAGCTCAACAGAAAAGAAATCGGCAAAAACGGGATAAAAACCATATGTAATTGATGGACAAATAAATCCGTGCTCACCAAAAGCTCTAAAAGCAAATGCTAATATTTCATCACTTCCGTTTCCAACAGCAACGTTTCTATTTTCCACACCATAAAAATCTGCTATGGAATTTACGAGAGCAAAACACGTTGGATCTGAATATAAATTCAATCTGTTTAATTCGTTATGGGTGATTGATTTTAATACGTTTGGAGAAGGTGGAAAAGGAGATTCGTTTGTATTAAGTTTTATATAATTCCCTTCCAACTGTTCCCCTGGGGTATACGGAACAAGATTTTTAAGCTCGTTTGAAAAGAAACGGCTCATATATTTTCACCCCTTATTAAAACACTTTCAGCGTGGGCATTTAGTCCCTCACATTGAGCAAATTTTGAAATTTTATTCATAGCTTCGAGAGTTGCAGAATGTGAATAAAAAGAATATGCTGATTTTTTAACAAAATCATCAACAGACAAGGGTGAAGAAAATTTTGCACTGCCGCCTGTTGGCAACGTATGGTTAGGACCAGCAAAATAGTCTCCTATAGCCTCAGGCGTATTATGCCCCATAAAGATAGAACCCGCATTTTTTATTTTGTCTATATAGTTGAATGGATCATTTACGCATATTTCCAAATGCTCAGGAGCAATTTTATTGCTTATTTCAATTGCCTTATCAATGTTTTCAACAATAATAATTTTACCGTTTGTATCTATTGAAGCTCTTGCAATATCTTTTCGAGGTAGCTTTTCAATTCTTTGTTCAATAGCTTCTGATGTTTTTGATGCTAATTCAACGCTGTCTGTAACAAGCACGGCAGTTGCTAATTTGTCGTGTTCCGCTTGTGATAAAAGGTCAGCGGCAACGTAGTTTGGATTTGCTGTTTTATCGGCTATAATAAGGATTTCGCTTGGACCAGCTATCATATCAATAGAAACCTTTCCGAAAACCTCTTTTTTAGCAAGAGCAACAAAGATATTCCCAGGACCAACAATTTTATAAACCGCGGGTATTGTTTCCGTTCCATATGCAAGAGCAGCAATTGCCTGAGCTCCTCCACACTTAAATATCTTATTAATTCCACAAAGTTTTGCAGCAGCAAGAATTTCGTTTTTAATTTTTCCATCTTTTCCACAAGGTGTTACCATTACAATTTCAGAAACACCTGCAATTTTTGCTGGAATAGCATTCATAAGAACTGTTGATGGATATGCTGCTGTTCCTCCAGGGACATATATACCAACCTTTTCTATTGGTGTATATTTTTGTCCAAGAATAACTCCATTTTCTTTTTCAATTCTGAAACCGCTTTTTAATTGATGTTTATGAAAAAACTCAATATTTTCTTTTGCTTCTTTTAAAATAGAAATCAATTCTGATGAAGTGTTTTTATATCCTTCTTCAAGCTCTTGTTCTGATACTTGAAGGCTTTCCAATTCGGGACAATCAAATTTTTTTGAATATTCAAGAACGGCTTTATCTCCTTCAAGGATTACTTTTGAAATAATGTCTTTAACTATTTTTTCAAAATCACCGTAGGATTGAATTTCTCTGTTTAAAATTTTATCAAGCTCAATATTGTCTTTATATATCGTTATCATTTATTTTCACCGCCAAGCTCTTTGACAATTTTATTAATTTCATCTGATTTGAAAAAATAACTTGATTTATTTACTATTAGCCTTGCACTTATTGGAACTATTTCCTCTTTAACAGATAATCCGTTTTCAACGAGAGTTTTACCCGTTTCAACAATATCAACTATAACATCAGAAAGCTCTAATATGGGTGCAAGTTCAACAGAACCATTTAACTTTACAATTTCTATTTCACGATTTTTTGAATCATAATATGTTTTTGCAATATTAGTAAATTTAGTTGCAACTCTCAACGGTCTTGAAGTGTTTTCTCTGAAATCGTTTTTTGCAGCAACACACATTTTGCATTTTCCGAATCCAAGATCTAAAAGCTCATATACGTCTGCTTCAGATTCTAAAAGAATATCTTTTCCAACAACACCAATATCAGCAGCACCGTTTTCAACGTATATAGCAACGTCAGATGGTTTTACAAGGAAATATTTTACTCCATTTTTTTCGTTTACGAATATCAGTTTTCTGCTGTCTTCAAGGATTTCTTTACATTCATAGCCTATTGATGCCAAAAGATTATATACTTTGTCACCAAGTCTTCCTTTGGGTAATGCTACGTTCAACATATTATAAAGACTCCTTTCTTTTGAACTTTAATCTTGTATCAATGCT
>JAZNJM010000013.1:0-16247 GCA_045578045.1 Eubacteriales bacterium | reverse complement strand
CCTCCGTCTCTCCGTTGTTCAATTTTCAAGGTTCTTGTGCTCCCCTCGCGGACAGCTTCGCTATTCTACCACATCTTTTTCTATTTGTCAATACCTTTTTTCAATTTTTTTTGTTTTTTTTTCGACTTTTTTTGCCCTACTCTCTTTTCTATCTCTCTATCGCCCATTTTTGCCACTTTAACCACGCTTTTTTACAAAACTTTTTTTAATCTTTTTTGGTTACTCAGATTATTTCCATCAGAATTTATGTTTGAATCCCTAAAAAAGTATTTATTTTTTTATTTTTCTTTGTTTTTCAGGCTTTTTCTTATTTCGGGATACATATATAGAGAGCCGAGAGCAAATATCTTTCTCCCCTTGTTTTCTCTCAAAGAAAGAATCACACCGTTTGCTACGCTTCCACCATCTATCGAATTAATTCCAAAGGACAAAAACGCCTTTGAAAGCTCTTCGCTTTTTGCTGCTCTTGGATTATCAGGCGTTACGGTTATAACCTCGTCTGCTATTTCACTCACAATTGAAACGACCTTTTCAACGTCCTTATCAGCCATCACGCCAAAAATCACCAACGCCTTCTCGTTTCCAAAATGCATTTTAAAGCTATCCACCGCGGCACGTATCCCTTGCGGATTATGTCCGCCATCTGTTATAAAAAGAGGATTGTTGCAAAGAGTTTCAAATCTACCATTCCAAACGGCATTTTTTATTCCTTTAACAATGGATTCATCGCTTATATTGAAATCACTTTTCAGAATCTGGGCAGCTTTTACAACCCCCGCAACGTTTCTTAGCTGATATTTCCCCGACAAAAAAACCTCGATATTTTTATATTCTCCCACGTCAACGCACAATTTTTCATATGAAGATTCTCTCAAAACAACCTTCTCGAAATCGGGATTATACAAAGGAACGTTTTTTTCGCTACATTTTTTTCGTATTACGTTTTCAGATTCTTCGCAGGTTGCAAAAGAAAGCACTTTTGTTCCTTCCTTTACTACCCCAGCTTTTGTTTCAGCAATTTCTTCGATTGTCTTTCCAAGAACAGCCGTATGGTCAAGACCAATCTCAGTTATTATAACAAGATTTGGAGACGGAATAACGTTTGTTGAGTCCAATTCTCCGCCCATTCCCGCTTCAAGCACAACAACATCTGCTTTTTGTCTTGAAAAAAATTCAAATCCTATTGCTGTTACAAGCTCAAACTCAGTTGGATGATCTTCCATTGAGTCTGCATATTTTTTTACGTATTCAGTTATCTCGGACAGCTCTTCATCGGGAATCATTTCTCCGTCAAGCTGTATTCTTTCATTAAACCTTAAAACGTATGGAGAAACGAACAAGCCCGTTTTATATCCAGCTTCTGTTAAAATACAAGAAAGCATTTTTGCCGTTGAGCCTTTGCCGTTTGTTCCAACGATATGAACAAACTTTAATTTTTTTTCAGGATTCCCCATCAGCCTCATTAATTCAGTTATTCGAGAAAGCCCAGGTCTGCTTTTATTCCACGAAACAGAATGGATATACTCTATTGCTTCTTTACAATTCATAACTTGATAAACCTTTTATATATTTATAAACCAATGAAATCATTATACATTCAACGATACAAATAAGTAGATATACTAAAAATCTTGTGCCGAAAAGATACCAAAAAGAAATTGTTGAAAAATAATACAGATGTAAACCAAAAGTTTTTATAAAAAGAGAACCAACAACGTGAGCTGAAACACAAGCAAGTATGTTTTTCACGTTGCAGCTTATATTCGTTTTATTCAACAGCTTCGCCACAAGTCCTGAAACGAGACCAACTGAAAGCGCACCAACCGTTATTATTGGGTTTATATTTTGTCCCGTTATTACGCTGCTCACCAGATCTGTACAAGTTCCGCACGCCATACCATAAACGGGGCCGAATAAAATTCCCGATAGTATAACGGGAAGATTTTCAAAAGTTATTCTTATAGTAGGCGTTAGACTCAAAAAATTTCTGCACAGTGCGCCAATAACAACGCTTATACCCACAAGCATTGCACAAACACATATTTTTATTATATGGTTTTTACGGTAATCTCTTTTCATTATACACTCCAAAACAAAAAACTCCTCGAAAGGAAAAAAATCCAAGAGGAGTTTAAAATTAAACAGCAATATACAACCCAACAGCGGGATGCAGACTCCACACCGCAAGCATAGCTTTTCGTCTGACGAACAACTCCCCGTTTCGACAGCACTTCACGCGCAGAATCTTACTCTGTTGCCAAAGAGAATACTACTTTTTTTCCATTTTGTCAATAGATAAAACGAAAATTTATTATTTTTTTCTGAATTTACTTTTTCCGTTTTCGAGATATATAGTTCCCCCTCTCTCTTTGTCGAAGGAATCGGACAGAAGCTCTTCTGAAATCAATTCTTCCGTTTCACGCACGAGAATACGCTTTATTTCCCTTGCAGAGCCGCCATCTCTGAAACACGCTTCCGCCGAGGCTTTTATGAAGCTCTCATCAAAATCAAGAGAAACCCCTCTCTCAGCAAGACGGCTCATTAACATTCGGCTTTGTATTGCAGCTATTTTTTCTAAAGCAAAAACAGTTAATTTTTCAAAAACAACAACTTCGTCTATTCTGTCTGCAAGTTCTGCTGATAAGGATTTTTTTGCAATCTCACGCTCTTTTTTGGATCTTTCTCCCTCGCCTATAAATCCAACACGGCTTGAAAACAAACCATCACAAACAGAATTTGAAGTTAATATTATTATACAGTTTGAAAAGCTGACTTTTATTCCGTTTGAATCGGTTAATATTCCGTCATCCATTATTTGCAAAAGGACTGAGCGAACATCGGGATGTGCTTTTTCTATTTCATCAAAAAGCAAAACGCAATATGGATTAGTTCTCACCTTTTCAGTGAGAAGTCCCCCCTCTCCGTAACCCGCATAACCGGGAGGAGCACCAATCAATTTGGATGCACTTTGTTTTTCGGAATATTCCGACATATCAAATTTTATCATAGAACGCAAATCTCCAAAAAGAACCTCAGATAAAACCTTTGCACATTCGGTTTTTCCAACTCCCGGAGGTCCTGCAAACAAAAACGTTCCTATGGGCTTTGATTGGTCTTTAATTCCCGTTTTCATTCTTTTAACCGCTGAACACAGAACGCGAATTGCTTTTTCTTGTCCTAAAAGCCTTTTTCTCATTTCTTTTTCAAGGGCGAGAATCCCCTCGCTCTCACTTCTGTTTATAACGGAAGTTGGTATTCCCGTCATCTCCTCAAGAACACATTCAACATCGATTTTTTCAACAACCTTTGATTTTCTGAAAATTTTCGCCCTTGCAGAAGCCTCATCGATTAAATCTATTGCTTTATCAGGGAGAAATCTATCTGAAATATATCTCACAGAAAGAGAAACAGCGGCAGATATCGCCTCGTCTGATATTATCATTCCGTGGTGAAGCTCGAACCCTTGTCTTATTCCTTTCAGAATTTCTTCACATTCAAAGGGCGTTGGTTCTTTTACGTTTATCTTTCTGAAACGTCTGTCAAACGCACCGTCTTTTTCTATATGCTTTTTGTATTCTTTCAAAGTTGTTGCACCAATAAGGCGAATTTCTCCCCTTGCTAAAGGTGGTTTTAAAATGTTTGAAGCATCTATCGCTCCCTCAGCTGCACCTGCTCCAACAACGCAATGTATTTCATCAATAAACAGAATAACGTTTCCCGCCGCCTTTACTTCTTCAATTACACTTTTTAGCTTTTCTTCAAATTCTCCTCTGTATTTCGTCCCCGCAACAACTGACGAGATATCAAGAGAAACGATTCTTGAATCAAGAAGCTCTTCGGGAACGTCTCCCTTTGCAATTCTCATTGCAAGACCTTCAACAATAGCTGTTTTCCCCACTCCTGCCTCACCAATAAGACAAGGATTATTTTTTCCTTTTCGTAGAAGTATTCTAACAAGTCTTTCCTCTGTTTCTTTCCTACCGATAACAGGATCTAAAAGTCCTTTTGAAGCCTTTTCCGTTAAATCAACGGAAATTTTATCAAGAATAGGAGTAGAAACCGCCTTTGGCTTAAAAGAGCTTTTTTCAAGGTGATTTTCAATACATCTATATAATTCTGAAGGCTCAACTCCCACAGCGGTTATCAGCTTTAATCCAACACATTCTTCTTTTAAAAGAGAAAGAAGAATATGTTCTGACAAAACATCAAGGCTGTTTCTGTTTGTCGCTATTGATTCTGCCTTTGTTATTATGGCTTTGCATTTCGGAGTCATTTTTTCAACAATAGCCTTTAATTCATTTCCACGCCTTATTTTTCCACAGCTTTTGTTTTCATCTGAAAAAACTTCAAAATCATCTGATGAATTTCCCGAAAGAGCCGAAATTCCCGATATAGATATTATTCTCTTCTTTATAATTTTGTAACAAACTCCTCTTTTATTAAGCTCAGAAGCAGAAAAACTTCCTTCTTCGTTTAATATTCCAAGAAGCAGATGTTCGCTTCCAATGTATGAATGCCCCATTTCAGACGATGCATTAAGTGAACCATAAAGCACTTTTTTGGCACTTTCAGAATATTTTTCAATCATTTTTCCCCTTTCAATTTCCGAATCGGAAAGTTCAAAATAAGATTTTTTTCTGTTTGATAATGTTTATAATATAAAAATTTTCAACTTTTTTTCAAAAAACTCTTCCATTTTATCTTTTTTTGTGGTATTATGTCTCTGTGTCGTGTGGTGGTGTATTCATCCACCCTTATATAAGGAACATAAAAATTGTATATACACTTGATTTTACAGTGTTTTATCCCCGTATAAAAGTTATACGCTTGGTTGAAAACAAAAATACTGAAAAATATGGAATTTAAAAACGGTAAAATATAATGTCTTACAACAAAAAAAGAAAAAAGAAAAGAGCGAAAGTATTTTTTGCAATAAAAAAAATATTTCATCTATTGATTGCAACCGCAGTTTTGGTTTCAGCGTTCTCTTTGATTATTGCCTCTGCTTTTATGTTTTCATTCAGAAACTCTGAAAAAAGCGAAGAATGTACTTTGAAGCTGAGAACGCAAAGGCAAACTAAGGCATACACCGTTAAAGACGGAGATTCAAAGATTGTTAAAAAAGGATATTTTCCGCTTACCGCCTTAGATGGAATCGTTGGAGTTAAAGCAGTTGGAGATAAAAAAGGAATAACAATTTCCAACCCATCGGGAACGGAAACAATGGAGATAACCCCTGAATTGAACGTAATCGTTGTAAACGGAACGTGGATACGCGTTGATTCTCCTATATTGTATAAAAACGGAGAATGTTATCTTCCAATGGAGGTTGTTGAAAAATACACCTGCTTATCTGTATCTTATGATGAAACTACCTCTGTGTATACAGTTTCGACAGCGGGAACAGAAGATATTTCATTTTTCCCTAAAAACAGCGTTTTTGATTCACCGATTTAGATAGAAACTGTATTTTTTCTAAAAAAATGAATATTGGCATTTTCTTATGTCAATGCTTTTTATACACGAAAAGCTATATCAAGCCTTTTCCCAAAATCAACAAACAAAGGGAAAAGCAAAAGCCAAAAGCCTAAAGAAAGGAAATCAACAGTATTATGCAGAAAAACAAGACAATACGCATTATAGCTTCCGTGCTCCTTGCATTTGTACTTTCTGTAAGTATACCTTTTCCAATCACAAAAGCAAAAAGCTATACAGAAAAAGACGTTATCCAGATGTTCAAAGGAGATACGGAGCTTGACAGAGAAAAAGTTCTCGATATTATTGCGGGAATGGACCTCACAGGAAAGCAAAGAAATTTCTTTAAAGCTATAATTCCCCTCGCCATACAAGATATGATAGATAACGATATTTTATCATCACTCACTATCGCACAATCTGTCTGGGAAGGCGGATGGGGTGTTGGAAACATCGCCCTTGTTGCAAACAATATATTCGGAATTATGGCGGCTTCAAACTGGAAAGGCAAGGTTTATTGCACTACAACGAAGCAGGTATACAACACATATGCAGACGCTGTCAAGGGCGGCGGAAAAAGATTTTTCAGAGCATACGACAGCTGGGCAGAGAGCGTTGATGACCACAGTAAGCTCTTCCTCAATTCAGACAGATACGAAGTATTTATAGGATTGAGAGATTATAAGGCTGCGTGTAAATACGTATATTCAACAGGGTATGCAACTTCAAAGAATTACCCTAACGAGCTTATTAAAACAATCGAATCACATAATCTTGTTATTTTCGATGCAATAGCTAAAGAAATTCTCAAAGCAAGGGAAATTGCGGCATCCATTATGCCAACTTCCGTTTCAATCAACGCTTCAAGAATAACAATAGGTCTTGGTTCTTCTTTCACCCTTAAAGCAACGGTTCAGCCGTCAAACGCCAACAGCAGCATTGAATGGACAACAAACAAAAACGGAGTTTCCGTTTCTGAAGGAACAATTACAGCAAACAAAACGGGCGTTACAAACGTTCTTGCTGAAACTGTAAACGGAATGGGCGTTGAATGTGCAGTAACCGTTCTCGACAATTTTGATTTTATTGTTATCGGTTCAAAATTAGAAAAATATACAGGCAATTCAAAAATTGCGGCAATTCCCGCGGGAGTATCTGCTCTTAATGCAAATTCATTTAAAAACAAAAAATCCCTTTCAGAAATAATAATCCCCGCCGCAGTAAAATCAATCGATTCAACGGCGTTTTCGGGATGTAATAAAAATATGGTTATTTGTGGATATAAAGGCTCGTATGCAGAAAGCTATGCGAAGAAAAACAAATATTCATTCAAATCCATAACTAACGTTTTATTTGATGCTTCAAACAATTTTGCAACAGACATTTCTCTTTCTTCAACGGTTACAGAAGTTTTGACAAGCATTGGAAAAGATGCAGAAATAAAGGACAAATATTCCGAAACTATAACTGACAATTTGGTGGATTTCGTTGGAACGGGTTTTGTTGTTTCTGTTGGAGGAAAAGAATATGAAACGGTTGTTAAAGGCGACCTGAACGGAGACGGAATCGTTTCAAAAACAGATTATCAAACTGTTTTGAGATATTTCAAAAACTTAAAGCATCTTGACGGTGCACAGTTTGCCGCCGCAGACGTTGATAGCAACGGAGTTGTTAATGCGTCAGACTATATTAAAATTAAACTTGCTTTCCAAAGCGGAGCAAGAGAAATAAGCTAAAATTAAAGACTATCTTGAACGTTAAACAAATTCAAGATAGTCTATTTTTATAGTAAATTCCTAAGAAAACCGTTTTATTCCCAAGAAAACCTTTTATATATTCCTTTATAATTTTTTGTTGGCTTTCAGTTAGTTGACGTTTTTCAATTTCTTTTCTAATTTTTCTTTTGCGGCTCTTGATAGTTCATAAAGGGTTTTTACAGGTATTTCCAATATTTTTGATATTTCCTTGTATGACATATTTTCAAAATATAGCAAATGTATCACCTTGCTTTCCAAAGGAGGAAGATTTTTAACGGCAGAATAAAGTAAACGGCTGTTTTCTTTTTTTATAATATAGTCTGCCAATTCCAATTCCTCAGAAGGAATATCCGTATTTTCAGAAAGGGAGAGGGAAAAAGCGGTTTTCTTGTTTTTTCTAAGATAATCCAAAGCAAGATTTTTTCCAACGGTAAAAAGAAAGGTTTTTAGAGATGAACGACTTGAATCAAAGCGTTTTTTGTTTTCAAGAAGTTTAACAAAAGTATCTTCTGCCAAATCCTCGGCGGTATAAATATCGTTTACATATCTGTTTATGAAAAATATAAGGTCTTTATATATGAAAACCATAAGCTGTTCAAACGCTTTTTCATCGCCGCCAAGATACTTTTCATATAAATTGTTTATTTCTTTTGTTTCTGTTGTTTGCTCAAATTCATTTAATGACAACTCTTCTCCGCTTTTTTCAGAATCCATTTTTCCCGCCCCCTTTCTTTAATATTGATATTTATTTTTTCAGATAAACAATCCACGCAACTCGTCTTTGAAATCCAACGGCAAATGATAAACAAACAATTTAGCTTTATCCGTTTGAAGTCTTTCAATGTCGTTTTCTTTTATATACGTTACGAATAAATCATATTCTTCCATATATTCAACAAAAAGACCAAGATTTTCAAAATGTTCTTTAAGCTCTAAGATATTTTTTTCTTTAAACGCCTTTGTTCCAAATTCATTGATAAATTCATTATTTTCTTCCGTTTCATTTTCTTCCGTTTCTTCTGCTGAGGTCATCGTTGCTTTTATTCCAACGTAATAATAAACTCCGTCAAATTCTTCTCTGGCAAAAAAATAGTTCATATTTTGACAATTAACCCAGCTTGAAGTCTCCTTGCCTCCTTGAAAAGATTGGGAAGACGTATTTATCAGAAGGTTTTCACTGTAAACTATTCTTTCATTTTCCAAAGCATCAAACGAGGGTTCTGAAACGTTTTCATCTTCCGAAATGTTTTTATCTTCTGAAACGTTTTTATCTTCTGAAACGTTTTCAGACTTTGAATTGTCTTCTGAAACGTATTTTTCTTCAGATGAATAAGACTCTTTGCTTTCATTTTCCTTTGAAAGTTCAACAGAGGGAAAATCGTCCGAAAACGTTGTTTCGGGCGTTTTGTCATTAAAAAAGAATAATGATAAATTTGCGCAAAGGCAAATAATCAAAAACAATGCAAAAGAAACGAAAATCTTTCTTTTTCTCGCTTTTTTCTTTTGGGAAACGTTATATTTTCGGTAGACCGATTCTAAAAATTCTTTTTCTGTTTTCAATTTTTCCTCCTATAATATCAATACAACAAGCAGATTATAAAAGTTAGAAGATTATAATAGATTACAAATCATACAACAAACCTATCTGATTATTATACGAAAAATCAGAATAATTTTGGAATACAATGTAAAAAAAAATATATTCTTTTGTTTATACTTGACAGATAAAAAAATAAATAATATAATAAAAATATGGAAATGCACTAATTTTTTCACAAAAAACAAACGGAGGTATTTATAATGGATTATAAATCCAATTCAAGAAAAATCATTGCATCCCTTTTGGTTTTATTTATGGTATTGCCTTGTCTTTCATTTTTTGGCGTAATTGAAGCAAAAGCATATGGAGAAACCTTTATAATCGATCCAGGACACGGTGGACGTGATTCGGGCGCTTTAGGTTCTGATCCATACCGTGAAGAAGCAGACGATACTCTTCGCCTTTCTTTAAGGGTTGGAGAAATTGTATCCCAATACGCAACGGTTACATACACGAGAACAACAGATAAATATCTCGAGCTCGCTGAAAGAAGCTCTATGGCTAATTCAGGCAATCATAAATATCTCATAAGCATACACAGAAATTTCTTTTCTGATCCCACGGCAAAGGGACTTTCTATTTTCTATCACAACAGCTTATCATCAACGTCCCCCTCAGCACTTTTTGCAACAGCCGTATATAACAGCGTTTTGGAAAAAGTTCCTTTCTGGAGCAGAGGCGTTAAATCTGAAAACTTCCATATGGTGAGAGAACCAAATATGCCTTCTTGCCTTATTGAAACGGGGTTTATAAGCAACAATAACGACAACGCTATTTTCGACCAATATTTTGAAGAAATTGCTTTTGGTATAGCAAAGGGTATGCTTTCTATGATCGGAATAACGCCCGATGCATCAAATACAACGTCAAACAAGCTCGAAGGCGTTTCTCCCCTTTATCTTGGTGAAAATTTCGTTGCTTGGATAAGACAGTCTGCAACGGGAAATTACTTAACAGACAAAGACGGTTATCTCGTTTCTGCGGAAGGAAAATTTGACGAAACACAGAGATGGCATTTCTTCTATAACTCAGATGACGGCTCTTATTCAATTCTCAACGAAGCAAAAGAACAGTGGGTTGACGTTCCATATGCAAATTATGCTGATAATCAAGCTATCTGGCTTTGCGACTACAACGGACTTGAACCTCAAAGATTTTACGTTTATTTCACTCGCGGACATTTCTTTTTCAGAACAGTTGGCTCTAAAAAGGTGTTTGACGTTAACGCATATACTAACAACCTTGAATTATGCGGTGAAAACACGGGAACAAACGAAGTTTCACTCAACGCAAGAGCATTTGAAATTTTGAAATTTAACAACGATTACAGTAATTGGTATTATGATTTTGGTCAAACAACGTCTGTTTTCGTTCGCAACCCAGCCTCAGGACTTCTTATGACGGCAGAAGGCTCAAGCGTTGTTTTCAAAGAGGCAACGTATGGCGATGAACAAAAATGGGTAATGGAAAAACGTGCAGACGGTTCATATGAATTCAAATCAGTTTCAACGGGGCTTAATCTTGACGTTTTATATGGCGAATTAAAGGCTGGAACAACAGTTGACCTTTGTGCATATAACGGGCTCAGACCTCAGAGCTTCTATGTTCTTCCAAGTGAACAAGGAAACGGATATTATTATATCAAGCCTTGTTATACACATACAGTTTGTCATATGGACGGAACTGCTTTCGATATGACTTTGCAAGAGCTTAACAAAACAGATTCCACCGCATTAAACGCTCAGATGTTTGAAATTGTAACAGACGGAATTGTTAATAATACATACTCTCCAACTTATTTCGGAGACGATTTCTACGGATATCTCACCGGAAAAGCATCTGGAACAACATTCACAGATATGGGCGGTTCTATCATCGCTCAACCAACAACGTATGCTGATAACCAGCTTTTACATTTCCAATATGATAAATCCACTCTTACATACAAAATAACGGGTACTTCGGGAAAATGTATTGACGTTACTTTCACTTTACATTCAGACGGAAGCACAATAGGAATGTATGACGATAACGGTTGGGCTGCTCAAAGATTCCGTTTTTATGAAATAAACGGATACGTTTATATAAGCCCATATTATACAAACAGACTTGTTGATATTAACAGCAGCGACAAATCAACAATTCAATTATATGGAACTGAGCTTTCCGACACAAGAGCTTTTACGTTAACTAAAAAAGATACTTCCACAAAAACAGAGCTTGTTATTAAAGACGGTTCAACACTTTCTAAAGACGGAACAGACCTTATGGGCGTTGCTTCGGGAAAAACTGCAAAAGACGTTATTTCTCAGTTTGACAACGAAAACCTTTCAATTTATGATTTTGAAGGAAACGCCTTAACAGATTCTGCAACAGTTGGAACGGGTTGTTTGGTTAAATTAACAGTAAACGGAAAAGTCGTTGACTCTTTAACAGTTATAGTTAAAGGAGACGTTACGGGCGAAGGAACCGTTGACGGAACAGACTACCTCAGAATTAAAGGCGAATTTTTAGGAACGTATAAACTTGAAGGTGCTTTTGCAAAAGCCGCAGACGTTGACGGAAACGAAAACATTGACGGAACAGACTATCTCAGAGTTAAGAGCATCTTTTTAGGAGCAAAATAAATTTAATTATCAGCTAATAATAATTTTTTAAAGCCCTTATCTTCTTTGAAGTGTGAATCATTTAAAAATCTTATCTTCTTTGAAGTGTAAATTATTTAAAAATCTTATCTTCTTTGAAGTGTGAATTATTTAATTTATATTCTGAAAAACCTTAAATTCCTATAGAAACAATTTTCTCCCTTGAAATTCTTCAAGGGAGAATTTGTTTTTAAATATAAAGGCTTATTTTAAAAGTCATTTTCTAAAAACGCTTTTTTAAAGCAACCTAAAAAGGCTTATTATTTAGAGTTAATAGCGTCTATCATTTCACGAACGGTTTTAAGAGCTTCTGTTGCCGCATCTTCGGGAGCAACGTCTTTAGACATAGATTTATCACGTGTAACAAGCTCAACAGCACCTCTTGAAAGAGTTCTTGGGCTTACTATCATTCTGAGAGGAACGCCCAAAAGGTCTGCATCGGAGAACATAACACCCGCACTTACGTTTCTGTCGTCATAAATAACCTCAACGCCAAGTTTTTTAAGCTCTTCATACAGCTTATCTGCTGTTTCCTTAACAGCGGGATCGTCAACTCTTAAAGCACAAAGATGAACCTGCCAAGGAGCAATAGTCATTGGCCAGATAGGGCCAAATTTATCTCGGCTCACCTGACAAACAGATGCAACAAGTCTACCAACGCCAATTCCATAACAACCCATAATAGGATATTTAAGTTCACCGTCTTTATCAAGGTATTGCATACCCATAGATTCTGTATATTTTGTTCCAAGCTGGAATATATTTCCAACCTCAATGCCTCGGCTTATTGTTATGGAATGTTTTCCGCAAACAGGGCAGATTCCACCCTCAACGGCTTTTGCAACGCTTACGTATTCAACGTTGCCAATATCACGAGCCATATTCATTCCCTTGAAGTGATAATTCTCTTTGTTTGCACCCGCAACAAAGGAATTAAGGGTTTTAAGAGATTCATCATAAACAACCGTTATGTTTTCGGGAAGTCCTAAAGGACCAATAAATCCTGGGCAAACTCCCATTGTTTCGTCAACAACAGCGGGGTGAACCTCTGCACAAATATAATTTCTCAGCTTTGTTTCGTTAACTTCAAGGTCGCCTCTTACGAAAACGATAACGAGGGAATCATCAACATTTCTCTGATAAAGAACAGCCTTGCAGGAATTAACAGAATCTGCACCAAGGAACGTACAAACCTCTTCTATTGTTTTCTGATTGGGAGTATAAACCTCTTCAAGAGCTTCCATAGCACAAGGAGCGTTTTCTATAACGCAATCTGCCGCTTCCATATTTGATCTGTATCCACATTCGGGACAAATAACTATTGTATCCTCACCAATATCCGTAAGAAGCATAAATTCGTGGGAAATTCTTCCGCCCATCATTCCAGAGTCAGACTTAACTGCAACAACCTCAGGAACTCCGCAACGAGAGAAAATTCTTTCATATGCCTTATATGCAACGTCATAATATCTTTCAAGGTCTTCAACGGAGGTATGGAAAGAATATGCATCTTTCATTGTAAATTCACGAGTTCTGATAAGACCGCCGCGAGAACGAGGTTCATCACGGAATTTCGTTTGAATCTGATATATCATAAAAGGATATTTCGTATAGCTTGATGCAGCATCACGAGCCATATGAACGGCGGCTTCTTCGTGTGTCATACCGAGAACCATATCAATTCCGTTTCTGTCTTTAAAACGTAAAAGAGCTGAACCAACGCTTTCATATCTTCCCGATTCACTCCAGAGAGATGCGGGCATAGTTACGGGAAACATAACCTCTTGTCCGTCAATAGCGTCCATTTCTTCTCTCATAATGTTTTCAATTTTCTTCGTAATACGCTTTGCAGGGGTGTAAAGAGAAAAAACACCCGTTCCAACCGATTTAATGTAACCGCCACGCACCATAAGGGCTTGGCTTTCTATAACGCAATCTGACGGTGCTTCTTTAAATCTTTCTCCCAATAATGCGGAAACTTTCATATTTCTTGATTTCCTTTCTCATATTCAAATATTTTACGTAGTCATTTTTTTAACTGATTATTATGTAGTCTTTTTTTAACTGATTAAATGCTTTTTTCTTATAAAATAAAGCAATAACAAAACGTATATCAAGCTAAAATATACATTTACCAAAAAATTATACCATATCTTTCTGAAAAATGCAACAGTTATTTATTTTTAAATTTTTAAAACAGAAAGATTTTAAATTTTTAAAACAGAAAGACTTTACATTTTGAAAACATAAAGACTTTAAATTTTGATTTTAAGTTTTGAAATTCACTCTTGATTATGTATGTAGAAAATGATATAATGACAAAAAACACATCAAAGGAAAAAATTATGTATAATAACCAAAACGATAAAGAAACTAAAAAACAGGGTATTTTAACATCCGTTATAGCTTTTCTTGTTGCTCTTGCATCAGACATTCTTGGCATAGTTTGTTTAACAAACGAAAGTCTCAACAGAAGCGGAATTCTTGTGGCAGAGATATTGCTCTTTGCTTTAGTTATTTTTCTCTTGCCTTTAAACAAATTTCTCGAAAAGAAACAATTATCAAAGTTGAAAAGTATGAACGTTGCCGAGGTTCAAAGTTTTTTTCTTTCTCAAAGAGAAAACTCTGAAAAAACAACTAAAGAGCAATTATCCCTTTTGAAAAAGTTGAGAATAACTACAAACCTTTACGTTATTTTTCTTTCAGCAATAGCTTTTATAATTGCGTTTTTTTCATATCAGACAAACGTTAGTTGGATTTCAGCTCCCCTTACACTTTTTTCTACGTATATTTTTTATAGCATTTTTTCTTGGCTGAGAAATCCATATACAAAAAAGGTTTTTAAGGAAAACGAAACGTACGTTGAAAAAGCAGACTACCCATATTTATATAAAATGGCTGAAAAAGCAAGAGACGTTATGGGTTGCAAAGGAAAAATAAAAATTGCAATTATTTCAGACAACAACGCAGGTATTGCCCAGATAGACGGAATGTATTCAATTCAGCTTGGAACGATTTTTCTCAATACTGCAAGTGAAGAAGAGGTTTTCTGTGTTCTGCTTCACGAATTTGCCCATATAATTTGGGAAAACAAATATTGTGTAAAGGAAACGAAATATTTTAACCGCCTTTCTTTCAACGCTGAAAGCTCTTCAAGAGAAACGATTTTAACCTCTCTCTTTTCTTTCCCAACAACAATTTATCTTTTGAATTATGAGCTTTTCCGTTATTCCGCCGCATTAACTGTTGAGGAATATGCCGACAAAGCAATGAGTAAATACGGAAACGAAAAATCCGCCGCATCCGCTTTAATTAAGCTGAAATATTATGAATATTATTCTTGGGAAGACGGAACGAAAGATGAAGAACCGTCTTTTGCTTCCGAATCTCCTATTCAGAATTTTGTAACGGTAGTATGTAACAGATTTAAAACGGCAATTAAAGAAAATTCTGAAAAATGGAACGAGCTTATTGATAAAGAGATTCTATCAAGAAGTGCAACTCATCCAACAACAAAAATGAGACTTGACTCTCTTGGAGTGAAAAAAACGGAAACAGTTTCATCCCTATCATCAAAGGAATTTTTATCAGATGCTGAAAAAACGTTGAAATTTGCAGACACAATTTTCTTAAAATACAATAAAGAATTATTTGAAGAACAACACAAGCAATATGTTTCAGCAAAAGAAAAAATCAAAGAATGGGAAGAAAACGGAAAACCAATAATCGCTGAGGAATATCGTTTCGTTGTTCAGAATCTGAGAAATCTTGGCAGAAATCTTGAAGCTATTGAGGTTTGCGACAGAGCAATTGAAACCCTTTCAAGCTCAGGTGCAGCATATGCATATTACATCAAAGGAAATTATCTTATACATAAATACGATGTTTCGGGAATTGAATGTATATATAAAGCTATGAACAATCATAACTATATAGATGAAGGCTTGGAAATGATAGGACAATTCTGCTGTATGACAGGAAGACAAAAAGAGCTGGACGAATACAGAGAAAAAGCAGTTTTACTTGCACAAGAACAAATGGATAAATTCAATAAACTTTCAGGTTTAAACAAGGGCGATGATTTATCAGAAGAAAAACTTCCTTCGGGAATGCTTGATAGTATTCTTGAATATATTAAGTCTATCGAAAACGGAAGAATTGAAAAAATATACCTTATTCGAAAAACAGTTTCAGAAGATTTTTACGGAAGCGTTTTCGTTGTTAAACTTTTCCCTTTTGAAAACGAAAAAGAAAGAGATGAAGCCTTTGAAATAATGGATAAAATTTTCAACCATCTTGATACTTGCTCAGAACATCAATTCTGTTTGTATGATTATGAAAGCGTTTCACATATTAAATTTGACGAAATACCAAATAGCTGTGTATATACAGCAAAGAAATAATAACTAAATAAACTGTAACTAAAAGGGCTGACAAACTGAAAAATCAGTAAATCAGCCCATAGTTTTTATATATTTGAAAAAGTGGAGAGCTTAATGAGGAATTAGGAATTAGGAATTAGGAATTAGGAATTAGGAATGAGGAATTAGGAATTAGGAATGAGGAATGAGGAATGAAGGAAAGTTTTCTCCCATAGGTCGAAAACTAACTATTTTATTATAATTAAATTATAATATTTCAGCTTTTGCACAAAGGGAAAAACTTTCCTTAACTCCAAACTTCACGCTCCCAACTTTAAAAAACCTTCATTTATTCCGAATTATGAATTATGAATTATGAATTAAACTCTCTACACTCCAAACTTTAAAA
>JAZNJM010000012.1:0-33540 GCA_045578045.1 Eubacteriales bacterium | reverse complement strand
TATCAAAGTTGTCAATAGCTTTTATCAGACCGATACACCCAACTTGAAAAAGATCGTCTGGGTTTTCGCCTCTGTTTTGAAAGCCCTGCAAAACAAGTCGGAGGCCAAGCGGTCTTAGGAAGACAAATTATTGTGCCAACTCCTTGGCTCACAGAACGACATGGCTACGATCCGACTTATATCAAAGTTGTCAATAGCTTTTATCAGACCGATACACCCAACTTGAAAAAGATCGTCTGGGTTTTCGCCTCTGTTTTGAAAGCCCTGCAAAACGCTTAAAACGAGCCTTAAATTCCCTTTAATAAGCTCATCTCTCGCCTTGAAGTCGCCATTTTTCGTTTTTTTCATCAGCTCTGTTTTTTCATCTTCCGACAAAACCTTGAGCTTCGATGTGTTGATTCCGCATATTTCGACTTTGTTATACATAAAAACCTCCCTGTGCGTTGCAAAGGTATTTTGCCCCACACAGAGAGGAATATTTCATTTTTGGGAAAAATTAATCCCATATATTTGTAAATAAATTATGTTCAAGAAACTTCTTCGACTTACCTTCGAGAAACTTCTTTGACCTACGTTCAAAAAACTTCTTTGACCTACGTTCAAGAAACTTCTTCGACTTACGTTCAAAAAACTTCTTCGACTTACGTTCAAGAAACTTCTTCACCAATTATAAGAATAACGTCAATTGAGCTTTTCCCTCTCCATATTTCCAAAAGCAGAGTATCACCAATTGTAGATTCTTCAAGAATCTCTTCAAGGCGGTCTGTCGAAGAGATAACCTCACCGTTTACGGAATATATATAATCTCTTGATTTCAGCCCTGCGGTTTCGCCGAAGCTGTTTTCTTTAACGCTGCTTATATAAACCCCAATCCATTCAACTCCGTAATATTGTGCCTCACGCATACTTGTTATATCAACAGTTTCAAAGCCCAAGGTTGGTCTGCCCGTAACGTATCCGTGAACGATAATATCGTCAACAACGGTTTTTGCAACGTTTGCGGGGATTGCGAATCCAACGCCCTCTGATTCATTGTTTGATTCTTTCGCAGAAACAATTCCAACGAGATATCCGTGTGAATCAAAAAGTCCGCCACCTGAATTTCCCGAATTTAACGCCGCGTCTGTTTGAAGCATTTCCATCGTTTCACTGTTAACTTTAACGCTTCTTGAAAGAGAGCTGATAATTCCCATTGTAACGCTTCCGCTGTATTTTCCTAAAGCGTTTCCAATGGCGAAAACAAAATCACCAAGCCTAAGATTTGAAGAATCAGCGAAAACAACGGGTTTTAAGGCTTTATCACATTCAATTTTAATAACAGCAAGGTCGGTTTTAGAATCTTTTCCAACGATAGTTGCGGTATATTCAGAATTATCAGAAAGATAAACGGTTACAGTTTTTGCACCGTCAACAACGTGGCAGTTTGTTGCGATATATCCGCTATCTGAAACTATAACACCGCTTCCGTTTCCTTCAAGGGTATGTTCACCTCCCCAAATATCGTATTGATTATTCAAAACCTTTATGGAAACAACAGATTGAGAAACCTTTTCAACTGCATCTGCAAGTCCGTATCTGATATATTCCTCAGGGGTTTCATAAAGCTGTGAAACAGCCTCTTTAATTTCTTCGCTTTCTATTTCCACTATTTTCGACTCATCTTCATAACTTGCTTCTGTAGCCGAACCGATAATAACAGAAGAATCCTCAGAAAAGCTTGAATTTTCCGTTTTTTCTGAAACACATCCGGCTAAGAGCATAGAAACAGCCAAAAAAGCTAATATCAAAGATAAATTTCGTTTTGATAACATATATAATTTCTCCTTTATGCCAATTTCATAGATAATTCTAAAAACGCTTTTCAGCAAAGAGAAAACCTTACAGAAAACTCCGTTCCGCTTTCGTTGCTTGAAACAGAAATTTTTCCATCGTGTTCTGTGGCTATTGTTTGGGCAATGGAAAGCCCTAAACCATATCCACCCTCTTCCCTCGCCCTCGATTCACTTGCACGATAAAAACGCTCAAAAAGATGTGGTATATCCTTTTCAGGAATAGCATCTCCCGTATTTTTAACAGAAAAAACGCATTTGTTTCCCATATTTTTAAGAGAAACGAATATATTTCCGTTTTCATTTGAATATTTACAAGCATTATCGAGAAAAATGCCTATAAGCTGTCTTAGCTCACTTTCGTTTCCTTTTATGGTTAAACCTTCTTCAACGTCTTGAATAAGATTTTTTCCTTTTTCAAAACAAGTTATCTCAAAAGTGAGCAAAACCTCTCCCAAAACATCGCTGAGATTAAAAGGCACTTTCGGGGATTTTTTTCCTTTTTCGCCGTCATAATCACTTCTTGCAAGATAAAGCATACCCGAAAGAAGCTCTTTCATTCTCAAAGCCTCAGATTTTGTACATTCAAGCCATTTAATTTTATCTGTTGAAAGCTCATTTTTGTTCGAAAGCATAATATCCGTACTTGCAAGAATAACAGTCAAGGGCGTTTTAAGCTCGTGGGAAGCATCTGCAATAAATTGCTTCTGACGGCTCCAAGCCTTTTCAACGGGACGAATTGAAACACTTGCAAGAACAAAACTAATAACAAGAACAACGAAAAACGTGAATATTGCAACAATATATAATCCTTTTGCAAAAGCGTTAATGTTTTTTTGCTCCTGAGCCATATCAAGAAAGGATATATATACGTTTCTTGACGTTTTCGTTATATTATATCTGAGATTATATTCTTTAAGAATACCCGAAGATGAATTATTTTCAATAGCACCTTTTGCATATTTTTTTAATATTTCCATATTAGAAGCGGTTAGATTTTCTTTATATTCGTAAACAGAAAGAAGATTTCCGCCGCCGTCCGTTTTAACACAAAATATAGAAATATGCGATGATTTATTAATAATTGTGTCCTCATAATACGGAAAATCGTTTTTTTGTTCCGATTTGTTTTCAAAAGGTTTATTAAGTTCCCCTTGTTTTTCCCCCGTGTTTTCGGGTATAATAACGAAAGCCTCAAGAGCTTCGATGCTTTGTGCTTCTATATTTCTTTTTGCGGAAAAATATATAAATCCAAAGCAAACAATCAAAACGAAGGTAATCAACAGCATATTTGTTAATATAAACTTTATTTTAAGCCGTTTTAGCATATTTTCGCCCTTATTCCTTGTTGGTTATTTCAAGATGATACCCAATTTTTCTAACCGTTGCGATAGTCAAAACCGATTTAAGAAAAGCAAGTTTTTTTCTCAGAAAGCAAATATAAACCTCAACGTTGTTATCTTCTGCATCAGAATCGTATCCCCAGACCTTAGTTAATATTTCTTCCTTCTGGATTATATTTTTGGGATTAGCCATTAAGAGCTTCATAATTTCAAATTCTTTGAAACCGAGCTTTACTGATTTATCACCTTTAGACAAAACGCAGGTTGAAAGACCTAAAGTAACGTCTTCAACGGAAAGCTCATTCACCATAACCTCACCCTTTCGGCGTGTTAAGGCTCTGAGCCTTGCGAGAAGCTCTTCCATTTCAAAAGGCTTTGTTAAATAATCGTCAGCGCCCGAATCAAGTCCCTTTACCTTATCCCCAAGGCTGTCTCGTGCGGTGAGAAGTATTATAGGAACTTCGTTTTTTTCTTTTCGAAGCCTTTTAACAACTTCAAATCCGTCCATTTCGGGAAGCATAATATCAAGAATAACAACGTCATATATTCCGCTCGAAGCGTATTCATAACCGTCAACACCGTTATATACCGCGTCATACTTAAATTTGTTTTCTTTCATTATCCTACAAATAACATCAGATAAATTGCGTTCATCCTCAACAACGAGAACGTTCATACGTATGCCCCCTTTTTTCTCTTTTGTGAGTTTAGTTTATCAAAGCAAACTGAAATAAACCTTAAACATAATAACCCAAAACCCTCCCTGTGTCAATCACGTTTTTATTTTTCTTTGTTTTTTTGTCTGATTTTCGGGTTTTAAGTTTCCGTTAAGGTTGTAGATTTATAATTTAATCAAGAAAGGAGATGTGCATTTTGGCAATATTGACATTCAAACGCTATGAAAGAAAATACGTTTTAACAAAAGAACAAGGTCGAATCCTGATGAATCTTTTGCAAGACAAAATGAAGCCCGATAAATATTGTAAAAACGGCGGTTTTTATACAATATACAACATATATTACGATACTCAGAACGAATCTGTAATAAGGCTTTCAACAGCTAAGCCCTATTATAAAGAAAAAATGAGATTAAGAACGTATTCCCTCACAGACAGCAACGCTCCGTATTTTCTTGAGATAAAAAAGAAGATAAATAAGGTTGTAAGTAAACGAAGAATAACCCTTTCAAGAGAGCAAGGAGAATATTTCAACAGAGAAATAAAACTTCCTGAGGGTACAGAAAGCCAGATTGCAAACGAGCTTCAATATTATCTTGATACCCACGCAATACGCCCTAATATATTTTTGAGGTATGAAAGATATGCCCTTTTTGGAAAAGAAGATTCTTCTCTAAGAGTTACCTTTGACCAGAATATTCTCGCAAGAAGAGACAGGCTTTCTTTTTCCGAGGGAGACGGTGGAGATTACGTTCTTTCCCCCGACCTTTATCTTATGGAAATAAAATTTGAAAACGCAATGCCCCTTTGGCTTTGCAAAATTCTTTCAGAGATGAAAATATATTCCACAAGTTTTTCAAAATACGGCAGAGAATATAAAGAACATTCCAAAACGCACCCGAAAAAAACCTTGGTATAGGCTCATAAAAGCGTATATTTTCCAAAAACACGAAACTGTATAAAATACGAAACTGTATATTATAATTCAATAATATAAAAATTAACTATAACATAAGGAGAGTACTATGAATATCGACAAATTATTCGCCCCCATCGTTGATGCCAACACAAATACGTTTAAGGATGCGATGATAATAATCATCACCGCGTTGGTTCTTGGTTTTATAACAAGCCTTGTTTACATTTTTACAAACAAGAAAACAGGCTATTCTTCAAGCCTTGCTCTTTCTCTTGTTTTCCTTCCTCCTATAATGGCGGTTATAATGTTTCTCATAAGTGCAAACACAGCAAGAGCAATTGGTGCAATGGGCGTTTTCTCCATCGTCAGATTCAGAAGTGCTCCCGCCGATCCAAAAGATTTAACCTACATATTCCTTTCCTTAGTTGCAGGTATTGGATGCGGAATAGGTTACGTTGGATTCGCTGTTCTTCTCGTTATAATTATGAGCATTGCATTTTTCGTTTTCAACGTTGTTAAATATGCAGCTCCACGTCCAACTAACATTAAATTGAGAATAACAGTTCCCGAAGACCTTAATTTTAATCATCTTTTTGACGATATTTTCGAAAAATACACAAACAGCGCAAGACTTCATAGAATTAAAACAAGAGAATTTGGTTCATTATTTGAGCTTCAATTCACAGTTAATATGAAACACGATGCCTCACCTAAAGATATGATAGACGAAATCAGATGTCGCAACGGAAACCTTGAAATTTCCTATATTCTTTCAGAATTTGCTGATAAAATTTTCGAAAACTAAGTTTTAAAATTCCAAAAAGCCTTGAAAAGCGAAAAATCTTTTCAAGGCTTTTTATTTTTTTACATCAAAATTTATGATGAACCATTTTTTAATAATAAATCGAGAATACACGCTGATTATATTTCAGTATTATAAAACTATATTTATATTATAAATTGAAAAACGTTTACTATTTCATTGCATAACATCATTTAAACAATATATTTGAAAATCTTATTAAAGCAATTAAATATGTACGAAAACCTTATTAAAGCAATTGCCTTTCAGCATATATACAAGAAGTTACAATTTTTAAATCGTCAACGTTTGGAACGCTTTTCCAAACGAAGCAGAGCTTTTTGCAACCATTTACGGAGATTCTTAATTTTTCCATAGAAAAAGAAGTTATCTCTTTTTCAAAAACAAGTTCATCATCAACGTATATTTCCAAAGCCGCAAGGGGTGAATCTGAATTGATTGTTATTCCCTCATCAAAAACTATATTTTCTTCAGATTTTTCATCGTCCGTTTCAAAAAAAGAATCGAAAAATTGAGCTTCACAGTTAAAAGAGAGATAATTATATTTTCCTTCCAGATTGAAATATGCAAAAACTTCATTTGACCATTTTTCAATTTTAGGGAAACGAACCTCAAAAGCGTCTGTATATTCGTTACCGTTTATTTCCGTTTTATCCCCATTTTCCGAACAAACGCAATATAAACCGCCGTTGTTTGAAAGGTAATAGGGCTTTATATTTTGAATGAGCTTTGATATATTTGAAAAATCAGAGGTTTCATTATCAATATATATTTCGTCTTTCGGCTCTTCCGTCCACGCCTTAAGCTCACCAACCGCCGCTATAATTCTCTCTCCCCTTGTTTTAAAGGTTATAGTTTCAGCTTCTTCAACGCAAACCGTGTGAAAAGTGGGCAAGGAATGATTATATACTGTTTCTTGAACAAGGGTTTCTCCGTCAACTAAAACGGAAACAACCTCGCTGTTTGAGAAATATGCTTTTGAATAGTGAACGCTTCCAAGAAAAAAACTTATGTATTTCGTTTCTTTTTCCACTTTATAAGTTATATATGAATTTTCATTTTTTCGGGATATATCCTCTAAAACAATTCCGCCTTTATATTCTTTTCCGCCCATACATATAGGAGAATCTTTATCACAAATCTTTGAACAAAACTGCTCCATAATCTCCCAAGAAAAAGAAATATACGTTTCAGAGTCATTTGGAACGCTTTTTTCATTTTCACAGCCGAAAATCGAAGTTAAAACCAAAACAAAAACGCAAAGAAGAAAAAGTTTTTTTGTTTTGTCTTTTATATTATATATTTCCACTTGTTGTTTTCCTTTTTAAATATCAAAACTGTTTTTAGCTTTAATTCCTAAAGCAGTTTTTCCGTCTGTCAGGAAGTATTCCAAAAGTTTAACGTTTCCTAAGCCTAAACACTGTTCAACGTATTTCATATTTTCAAGCTCTATCAAAGATGGAATATCAACGGATTTTTCGGAATACTTAATAATCATAGCTCCACTTATTTCAATTCCATAAATATCATTTTTATAAGAAATATCCTTTATAAAACGTTTATCTACAGCTTTAATTCTTTTTGCAAGAACAACAAATCCCTTATTATTAACAAAAACAATATATAAACCTTTTTCTGATATTTTACTAATAATTTTTCTTATATTTTCTTTAAAATCTTTGCTTGATGAAATAGATTTTGATTTCTGTTTTTCCTTTTCTATTCTTCTTTTAAGCTCTCTTAAAGCAGAAAAAAGGAAAATGCTTTTCTTCCCAACGTTTGAAACCTTTTCAAGCTCTTTTCTTGGAGCTTCAAAAATTCTTGAAACCGAGCCGAATTTTTTAAGAAGAAAATGTGCAATTTCATTGGTGTTTCTTCTTGGAACACAATAAAAAAGCAATATCTCTAAAAGCTCGTGTTGTTCAAGTAAATCATTTGTATCTTGCAACAGTTTTTTTCTCATTCTTTCCCTATGTCCCGAATGAATCGAGGGAATATATTTTACTTTTTTCTTTTTGATAATATTCCCTCCAAAACTTTACATATTAACGTTTTATCAATCATAAAACGCCCTGAATACTTCTGAATCTGTTTTTGTTAATCCCTTAGGAGAAACAATGTAATGACAAACAAGTTTAATTTTATAGCTTTTCAGCAACAAACAAAGAGATTTTATAATATTATAGTCTCTTGAAGAACAAGTAAGAGAACCGCTTGGATGATTATGAGCAACAGCAATTTTTGAAACATCAAGCTTTATAGCATATTTAACAATGTCCCTTGCTTCTAAATCAATACTTTCCCTATTATTTGAAGCATATTTTTTAGCAAAAACAGCCTTTCCTTCCTTATTTAGAAAAGCAACGCAAATATTTTCTGTTAATTCGTTTTCCAAACGTTTTTTAAACAAAACCTCTAAATTTTCCTCTAAAACTAAGGTTTTTGAGGATTTTCTCTTTTGTTTTTGTATAGAAAACAGCTTCTTTATAACCTTCAAAAAAGAGGCAGACTTTTGGGAATACGAACCAAACGCAAGGCATAATGAGTCAATATTCATCATATGGGAAACGTCAACAACATCATTTAAGTCTTGTTTGGCTTTAGTATATTCCTTTTTAGAACACATATAAGAAAGAATGGTTTTTATAAGCTGAGTATCAGACATATTTTCAAAATCTTCAATCTCTTCTTTGCTTTCGGTCTCCTTTTTCTCAAAAGAACCGTCAAATTTCAAAAACCGCTTATTCGTTTTTGTTATATTTATTTTTTCTTTTTGGAGAAATTTTTTCTCGAAAATTTCTTCGCTTTCAGAGTTTTTTTCATTTTCTACCAATATTTTCATTATGTTTTTTTATTTATATTTTCAGCTTTTATAAAACACTATCCAAATATATATCAAAGCAAAATAATTTCGCTATCAATACAAACTAACTTTTTTACATAAAAAATATTTTTTATCAAAACAAATTCCGTCTTTTGTTTTTGAAGAAAAAAAGACGGAAATAAACGTTTTATATTATTTTTCTCAAGCGTTTTAAACTATTCAGAATTATTCTGCCACGTCAGGCAAACGCTTAACTTGATTTTTGCTTTTTCTTATGAGAAGGTCGGTGGAAATCATTTGAACGATTATTTCTTTTATTAACGTATCGAGATAGCTTCCTGCACAATAGTTTGCGGGTGCAAGATAATTAACTCTACCGTGGCGAAGAAGGTCTTCAACCTTACTCTTTTGGGTATAAACCGCTATAGACTGTCCTCCGTTTGTTTTAACAAGCTTCATACAAGGAACGTCTGTTAAACCATCGCCAATATATATCATATTGCGAAAAGGAACAGGTCTATCGTCTTTTGGAACAAAATTGTTCAAATCGGCATCGTTTGAAATCTCCAAAACGCCTTTGTTTATTCTATAGGGAAACTGAGTTTTAGCAGTATAATTAACAGCAAGTAAAGGCCAATCTGCAATTCCGTTTTCGTCATAGTGAAACTCACAGGCGTATATCTTTTTAAATTCTTTACAAATTTTCGAGCCTTCAATAATCTCTTTAAGTCCCGAAGAAATTATATAATGCTGAATTTCAGCTCCGTGTTCTCTTCCAAACTCATTAATTCTTTCAAACCACGTTGTAACCCCAGGAAGAAACTCAATATCTCTTCCAAGTTGAACGAAGTTCTCTCTTCTGATAGGAACACCTTTCGCCTTCGCTTTCTTTATCATAAGATACATATACGCAAGTATTCTGTCCATTCCAAGCTCAACAGAAATATCGTTTGCACCTTGCCAAAATTCACCCGCAGACATACCAAGGTTTGGAATAAAAGAATATTCCTGCATATCTTTGGTTGAAAGCGTTTTGTCAAAATCGTAAAGCAAAGCAATTTTAGGCGGTTTTCTTGACATATATCTGCCTCCGAGTATACTCCTTTAAGTTACGTTCAACTGCAACATACTATATCTTGCAATTAAACCTTTTCTTTATATATACTATCATATATGTTGATTATTGTCAAGATATTAAAGAAAAAAATATCATTTTTTTGACAATTTGTTATATATTTCGGCTATGTATTTATAAAAATTCACTATATAGAAGCGTTTAAAAAAATAGTCGTTTAAATCGTGAAACCTTTTTTCAAAAAACTATTGCTTTTTTGATTGAAATATGATACAATACGATTTACTAAGAGTCAAGATTTAAAGCATGGCCGCACTAACCGGGGAGTTAGCGGTGCCTTGTTGCCTGCAATCCGCTGTAGCAGGGGTGATATGCTTCTATGAGGGTTCAGCTGTGTGGCTGCGCCTATTCCGAAAACGTTGATGAGTGGGTCTTGCGCGATCGAAAGCTGTGAACCATGTCAGGTGGGGGACCAAGCAGCATTAAGCAGTGTCTTCGATGTGTTGTAAGGTTGCCTGTTCGGAGTTGGACGATAGGTTAACGCACGTGGTTTGAATTCAACAGAAGATGTGCGGTCATGCTTTGAACCTTGGCTCTTTATTTGTATATTTTTCTTTCAATATTTTTTAATCGGGTGTAAATATGTATCAGGCGTTATACAGAAAATGGCGGCCGTCAACCTTTGACGAGATGTGCGGACAAGGTCATATAATCGATATATTGAAAAGGCAATGCCAAACGGATAAGGTTTCCCACGCATATCTGTTTTGCGGAACGAGAGGAACGGGAAAAACCTCCGCGGCAAAGATTCTTGCAAAAGCGGTGAACTGTCTGTCTTTGGAAAACGGAAATCCTTGCGGAAAATGCGAAAACTGTAAAGCTATTCTTGCGGGAAACGCAACGGATATTCTTGAAATAGATGCCGCAAGTAACAACGGCGTTGACAATATCAGAGAGTTAAGAGACGAGGTTTTATACCCTCCCGCCTATTTAAAAAAGCGTGTTTATATAATCGATGAGGTGCATATGCTCTCATCAGGAGCGTTTAACGCCTTGCTTAAAACCTTGGAAGAACCGCCTGAATACGTTATTTTCATTTTAGCAACAACAGAGCTTCATAAAATCCCACCAACGATTCTTTCAAGATGTCAACGTTTTGAGTTCAGAAACATTTCTTCTGATGAAATTAAAAACCGTCTTTTGTTCGTTGCAAATGAAGAAGGAATTTCCCTCTCAGAAACTGCGGCTAAACTTATTGCAAATCTTGCAGACGGTGCTATGAGGGACGGACTAAGCCTTTTAGAAAGCTGTGTTTCCGCAAACGCCGGGGGCGAAATAACTGAAAATGCAGTTATTGACCTTTTGGGAATAACGGAAAACGAAACGGGAATTTCTCTTTTTGAAGCGTTGAAAGAAAATGACGTTGCAAGAGCAATAGGAATAATTGACGAGGTTAACGCTTCGGCAGTTGATTTAGTTACGTTTCTTGAAGACCTTTCATATCTTGCAAGGGATATGATTGTAACAAAGCTCTCAAAGGGCGGTTCGCTAAACGAAAGGTTTGTTTATTCTGAAAACAGCGAAAAAAGGCTTAAAGAATTAGCTGATTATTTTTCATCAAACGAACTTTTCAGATATGCCGAAATTCTTGATAATGCCCAGAGCAAAATTTCAAGACTTGCAATAAACAAACGACTTATGGCTGAAATGGCTGTTATCAGACTTTGTACACCTCAAGGAGAAAGCGGAACACAAAACACAGATTCATCTCTCATAAGCCGAATTGAGCTTTTGGAACAAAAACTCGAAAAACTAAAAATTTCTGAAAACTCAAACAGCTTAAAAAACACGGTAGAAAGATTAGAAACTAAAATTTCCGCTTTAGAAAAAGCTCTTTCTTCCTCCCCTGTTCCCCAGAGCGTTAAAGCTAAGGCAGAAGAAAAGCCAACTCCAAAAGCAGAAAACAATTCAAAGAAAGACAATTCAAATTCAGATGTCTCAGGCGTTCCATACAGCGACCTTTTGGATTTTTTAAACGATTAAATTTTTAAACCATATATTTATTTATCAAACAAGAGAAAGGATTTTCAAATATGAAAGCAAGATTACCACAAGGTATGGGCGGCGGCCCTCAGAATATGAATCACGTTATTAAACAAGCTCAGAAAATGCGTGAAGATGCAGAAGCATTACAAGAAGTTCTTGACCAAAAAGAATATGATATTTCCGCAGGCGGTGGAATGGTTACAGTTAAAATCAAGGGAACGAAAGAAATTCTTGATATTAAAATTTCTCCAGACGTTATTGATCCCGAAGATCCCGAAACACTTCAGGATATTTTGATAGCCGCTGTTAACGAAGCAATTCGCAAGGTTGAAGAAACAAACGCAACGGAAATGGAAAAAATAACGGGTTCTCTCAATATCCCAGGATTATTCTAATAAATTCTAAAGAAGGTATATATGGCATCTTTAACTCCGTCTCTTGAGCGACTTGCAGGGGCAATAGCCTCTTTTCCAGGTTTAGGAAGGAAAAGTGCATCAAGGATAGCTTATTATATATTGAATATGTCAGACTCACAAGCAACAGAGCTTATAAACGCAATTAACGATGCAAGAAGCTATATTTCCCGTTGCAGTAAATGTCAAAATCTGAGCGAAACGGAAATTTGCCCAATTTGTGCAGATCCAAAAAGGGATTCGTCTGTTATTTGCGTTGTTGAAGATCCAAAAGCCGCAGAAGCTATTGAAGCTCTACACGAATACAACGGACTTTATCACGTCCTCCACGGAGTTATTTCTCCTCTTGACGATATTGGTCCTGATGATATCTCCATAAAAGAGCTTATTTCAAGGATTGACGGTTCTGTTAAAGAGGTGATTTTAGCAACCAACCCAAGCACAGAAGGCGAAGCGACAGCAATGTATATAAAAATGCTTCTCTCTCCTTTTGGAGTTAAAGTAACACGCCTTGCGTATGGTCTTCCCGTTGGTGCATCTCTTGAATTTGCAGATAGTGTAACGTTGTTAAGAGCATTGGAAGGCAGAAGCAATTTATAATTTGCATTTTATTATTTATAATTTGCAATTCCCAAATTTTAAATTTCAAATATTGAAAAATGTAAAAAAAAAAACGACCATAGAATTTCATTAAGCAATGATTTTCTATGGTTTTTTTGCAAATTTATTCAAAAGGTGCAAATAATATATCAAAAAACATCGAAAAAGGTGCAAATAACTATTCGAAATACTTGTAAAATAGTGCAATTTATGGTATAATGCTTTTACTCGAATAGTGGGAGGTTCATTTATGGAACGAAATGCTTTGCAAAAATTGATTGATTGGCACGCCAACAAACGAAAGAAGCCCCTTATTGTATGGGGAGCAAGACAGGTTGGAAAAACCTATCTGGTGAAAGAGCTTTTTGCAGAAAAGTATTACAAAAACAACTACATCTACTTAGATTGCAAAATAGAAGACGAAATTCGTGAGTTTTGTTCTAAAACTGCAAACGCTGAAAAAATCATTGAATACGTTTCTCTTTTTAAAGGAAAGAAAATTACCGAAAATACCCTTTTAATATTTGACGAAGTGCAAGAATGTCCCAATATTATTTCTTCACTGAAATATTTTTGTCAGGATTTCAGAAATATTCCCGTTATAGCAACAGGCTCAATGGTGCGTATTAAACTTCAAAGAGAAACCCACAAAAGAGGTGGTGGTGGAAAAGAAAAATTTCTTTTCCCCGTTGGAAAGATAAACCAAATTACAATTTATCCAATGACGTTTGACGAATTTCTTATGAACAGCAACAAAATGCTTTATAACGCCATTAAAAAAGCATACGAAAGCAAAGTGCCATTAGATACTCACATTCACGAATTGGCTATGGAGCAAGTATACAAATATTTGCTCGTGGGTGGTATGCCAGAGGCTGTGGAAGAATATATTGACGGCGAAAACCTATTTGAAGCGCGAGAAATATTAAAAGTTTTATATGATAATTACCTTTCTGATATAGAACTTTATCAAGCGAGTCAGGAAGCCGTTCTGCGTTCTCGCGTATTATTTCAAAACATCTATCGCGAATTGAACAAGGAATCAAAAAACTTTTCCCCCGGACTTATTGAAGAAAAAAGCAAAACAAGAGATTTTGCTACATCCATTCAGTGGTTGACAATGGCTCACATTATAAATCAATCCTTTCAGTTAAAAGAGCATATCACTATGCCTCTCATACCTGATAGTGATAGTAATTTCAGACTTTTCCTCGGAGACATTGGTATGTTTTCATATCAGAGCGGCATTAATTCCGCTTCCTTCGTATCCCCCGAAAGAGAAAACACATTATCTGGAATTTTCTTCGAAAATTTCGTTGCAAACGAACTTATTGCCAAAGAGCACAAACTTTTCTATTGGCGCGGCAAGACGTCTGCTGAGCTTGAATTTATTGTGGAATCGGGAAATAAATTATACCCCATAGACGTAAAAAAAGGCAAGGGAACGCTTAATTCTCTTAAAAAATTCTCGAATCACAACAAGTTTGAATTTGCCATTAAAGTTTCTAAAAACAATTACGGATACAACCTTGAGCAAAAACTACTCACCGTACCGTTTTATTTTATTCCCTTTATCGCAGGTGATCTTTCAAACGGGACGTTGACTGTATAATAAATCAACCAATAAAAACACACAATAAAGCTGAAACCCTCGTAAAAAACGGATATAACCTCCATTATTATAAGCAAAGAGAGAGCTCTTAGCTTGAGTTCGTAATGGAGAAAGACGGAGAGGTTATTCCGATTGAAGCGAAAGCGGGAAACGCTGCGACAAAATCTCTCGGCTCGTTTATCAATAAATTCGAGCCGTCTATCGCCTTTAAACTTGTTGGCGGCAATGTGGGAGAGGTAGACAAAAAATACACCATTCCACATTTTCTTGCTATGTTTATCTGATATACAATGTCCCACGAAAAAAGCCAACGATAATTTTTATCATATCGTATCCTTATCGTTGCTTTAGTCAGAAAAATTATAATTTTTCAGCTGTATTATACGCACCGTAATACGCATAATACTGCTTTTTCAAAATCCTACACATTATTATTACAAAAACGCCCCCTAATTTTAAGGGAGCGTTTTCATTTTGGATTTTATGACGTTGCTTTAAAAAGCATTACCAAGGACGGAATCCACCGCCTGGACCTCCGCTGCTTCCGCTGTTTACTATAGTTGAAGACTGGCTAACGGAAGTGATCTGAGAACCGCCTGTATATTGATTAGAAGGATAATATCCGCAAGTATTTTCGCCAACACCCGTAACACCCGTTAAAATCTGATAGGTATTACCCGTTGCAAGGCCTGGAGCAGAAAATACTATATGCTGGAACTGTTTCTGAGTTTTGAAAACGCAAAGAACTGTTCCTGAGCTGTTTTTAATAGCTAAGGTTGTTCCCGCACTTCCGCTTCCACTTGCAGCAAAAGCACATTGCGTTGAAGTTGTTGCATTAGAAAGACATTCGCCTGCCATACCTGCACTTCCTAAAGAGAGGAGTAGTCCACCCGTTATTTTCAATGCACCGTTATGGTCAATAGAGCTGTTTCCTCCGTTTGTTGGACCTTCACAGAAGATTTTACCACCCGAAACGTTCATCGCACCGTTTGAGTCGAGACCGTCTCCCGATGCATTAACGTATACAAAGCAATCGCCTGAGAAGTTAAGGCTATAATTTCCGGAAGAGCTTGATGGGCCCCATCCGCCGCTACCGTCAGCGCCGCCCGCAGCATTGAATCCATCATCGGAGGACTTAACCTTAACAAACGCTGTACCCGTTACGTAAATATTAAGACCTTCAATACCTTCATTTGATTGAGTTATTTCAACTTCACCACCGCTTATGGTGAGAGTTGCTTCTGCGTGGAATCCGTCATCGCCTGAACCCGCAACAACCTTACCGCCACTCATTGTTATACTTCCGTTGGAATGAACAGCATCGTCTGATGCGTTAATATACATATTACAATTCTTAATTGTAATGTTGTTTCCTTTTATTCCCTTATAGCTCTGAGTATCACTTGAGCTTACTTTGTTTGAAGCACCGCCGTTTGTTGAAATTGTTATATTGTATCCCGAAGGAACAACAACGTTTGTTCCCGAAGGTGTTTCGCCATCGTAAATTTCAATTTCTCCAAAACGCATAACGTAGTTTGAAGTGCTTGATGAAGCTGCAAAAATTCTAACGTATTTAACGTTGGTTGCATTTCCCGTAACGAGTGCACTGTATCCTTGGTCTTGATATAAGCCGAAGGATGCACTTGTAACGCTTCCAAACACGTTTGTAAAGTTTGTTCCGTCTGTTGAAGTATAAACGGTTACAGAATCGGGAAGACCTCTGTTTGTGCTTCCTTCTCTTGTTCCAACGTTAAGAATAACGTTTTGAACGGTACTTGCTTTTGCAAGTTTAAAATCAATTGTAACACCGCCGTTTGAACGCATTACCTCAACCCAGTCGCCCGCCGTGTAGTCAACCCAGTTTCCATCGTTAATAGAACCGTTTCCGTATCCCGTTGAATCAGCAGACCACGTTGGATCGGAGTAAAGCTCTTCTGTTACAACTGTTCCGCCAGAAATAACGTAGCTACCGCCATTTGCTTTTGAAGCAAGGTTTGTTGAAACCTTAGAACCTGAGCTATCGGGAGTTGTTGTTGTTGATGATGAACCGTCATAAGAGTTGTTTATGTTAAGGTTTCCATCAGCTTGAATACCGTCATATTTTGCGGTTATGGTAATTTTTCCGCCCGTTACGTCAACGTCTCCCTTTCCTGTTGTAACACCGTCTGATGCTTTTATTCCGTCTCCCGCAGAAGAGGTTATTGTTGTTTCACCGCCGCTTATTGCAACGTAAACATCACTCTTTATTCCGTTTCCTGAGCAAGTTATTGTTGAAACACCGCCCGAAACGTAAACAGCAGAATCACCCTTAAATGCATTATCAGCACTCAAAATCTTTATTGTTCCGCCTTTAACGTAAAGATACGTTCCTTGAAGTCCTTCACCCGCGGGAGAAGAAGCTGTTATAGTTCCGTTGTTAACTGTGAGTGTGCCCGCTGTTCCAAGAGTTGAATCTCCCGAAGCATCAAAGCAGTCAAGACCGGCATTAACTGTAAACGTACCACCGTTTATATTTAAAGTATTAGTTGCTTTAACGCCATTACCGGAACAAGTTATTTTAACAATACCGCCCGATATTTCAGCAGTATCAAGAGATTTAATTCCGTTATCAGCAGACGTTATGTTAACTGTTCCGCCACTCATTGTAAAAGCAGTTGCAGCCTTAACACCTTCGCCCGTAACAGCAGCATTAAGTGTTCCGCCCGTTATATCAATACCAAGCTCACTTTCAAAAGCATCGCTTCCTGCCGCTTTAACTGTTGCAGTACCATCAGAAAGATAAATTCCGTCATTTGAGTGGAAACCATCGTTAACAGCGTTCAAAACGTTAACGTTTCCGCCGTCAAAGAAAATTTCGTCATCACTTGCAAGAGCGTGTTTATAGTTTCCCGTAACGTTTAAAGTTCCGTTACCTTTGATTTTCAAATCACATTCTGCGAAAATTGCAGCTTTTGCACCGTTTGTATATGTTGCACCGTCTGAAATTGTGTTTGTTGTTCCATCTGCAAGAATAATATGTCCATTTTTTGCAGTTTCAAAGAAGATAGGGCCGTTTTGTGAGCTTGAAAGAGAAACGCCGCTAAGATTCAGCTTAACGTTGTCTTCATCTCCCGCCTGAACGAGAATATATCCGTTGGAGCAAGAACCCGTTACCTTATATTCACCCGCTGCGGTTATTGTTGCAGTTGTTCCTGAAGCGGAAACGCCGTTGCCCGTTACTTCAACAGAAGAAGATGTGAAATGAATCGTTCCGCCCTCTGTTGTATCGGAAGAATCTGAGCTTTCTTCGGAAGACTCTTCGGATGGTTCTTCAGATTTATCCTCAGAAGGTTCTTCGGAAGGTGTTTCAGTTATTTCTGAGCCTTCAAAAAGGTCGAAACTTCCAAGAAAATGACCTTTAACTCTGAGATAGTCCGTTGAATCGATTTTACCGCTTACGTCAACGTCTGCGGCTTCATAAAATGCACCCGTAAGAGAAAGAGCTCCGAGACAGTATGACTTAATTTTAAGATAGTCTGTTGAGTCAACCATTCCGCTTCCGTCAACGTCTCCGTTAATAACGGCAGAATAAGTTTCTCCGTTTAGGGTAACATTACAGCCTGTGCAAACATACGTTTTAGTTCCATTAACAAAGGAAACAGAAGCGTTTTGCATTGTTGCTGTCAGTTGAGAAGGGGTTACTTTTTCGGGAATGCCTTTAATATAGCTTCCCGAAATTGTGAGATTGTACTTAGAAGAAACATTTGCCGCACCGGCTAAAGACGTGGCAAGAGTTGAAAAGCACATAATCACACAAAGAAACGTTGCTAAGAATTTTGTTTTTTTCATTGTGCGCCTCCTGATATATATTTTTTTAGGGGTTTGCTTATGTTTAGATTTTAATTCTCCTTTATTAAAACAAGATTAAATCAAGAAAATATAAAAATGCTTTTTTTAAATTAGAGGCAAAATAAGATTAAACAGAAATTTTTTTCAGTTTTAATGCAACATTTCAGACACCCAAGAATAAAATACTATAAATCCCTTCAATAAGCAAAAAGAGGTATTATTTATCTATGAATCAAAAGCCAACCTATGGGACGTTGAAGATATTCGCCTATGAGGGCGAAGAAAATTCTCCTGTTGAAGGAGTTTTCGTTGAGGTTAAATCTGAAAATCTCAACGGATACACAAACTCCGAGGGAGAGCTTATTTTCGTTCTACCCGTACCAAGTGCAGAGCTTTCATATATTCCCCAAGCGGAAACGCCTTTTGGAATATACGAGGTTACAGTTTCGAAAGCGGGATTTGTTACAAGAGTTTTCACGGGAGAACAGATTTTTGAAAACATAACAACGCTTAGAAAGGTTAATCTTTCAAGAAGAACTGACAACTCACCCGAAACAGACGTTGTTGACACTCCGCAAACAAGAAGAATTTCTCCCGCTTCTCCCTCTCCTGACGTTCCAACAGCCGCCGCTGTTACCTTTGGAAGAGTTATCATACCCGAAGAAATCACGGTTCATTTGGGGACACCCTACGAGGATGCCCCCAACGTAACCATACCATATATAGAATATCTGAAAAACGTTATTGCAAGTGAAATATACCCAACATGGCCTGAGGCATCACTCATTGCGAATTTTTACGCTCAGAACTCTCTCACACTCAACAGAATATACACTCAATGGTACAGATCACAAGGGTATGATTTTGATATAACAAGCACAACCGCCTTTGATCAGGCGTTTTTTTACGACAGAGCAACGTTTGAGGAAACAAACGCCATTGTTGACAGACTTTTTAAAAACTACGTTGCACGAATCAATGCCGTTGAGCCGCTTTTCACTTCATATTGCGATGGAAGGCAAACATCCTGTGTAGGAATGTCTCAATGGGGAACGGTTGCCCTTGCAAGAGAAGGTAAAAACTATCTCGAAATTCTAAAAAACTACTATGGAGATAATATAGAAATAAGAAACGCCGAGGTTGAAGAAATTCCTCCCGATTCTTTTCCGGGGCTTTTAAAGGTTGGTTCATCAGGAGAAGCCGTTGCAAACATACAAAACAGATTAAACAGAATTGGAATAGATTATCCACAGCTCCCCTTTGTTCTCTCCCTTTCATCATATTTTGATATAGATACAGAAATTGCTGTCAGAGCGTTTCAGCGTATTTTCGGACTCCCTATAACGGGTGAAGTTGACCGAGAGACGTGGTATGAAATACAATATATTTACACAGCGGTTAAACAACTTGCAACTCTTGCTTCTGAGGGAGAACGCCCCGAAAGCAATAATTTCGGTGGCAAAGACTTAAAAGAAGGAGATAGAGGAACAGAAGTTCTCAGAATGCAATGGTATCTCAACAGAATATCATATTTTCTCGGAGGAGAGCTTCCGTCAAATGCTCCAACAGGTGTTTTTTCTGCAAGAACGGAAGAAAACGTAAGAGAGTTTCAAAGATATTTCAATCTTCCGCAAACAGGAATTATTAATGAAGAAACGTGGAACAGAATAGTCAGCGTTTATTATTCACTTCTCCAAAACTTCCCCGAAGAAGAAGCGGTTTTAGAAAGCTATCCCGGTGAGCCATTACGCCAAGGCTCTGAGGGCGAAAACGTTTTATATATCCAAAAAGCCTTAAACTCAATCAGAAACGTTATTTCGGGAATAAATTACGTTTCCGAGGACGGAAAATACGGACCCGCAACAGCGGCGTCTGTCAGACAATTTCAAACGTTTTTCTCTCTCACTCCAGACGGAATAGTAGGTCCGCAAACGTGGAGAAGAATAGCAGAGATATATTATGCAACGCTTATTCCAAGCTAAAAGAGGAAGTAGTTGAATGAGGAATGAGGAATGAGGAAACTAATGGGGAATTAGGAATGAGGAATGAGGAATGAGGAATGAGGAATAAAGGAAACCTTTTTCGCTTCGCTCAAAAGCTAAATTTTATAATTTAAAACGGTTTTTTTAAAAGCGTGAAGTGTTGAGAGTGGAGTTTGGAGAGTAGAGTTAATGAAACCTTTTCTATTTGCTTTAAAGCCAGTCAAATTGAAAAATGAAAATTTTTATGAGTGTGGAGAGTGGAGTGTGAAGTAAAGGAAAGTTTTTTCCCGCCCTGCAAAAACTGAAAAAGTATAATTACATTATAATAAATATGTTAGTTTTCGACCTTTGGGAGAAAACTTTCTATCATTCCTAATTCCTAATTCCTAATTCCTAATTAAAAATATTCCTAATTCCTAATTAAAAAAACTCCCGAAGGAGTTTTTTCATAATATCATTTCTTATTCTCGCTTATTTTTTGCTGAAAGCAATCGTAAAATGCTTTGTTGGGTTCAAACTCCACAAGGAGCTTTTTATTCTTGAATTTACAGATATAAACCGCAGAAGACGGACATATATTTTGATTGAAATTATATTTCATATCCATATATCCAAAAGACTGAGACTTTTCCTTATATGATTTTTTATCCGTCAAAATAACGGTTTCAGAAAGAAGAAGAGAGCAAACAACGGTTGTTTTACTTCCAACTTTTTTCCTGACCTCAAAGCTGTCTTCTGTTAAAACGTATTCCATTTCCGTCATTGTATATCTAACAACAACGTTTATTCCAATAGCAAGAACCGCAACAAACAAAATCTGGTAAATTCCGTTATACGTTGGGGCAAGACAGCCACAAGCGGCAGTTATCAAGCAAAGCAAAGAAACGAATGCGATAAGCAAAACCGCTTTTTTAGGATCACGCTCAGGTTTACATTTTATCATATTCAAACACTCCAAAAAGTGAATTCAAATGGCGAAAGCCACAAAGAAAGGTAGGGCGAAAATGAATAATTTTCCAAAAGAAAAAATACTCAATCTTGATGACAATTCCCTTAAAGAGCTTATTTTTGAAATAAACTCCCTTGCAGGAGGAAGCACGTCAAAGGCAGAAAAACTTGCCTCAGACCTTCCTTCGCTGAAAAACAAAATCTCAAAAATGAATTCAAAGGATTTTCAAAAAATTATGAATAGCCTTGACAAAGAAGAAAACAAAAAAGCCGAGGAAATACTCAGAAAAATTAACGGTCAATAAGGTTTGGGGGTGGAAAAAATAGACAGCAACACCATAAAAAAAGTAATGGACGTTTTATCTAACCCAGAAATGATGAGTAAAATATCCGCCTTGGCTTCTTCAAGCTCTCCTCCGCAAGTAGAGCAAAACGAACCGCCTATGGTATCAAAACCAACGTCTGCATTTTCCTTTCAAGGAGCAAACCAAGATACGAGGTCTGAGCTTCTTCTCGCCCTCAAACCGCTTTTAAAGGAAAATAAACGAAGCAAAATAGATGCGGTTGTTAAAGCCTTGACAATAGCTACAACAGTTTCAAAAATGAAAGGAGGAAACGGAAGTGTTTAACAGCTCATACGGTGGAATTGAATCAGACGGAATGTATCAACAAATGCAAAAAGAACATCAAGCCTCTCAAAACGGAAACAACCTTGAAACATCAGAAGTTTTTAAACCTGAGAAAAAACGCGGTTTTGGTTCTTCTTTGTTTAAAAATATTGAAACGGACGATTTAATACTATTAGGAATAGCAATTCTCTTGCTCCTTGACGGAGACGGAGATAACGACATTTTCGTTTTCATCATAGCCGCATTGATTTTTATGTCATAGCTCAAAGGATTAATACCTATATCTCATAACTTAAAAGTCAAAACGTTTTCAGATAGTTTTTCCGCTTTTAAAACAAATATTATTGAGTTTCAAAATACAATATTTTATAAAGGCTTAGAGGTTCGCTTCAAAGCCTTTTTTATTCTTCTTCATCAATTTTCTTTTTTTCTTCCGAAATAAGAAAATCAACGTAGCTTTCCGCAAGTTTTCTCGACTTTGGGGATAAACTTTTTATTTTTCTAACAACGTCATCCTCAGAATGAGGGCGACAGGCACGTTCTGAAACAATATGACCTGCGGCAAACATAAGATCGTCAAAGGTAACGCCTTCCGCACAATGCTCTGCAATTTTTTTAATAAGTTTTGGTCTTGGCGGATTTTCCTGAGCGCAAAGGAAAAGTTTTCTCATCTGAACGTAGCTTATATCACATTCTATTGCAAACTGTCTGAGGCTTCTGTTTCCCTTTGCTTTGTCAAGAAGCATTGATAAAATATTTTTTCTGAATCTTGTTGTCTCCAAAATCTTCACTCCTCGGTTTTAATAAGTGCCGCACCTATTGCCGTTGCGTGAGATGCGTTTTCGGGGATGATAAATTTAACTGGGAAAGTTTTTTCAAAGTTTTTAAAAAGCAATTCTGCCTGAGGGAAAACAGAAAGCTGACCTATGAGAATAATATCCGTACATCCCTTTTCCCTTGCCGCAAATATTGCAAGCATTGCGGCTGTTTCATAAATCATATTTATAATTCCCAAGGCAATATCTTCCGTTGTTGCTGTATCGCTCATCTTACCGAAGTTAGAAGCGGTTATATCAGCAGAAAGTGTTGGTCCGATTTCTTTTTTTGATATGTCCTTTATTCTCAAATCTATGTTTTCAAGATTACCGCTTTTAGCAACTTCAACAACGTGGGCAATATCGTTAAGACCGAGCATTTTTCTCGAAAGCCCCATAAGCGTTCCGCCGCCAACGCCCGTTCCCCCAAGATATTCCGAAACGCCGCTTCTCTTCGCATAAACAAGAGAAGTTCCCGTTCCAAGACTAACGATTATTGCTTTTTCACAGTCTGTTAAATAAAGACCGCCCTTTGCACCGCATTGAAATTCAGAAACGCAAACCGTTTCGATTCCGTATATATCAGAAGTGATACAAGCAGAGCCAACGCCCGTTATCATAATTCTTTCAACTTCTTCAAGTTTTATTCCGTTATCTGCGATAAATTTTCCAAAAGCACCGTAAACAGAAGCAACGGGATCGCTTGATTTCACAATAAGGGGAGATAAAAGCTCCCCTTTATTGAATCCAACTATTTTTGTTGTGCTTCCGCCTACGTCTATACCAATTCGGATACTCATAAGCAAGACACCTTTTATTGATTATTTTAAAAATATATATGATTGTTTTTTTCAGCTTTCACCAAAGGGGTAGGCTACAAATCACGAACAACCACCGCAAGTTGAACAGCTTCCCGAACAACCGCCCGCTGGAGAAATTGCCGCTGTTATAACCTCGTTAATTGTTGAAAGAATAGAATCAAGCTCAATTTCAGCTTCTTTCATTGCTTTCATAGAAGGAACGTTCTGAATCTGACTCATAAGCTCTGTTAATCTATTTTCTAAATCAGCAAGAACCTTTTTGTCGGGATCTTCTTTCTTTTCTTCTTCTTGTTTAAGAATATGCTGAACGTTGTATTCTCTTATTAAAGCGTGAGCCTCCTCGTCAACAACGTATTTTTCCTTTGCTTCGTTATATTTAATAACGGCGGGTTCTTCTCTAAGCTCGTTTGCAAGTTGACCTAATGCATTTAAAAGTTTATCTGTCATAATTATTCTCCTAACTTTTATTTTACTATAACATTTTTACTAAAAATAGTTTTAATTTTTTCGTTTCTGACCTTTTTGTTGTATCTTCTGACAGCCTGATACGTTGCCAAAGTCATAATTATTGCCATAACCATAGAAAACGGACTAAAAAACAATCCAACGAAGAAATTCTTGTAAATAACGTTACCTTCTCCGTCTGTAACGGAAACAAAATTGTTTCTGTATGTTTTTCCGTTAACCGAAATTTTTCCGAATTTATTTTTTTCCTCGTGAAGTTTTATTATTCTCTCACATTCCTCAAGGTTTTCAGAACGGCTTATCCAACGAACAGACTTTCCATCTTTATACATAAAAACGTCTCCAAGCTCGTTGATAATATAAAAATATCCGTTTTCACAAACAATTCCGCTTTCGCATATTTCAATTTCTTCATCGGTGCTTTTTCCCGAAACCTGATAGCTTTCAAGAAAATTTCCCTTTTCATCGTATGCGTTTACCTCAAGAGTTTTTTCATAAAAGGTATAAATTCTTCCGTTTCCGTCTGCATCAATTTCATTAACCATAGAAAGAACTTTTCTTTCTGTTTGGGTAGGAAATTTATATAAAGCAAAAATGTTTCTGTCTGTTCCTCCGTATATCATAAAACAAACAAAAAATCCAACGAAAATCAAAAAGCACAAAACTGCAATTATTGCAGAACGCAAAATAGAAGCCTTTGAATAATAGTATTTGCGTGTTTTTGGTGTTTTAGATGTTTTTTTTGCAGGTTTTTCAGAATTTTTGTTTTTTTTGTTTTCTGATAACCCCAACTTTTTTTCAGCATCCATTTATTCTGCTTCCTTTCCGCGAAGAATATAAGCCGCCGCAGCCGTTATTTCAACGTTGCAAAATTCTCCCGCCTTTGCCTTTCCAACGAAATTAACGATTTTATTTCCAGACGTTCTTCCCGAACAGTTACCGTTTTCATTAGAATCACAAAGAACTCTGACTGTTTTTCCAATATATTTTTCGTTAAGTTTATCTGCAATATCGTTTTGAATGGAAGACAAAAGCTCAAAACGTCTCACCTTTTCTTCGTGTGGAATCTGGTCTTCCATTTTTGCCGCGGGAGTTCCTGGACGTGGAGAATATAAAAAGGTGAATATCATATCAAATTCAACCTGTTTTATTATATCAACGGTTTCAAGAAATTCTTTTTCCGTTTCCGTTGGAAAACCGCAAATTATATCCGTTGTCATCGTTATTTCAGGAACAAGAGATTTTATCTCCAAGGCTTTTTCAAGGTATTTTTCCCTTGTATATTTTCTATTCATAGCAGAAAGGACTCTGCTGTTTCCCGATTGAACGGGAAGATGAAACTGCTTCGCAACGTTTTTATTATCTCTTATAACCTCAATAAGCTCAGTTGATGCGTCTTTCGGGTGGGAAGTCATAAACCTTAAAAAATATTCTCCCTCAAAACTTGCTGTTTTTCTAAGAAGCTCAGGGAAAGATATATCGCCCTTATATGAGTTTACGTTCTGCCCTAAAAGCATTATATCCTTATAACCACTCATAACAAGACCGTTTACCTCTGAAAGAATATCAGCGCTGTTTCTGCTTCTTTCTCTTCCTCTGACATACGGAACAACGCAATACGTACAGAAATTGTCGCATCCATACATAATAGAAACCTTTGCTTTATATTCGCTGTTTCTTCTGAGAGGAAGCCCTTCTGCAATTATTCCAAATTCCTTATGGGGCAAATCACTTATATAAACAGCTCTCTTTTTTGCAGTTTTCGCATTTTTTATAATCTGAGGAAGCATATAAAGTTTATCTGTTCCAAAAACGAAATCAACGTATGGATAACTTTTAATAATACCTTCTCTTCGTTCTTTTTGTTCTGCCATACAACCGCAAACGCCAATTAAAAGGTCTTTATTCTGCTCTTTCAGTTTTTTAAACTGTCCCGTTCTTGAAAGTGCTTTAAGCTCTGCGTGTTCTCTTATAGCGCAAGTATTTATCAAAATCAAATCTGCCTCTTTCGGCTCGTTTGTTTCGCCATATCCCGCTTTTTCACAAATACCTGAGAGAATCTCGCTGTCTGCCTCGTTTTGCTGACAGCCAAAAGTTAATATACAAACCTTTTTTTCTTTTTTATCATTTAGTTTATATGCTATTGAAAGCTGTTCCTCAACAGCTTCTCTTGAAACAAAAATATCATTCATTGTTTATACAAAACGGAAATTATTTCCGAAACTTTCTTCAAAATTTTTTCTCACGTTAAAAAAACGTACAAGCACAAATAATATCTCTAAGGCTCTCTCTGCATTTTAAAGAAAGAGGATCAAGATCATTAACTATAACGCAACCGTATGAGCTTGAAGAATGAATTATCTCTCCGTTACCCATATATATTGCAACGTGTCCTTTATAATAAAGCAAATCCCCTTTTTTAACCTCGCCCCAAGAAATTTTGCGAAATCGGGTTTGAAAATCGGGTTTCGCATCTCTGAAAATATAATATCCGTTAAGATAATAAGACATAAAAGCAAGTCCTGAACAGTCTATTCCCGAAATTGTTTTTCCCCCCCAGCGATAACAAGTTCCCTCGTATTTTTTTGCGGTTTTAACGATGTTATCTCTGAACATTTCTTCATTTTCGTTTTTTCTGTCCTCATCTGTTTTTAGAGTAAAGGGAACTGCAAGACGGCTGAAAATATACTTTTTTTCACCGTTTGGCATAATAATCTCACGAAAACGCTCGTCCTCAGCTTTTTCTCCCAACTTAACTCTTGAACCGCGCGGAAGTGTGTCTAAGGGTGCGTGATAAAGTTTTGGTATGGGATATATATCCGCAGAAGGAGCTATAACAATTCCATCAGGTTCATATTCAAAATTGCCAACAGAGTCTTTAACAACAAAGCCTTCATATCCATATTCTGTTTTAACCTTGAAAAAATCTCCGCTTTCTTCAAGAATATCACATTTCATTCCAAACAGTCCTTCGTCAATGTGTTGAGATGAAAGGTCTGGCTTATCAAAAAGGGAATTTCTTCCATATTTAAACGTCATAACAACCTCTTGATTTTATTTTTTTCAAACTTTTCTACATTTTTCTATAAATATTATCTGTCTTTTCCCGAAAAAATAAAAGAAAAGGAGATGATAAAATGGATAAACAAAAAAACAAATATATTTCCACACTTGCAATTTTTTTATGCCTTTGTTTTTGCTTTCAGCTAAATACAGAAGCAAAAGAACCCTCTTATTCGTGGTTTTTCAAGTCAAAGGGAAATGGTTTACAGCCCTCTCTTTTAGGAGAAAGCGGAATAGAAACCCATCCCTCCGTTTTAGCCTTAGGAAACCCCGAAGAAAAAACCGTATATCTTACCTTTGACGCGGGATATTCAACGGAAAACGTTGAAAAAATTCTTGACATTTTAAAGGAAGAAGAGGTTAAAGCCGCTTTTTTTATTCTTCCCGCCATATATAAATATTCTCCCCACGTTGCTTCAAGAATGGCTGAAGAAGGGCATCTCGTATGCAACCACACGAAAACCCACGCAAACGTTTCAAACCTTTCGTTTTCAGAGCTTGAAAAAGAGATAATCGGACTTGAAGAGGAATATGAAAAACAAACGGGAAAGAAAATGGCAAAATTTTTCAGACCGCCTGAAGGAGCGTTTTCGAAAACAACCTTAGACGATTGCGAAAAATTAGGATATAAATGTGTTTTCTGGTCTTTTGCATATGCAGATTGGGACAATAACGCACAAAAAAATCCCAAGTGGGCAAAGGAAAAAATCCTTTCAAATATGCATAACGGATGCGTTTTACTTCTTCATCCCAATTCTAAAACAAATGCAGATATACTGAAAGACGTGATAAAAGAGCTTAAATCTGAGGGATACACCTTTGAAACTCTTGAACATCTTTCTGCATATAAAGAAAGCACAAATAAACCAACCCCAAGGCAATAATCAACTTTCACGCCGAACTAACCAAGGTAATAATTAGGTTTCGCATTAAACTAAATAAGGCAATAATAATTCTTTGTTGAACTAAACAATGTAATAATAAGGTTTTAAAGTTAACCTAAATTAACTAAAGAACCGCTTTTTAAACAAACCTTGCTACCGATGAAATCAACGGGGGTATTGTTTACCAATTCTTTAACGAGGATAGGCGCATCAAGGTCTATCTTCGTTATTCCTTTTGCTGCGGAAAATTGAGCTGCCGCGGCAATACTCCAAGGACCTTCCATCATACATCCAAGCATACATTCAACCCCATATTCAGAGGAAATTGAATGTATTCTTTCAGCTTCATAAAGTCCGCCGCATTTCATAAGTTTTATGTTAATCATATCAGCAGCACCGCGTTTTAGTATTTCACAAACGTCATAATATGAAACTGCACTTTCGTCCGCAAGAATATCAACGGAAGTATTTTTCGTAACGTATTCCAACCCGTCTATATCACGGTGATGAACGGGCTGTTCAACAAGCTCTACGTTCATTCCTGTTTTCAACGCAAATTCGCAAAGCTCAACAGCGTCTTTTGCATCCCAAGCCTGATTGGCATCAAGACGAATTGGAATCTCTTTTCCAACAACTGATGCAACGGCGGCAATTCTTTCTTTGTCTTCTTTTGGAATTGTACCTAATTTAACCTTAAGAACGTCAAAACCATCGTTTAAAGCGTTTAACGTATCTTTAATCATAACCTCAGGAGAGCCAAGACTTATAGTTATATCGTTTTTAAGGCAAAAATCACCTTTTCCGCCCATATATTCATAAATCGTTTTTCCGTCCTTTTTGGAAAGCAAATCGTAAAGAGCGATATCAACAGCCGCTTTTGGTGAGGTGTTGTTGACCATACAATCTCTGATTGAGGGCAAAAGAGCTTCAGTTACCTCACGTCCCAAAAGTAAAGGCTTAATATATTCATCAACAGCATATATAATAGAACCAACCGTATCTCCCGTTATAACAGGCGTTGGAGCACAAGCACCATAACCAACAATTCCTGAATCTGTGTGAATTTCAACAACGTAATCACGAATAACGTCAAGTCTGCGTTTAGACGTTATAAACGGCACTTTCAAGGGCATATCTTCAGGATAAATTTTAACGTCTGTAATTTTCATATTAAATCTCCGAAAATCAAAATTTATATTTGTATTATACTTCATATCAGTTTAAATGTCAATAGTAAAAACCCTTATGTTAATTCCGTTATATATTTTCGATGATAAATAATAAGGATAAATTTGTAAAATCTTCCGCTTTCTCTTGACTTATTTCCCTTTCAATGTTATTCTATAAACGTTGATAAAAATATCAAAAAGCAATCCGTTTTAAACCGCAGGGGGAAAAGATGAACGAAACAGAGCTTAAAGCAAAGCTGAAAGAAACGAAAGAAGGATTTTTTATTTTTCACGGAGATAACGAATATTTAAAGGACTATTACGCTTCAATTCTTCGAAAAGACGTGTCTGGAGATGAATTTAACTATTTCCGTTTTGACGGAGACGATTTTTCATTCAGCGATATAGAAAGTTTTCTCACAACCTATTCCTTTATGAACGAAAGGAAAATGATTGAAGTTATAGATCCAAAGCTGACTAAATGGAACGATAAAGAGCTGTCTTCCCTATCTCAGATGCTTTCAGACGGTTTTGAAAATTCAACGGTTTTGTTTATATATAGAAAAGGAAACTTTGAAGCGAAGCTGATTCCACAATCGAAAGCACCAACAAAACCAACTCCCGTTTATGATCTTGCTTTATCAATGAAACAAAACTGCTTTTTCGTTGACTTTCCTTCTTCCGATTCTTCAAAACTTATAAATTGGATAAACCGCCATTTTGAAAAGGCGGGAATAAAAATTTCTCCCGATGCACCAAAACATTTAATTGATTTTTGCGGAAACGATATGTATATATTAAAAGGTGAGATAGATAAACTTTGTGCAGTATGTGGTGAAGTTTCAAAGGTTGAAATTGAAAAATATTGCTGTTCAAACGTTGAATATCAAACCTTTGACCTTTCAGAAGCCCTATCTCTCGGAAACGTTTCAAGAGTTAAAGAAATATTTCTCAATTTAAAGATGAAAAAAGCCGATCCCCTTATGATAATGGGAACGCTCACGAAAAGTTTTTTTGATATGCTCATTGCAAAAGAGGGTAAGAATTCGGGCGTAACTTCTTCGCAAATGGCGAAGGATTTTTCTATGAACGCTTGGGCGGCAGATAAACGAATGAAGAGTGCCGCTTCACTTAGCAAAGAATATTTGCAAGATGCAATTTTGAAATGCGATGAATGTGATAAAAAGCTGAAAAGGTTTTCTTCAGACCAATATATGCATATTGAATTGCTTTTGGAAAGTCTTCTTTATAAACAAAAAAACAAATAAAAAGGAAAAAAAGATTGAAAAAGCTAAATCTGAAATATCCCGTTATTGTAGAGGGGAAATATGACAAAATAAAACTTTCAAACGTAATATCATCCCCGATTATAACCGTTGGCGGTTTTTCCATACTAAACGATAAAAAGAAAAGAAAATATCTTTCCTCTCTTGCTGAAAAAACGAAACTAATAATTTTAACAGACAGCGACAAAGCGGGAGGGTTTATTCGTTCACGCCTTAAAGGAATTGTCAAAACTGAACAGCTTATAAATATATACATTCCCCAAATAAAAGGAAAAGAAAAAAGGAAAAATACGCCTTCGGCTGAGAATCTTCTGGGGGTTGAGGGAATGAACTCAGAATTACTTTTCTCTCTTTTATCTCCATATGAGGAAGAAGAAAAAACCTTTGAAAAAATTTCATCATCAGATTTTTACAATGCAGGACTTTCGGGAAAAAGCGGTTCGGCGGAAAAACGTTTCCTTCTTGCAAAACGTTTAATGCTCCCTGATAACCTTTCTCCAAAAGCCTTGATTGATGCAATTAATTCTATGGGGGGAAAAGACCTTTTCATTTCAGAAATAAACGCTCTTGAAGAGGATTTAACGAAAACAAATAAAACGTAAAAACATTTTAAGAAAAGATTAAGATATGAAAAAAGAAACCGAAAATTATATACAAAAAGAAATAGAAACAAACGGTAAAAGAAAAACCGTTTCATTTTATACTCTTGGTTGCAGAGTTAATCAATATGAAACGAGAGGAATCGCAGAACAGCTTTTTAACAGCGGTTTTTCTATAGTTCCCTTTGGTGAGCCTTCCGACATTGCATTTATCAACACTTGCGCTGTAACCGCAGAAAGTGAGAGAAAAAGTCTTGTTGCAATAAAAAAGGGGGCAAACGCATCAAAACACGTTATCGTTGCAGGGTGTTATTCTGAACATAAACCCGAAAAAGTAAAGGGAATAAAAAACGTTTCGTTTGTTGTTGGTTGTAAAGACAAAGAAAAATGTGTTGGTGCAGCAAAAGAGCTTTTATTCCTTGAAAACTCATTTTCTCCCATTTCAATCTGTAACGCACCACCCAAAAACTTCCCTTTTGTATCAGGGTGTAGAGCATACGTTAAAATTCAAGACGGATGTAACGGAAACTGTACTTATTGTCTTATCCATAAGCTGAGGGGAAAATCAACCCTTCGTCCTATGGAAGATATTATGGAAGAGGCAAAACGCCTTGAACAATCAGGCTACAAAGAAATTATTTTAACGGGAATTGAAAGCTCAGCCTTTGGAACAAAAAATCTTTCAAAACTTATTGAAGATATTGGCAAATCAGACGGAATAAAGCGAATACGTCTCGGCTCTCTTGATCCTAATATATTAACAGACGATTTTATTTCTTGCATAAAAAACACAGATAGCTTTATGCCCCATCTTCATCTTTCTGTCCAGTCTCCAAACAGCAGAATTTTGCGTCTTATGAAGCGTCCATATAACGGAGAAAAGCTGAGAGCGAGAATTGAAGCGTTGAGAGAAAAAATGCCCGAAATTATGCTTTCAGCAGATATTATAACATCGTTCCCAACGGAAACGAAAGAAGAATTTGAAGAAACCCTTGAATTTGTTCGAAAATATAATCTTCTTCACGTTCACGCCTTTTCATTTTCTCCACGCCCGCAAACAGAAGCGTATGATATGGACGGAAGAATCCCAAAAGATGAAGCGAAAGAGAGAAATCTTCGTCTTATTGAGGTTTCAAAAGAGGTCAAAAACAATATTCTAACAAAAAAAATCGGTGTTACAGAAGAAATTCTCATAGAAAGTTTTGACGGAAAATATTTTAAAGGACATACTAAGGATTTTGCAGAAGCTCTTTTGGAATGTGAAAACGGAAAACAATTTTCTGAAGGCGAAATTATAAAAGCAATTCCAAAGAAAACAGAGGGCGAATATATAATTTGTGAAAAAATATAATACGGTGGAGTTATAAATGGAAAATCAAAAGCTAATAGAATTTTGGAAAGAAGAAGAAAAACTTGCAAAAATTATCGGTTGGGATTTTTCTCATTTAAAGGGAAGATGGATAGATGAAGAAAAAACGCTTCCTTGGGATTACAAAACAACTATACTTAAATATCTTCGAAAAGAGATGAAAATTCTTGATATTGATACAGGCGGCGGAGAATTTGTTCTCTCTTTAAATCATCCCGCGGAGAACATTTCTGTAACAGAAAAATACCCTCCAAACTATCAGTTATGTAAAAAAACGCTTTCTCCCTTGGGAATAACCGTTGAAAACGCTTCTGCAAACCAATTACCCTTTGAAAACGAAAGTTTTGATATTGTTTTAAATCGACACGGCGATTTAGATGCAAAAGAAGTTTTCAGAGTTCTTAAAAAAGGTGGATATTTCATAACCCAACAAGTTGGAGCATATAACGACAGAGAATTTGTTAAACTATTAATTCCCAACGCAAAGCTGTCCTTTCCCGACCAATATCTCCAAATGAAATCAGACGAGTTTGAAAAAGTTGGTTTTGAAATAGTTGAAGAAAACGAGGCGTATCATTCAATCAGATTTTTTGACGTTGGAGCGCTTGTATGGTTTGCAAAAATAATTGAATGGGAATTTCCAAAATTTTCAGTTAAAAACAACCTTTCAGCCCTTTTGAATGCTCAGGAAATAATCGATAACGAAGAGTATATTGAGGGAAAAGCCCATAGGTTTTATTTTGTAGCCCGAAAATAAAGCGTTGTAAATGCTTATGATTTGTCTCTTTTTTTCATATTATGAAAAATTTCAATGAGGAATTAGAAACGAATTAGGAATGAGGAATGAGGAATGAGGAATGAATGAAAGTTTTCTCCCAAAGGTCGAAAACTACCATATTATTATAAAGTAATTATAATATTTCAGTTTTTTCACGAAGGGAAAAACTTTACTTGATTCCAAACTCACAAACTATTAAAAATTTTCAATTTTCAATTTGAACACGCTTTTGAGCGAAGCGAAAAAGGTTTCCTTTATTCCGAATTATGAATTATGAATTAAACTCTCCACACTCCAAACTTTAAAAACCTTTTAATTTTCAATTATAAAAATGTAGCTTTTGAGCAAAGCGAAAAAGGTTTCATTTATTCCTCATTCCTCATTCCTAATTTAAAAAGTTTCTAATTTAAAAAGTTCCTAATTCCTATTGCCTATTTAAAAAAAACAAAGACTGCTCTAATGGTGCGTACTCTAAAGGACAGTTTTAACGTGTGCTAAACTAACAGGCAAATACCATTATAAGAACTTTTCAAATCGCTATATTTACATTTCGGTGATTTTATGATATAATCAAATCAGATACAAAACTAATCGATAAACTTGAATTTAGCGAGGTGCTAATTTATGAATAAAGAATGGGCAGAAATGAATAAGACCTTACAGTTACAAATTAAAAGAAAAGATACTTTTACAACGGGGATAGATACATTATTAGAACTTCGCAGAAACCTAATGGAACAAAT
>JAZNJM010000011.1:0-12461 GCA_045578045.1 Eubacteriales bacterium | reverse complement strand
CCCTGTCCGAAAACCGATTCACGAGAACTTCTACGAGCGTATTCGGTTATTTAGTTTCCCTTAGATGACGGCAACCGACAGCCTTCATCTTTAAGTCGGATCGTAGCCATGTCGTTCTGTGAGCCAAGGAGTTGGCACAATAATTTGTCTTCCTAAGACCGCTTGGCCTCCGACTTCCCTGTCCGAAAACCGATTCACGAGAACTTCTACGAGCGTATTCGGTTATTTAGTTTCCCTTAGATGACGGCAACCGACAGCCTTCATCTTTGGTAGCTTCATAAATTCATACAAAAGTCTCAAAGCTTTGACTAATGTACGTTCACTGCTTAGTGATGCCTATTCCGAAGCCGCAGTACTCAACGGATAGACAGCTGCTTAATTAAGCAGCAAGAGCAACTTTATTGTTGTCGTTTATTTTTAAGTTTTACACGTTTTAAAGAAGGCGTGCGCTTCTGCCCGCTTATCCCGCTTCACAATCCCCGTCGAAACCTTTACACCCCCGAAGATAGTATTTGAAGCGTTCACCTATTGTATGAACAATAGGTATTATAACACATTTTTTTATTTTGTCAACAAAAATAAGATATAAAAATATGTTTTTCAGATTTTTCCATATAAAAACAGAAAATAACCTCGAAAGATAGGAATAAAAACAAGTTGGAGGGAGTTTAGAATTAACAACAAGTAGGGAAAATTTTTTTAAAACTGTTGAATTTTGAAATAAAATATGCTACAATACTTTGAGAGAATGAATGTAGAGGTGTTTTTATTGAGAAAAAGGGTTTTGATTGGTGCTATTGTTGCTTTAATTTCCGTTATTTTGAGTGTTGTATGCTTTATTTTACTACCAGACAGGGTTACGGTGAATATAAGCCTTAAGGGTGAGGCATCTTATATGAGTAAATATATAGCGATAATGTTCCCTTTAGCCTTATGTATAATAACTTTGTGGATTTACGTTCACTATCACAGTATTTTCAATAAAAACGTTGATTTGGGTAAAACAAAAGGAACGGAAGACTTAAATAAAATTGGAGAAAATGAAGAAGTAAAAGAAGCGGAAACGGTAAAAATAATAACCGAAGAAAAAGAAACGAAAGAAATCGGAGAAACGAGTAAAACAATAGAGGAAAGCGAAACAATAGCAACAAAAGAAAATAGAGAGACGAATAAAACAAAAGAGAAAGGCGAAACAAGAAAAACACAAGAAAATAGAGAGAAAAGTGAGCAAAGAGAGAAAAGCGAAGTGAGAGCGGAAAGCGAAACGAGAGAGGCGGTACAAAACATAGCTTTAAATGAAGGTGGAACTGCTGAGGATTGTTTGAAGGACGGAATGAAATACCTTATTTTTTCCGTTGTTGGTGTTTTGCTTACTCTTTGGATTCTCTTTAAGAATATATAAAATCGTATTATAACGCAAAACACAGAATATAGCGTTTTGTGGTGCTAAACACGGAATTATAGTGTTTCGGAGTGTTAAGCACAGATTATAGCGTTTCGGAGCGTTAAACACGGAATTATAGCATTTCGGAAAGTTAAGCACGGATTATAGCGTTTCGGAGTGTTAAACACGGAATTATAGCATTTCGGAGTGTTAAACACAGAGTATAGCGTTTCGGAGTGCTAAATACGGATTTACAATGTTTAGAAAAGTTAAACACGGCATTATAATATTTCAAAGTGTTAATCAATGAATTATATCGTTTTAAAGTGTTAAACACGGAATTATAGCGTTTTGGAGTGCTAAATACAGATTTACAATGTTTAGAAAAGTTAAACACGGCATTATAATGATTCAAAGTGTTAATCAATGAATTATATCGTTTTAAAGTGTTAATCAATGAATTATATCGTTTTAAAGTGTTAAACACGGAATAATAACGTTTCAAAGTGTTAAACAATGAATTATAATATTTTAGAATATTAAATACTAATTTATAATATAAAATGGAGGAATTATGTCAGGATGTAATCACGATTGCGCTTCGTGCAGTCAGAAATGTGGAAAAGAAAGTTTGCAAACGGCTTGCAATTCTTCTTCGAAAGTTAAAAGCGTTTACGCTGTTGTCAGCGGAAAGGGAGGCGTTGGAAAATCCCTTGTTACTTCTCTTTTGGCTGTCAATATGAACAGAAAGGGATATAAAACCGCTGTTCTTGATGCGGATATAACGGGGCCTTCTATTCCAAAGGCTTTTGGTTTGAAGGAACGTGCAACGGGAAGTGAGGACGGAATTAATCCTTCTTTAACAGAAAAAGGAATTAAGGTTATGAGCGTTAATCTCCTTTTGGAAAATGACACTGATCCTGTTGTATGGAGAGGACCTGTTATTGCAGGAACTGTTAAACAGTTTTGGACGGATGTTGTTTGGGGAGACGTTGACTTTATGTTTGTTGATATGCCTCCAGGAACAGGAGACGTTCCTCTTACTGTTTTCCAATCCTTGCCCGTTAAGGGAATAATTATTGTAACATCTCCTCAAGAGCTTGTTTCGATGATTGTTTCAAAGGCGGTTAAGATGGCAAATCTTATGGATATTCCCGTTCTTGGACTTGTTGAAAACTATTCATATTTTGAATGTCCCGATTGTAAAAATAAACATTATATATATGGTGAAAGCAAAGCTGATGAAATTGCAAAGGAATATAATATTCCCGTTGTTGCAAGAATACCTATTCATAAGCCTCTTGCAGAAGCTGAAGACAAAGGGGCAATTGAGAATTATTCGGGCGAATGGTTAGACGCTTTAACGGATTCTCTTGAAAAATAATGTTTTTTTTTCAAGGAATAGATAAAAAACAACAATAAAAAATGATTTTCGGCAGAAGACGTTTCTCTTTCTCAAAGAAGAACGTTTTCTGCTGTTTTTTATTTTTTGGGGTTTCTGCTGTTTTTTCTTTTTTTGATTAAATGAGCTATTCATTTATGGAATAAAATGGGCTTTTTAAAACTACATATGAAAAATGAACGAAAACAATCTATATTAAAAAGAAATTTATATATATTTTTCCTCTAAAGCTATTGATTTTTTAGATATTTTGTTGTATAATTGAAAATGATAATTAGTATATTGGCATTTTTGTTTCTATGGAATACAATAGAATTAAATATAAAGCTATTAAGAATTGAATTTTAGGTTATTAATAACTGAGTTTTCAAGGTGAAGATGTTATGAGTTTAATGGAGGTTAGTATGAGCATTTTATGCTTTGCGAAGGGTGGGGCATATTTTGGCGGTTCTTCTACTTTTCGTGAAACGAAACGTTTAGATTTTCATATGTTTCGAATTTCAGAAAGAATTAAAATAGTGATAAATAAACCGAAGCAAAGGATAAGTTGGGGAGGTGTTTTATATGAAAGAACAATGTTTTAGCCTTAAAGAACAAGGTTTTGGCTTTAAAGAACGATGTTTTGAAAACAAACAACGTTTTGATAACAAAAAACAATATTTCGATAATAAAAAAATGCGTTTTAATAATATTCAAAAATTGGAAGGAGCGTTGAGATAATATGAAGAGCAACACGAAAAATCGAAAAATTAAACTACTTGTTCCGTTTCTTGCTTTTGTTATTTTAATAACTCTTGGCATGAGCGGATTGTATGCGGATATTTTTGACTCTTTTGAAGGTTTTTTTGGAGATGAAACCGAAGAAAACGTTTTAGTCGTTCAAAAAGCGTCTGCGTATAGCGCAAGCTCTTTGAGCAGTGCAATAGAAACTGTTGGCTCGGTTAATATCCTTGAGCTAACCTTAGGGAACGATATTAATTATTCGGGAGAAACCCTTTCTGCGGGTAATCTTTCCGTTGTTGGTTCAAGCACGTTTTATCTTGACGTTAACGGACACGACCTCAACGTTAAAAACGCTGATGAATATGGTATTTTTATGGAAGACAGCACGTTTTATGCTGTTGATAACGTTGGTAGCGGAAACGTTAAGATTGAATCGTCATACACGGGAATAACTTGTAAAAACTTTGTTATTACAAGCGGAAGTATTAGTGTTGGAGCTGGAATAGCTTCATCTAAAAATGAAGTAAGCTCCGAAAATGAAGGATATATTGAAGGACCAAGTATTCCTGAAGAATATGACTCTGAGCATAGCTTAGAAGAAGCAAAAAAGATTATTTTTTCTGAAAATATTGATTTAGAATATCTCGGAGCATATAAAAACTGGAATCCTACAGGAGACAGTAGACTTGAAAATAGTGAGGCAGAAGAAGAAAACCGCGATGGCGTGAGAGCGTATGATTCAGTAACCATCGGAGATGGGGATAAAACCTGTAGAGTTCAACTCTTTGGAGCCAAATATGATGGAAAAGAGCCTGGATGTAATATGGCTATACAAACGTGTGCTGCGGGCTTACGTATTGGAGATGAAAGTGACGTAAATGACGGAATACTTAAAGTGGAAAAGAACGGTACACTTGAGTGTTGGGGGAGTATAGGACTTTTTTCTAATAAAATTGATGTTTATGGCACAGTTAAAGCGTATGGAGTTAGTGCAAGAATAATTAAATGTAGTAACTGTGAAACAGCAATTAATGGAATTGCTAATAAATGTACAAGTTGCCCTAAAACATTTACAGGTGGATATTACCCTGGCATATATTTTTCTGATCCTTGGGGATTTGACGGATATTTTATAATTCACGCTGGCGGAACTGTATATTCATCAGCACGCGGCGATAAGTGCGGAATCTTGTCTTTCGGGTGTGATTATTTCAAGATTATGGGAACGCTCTACAGTGATTGCGAAAAAATGTATTTAGATGCAAGCGGAAATTTAATCGCTACCGATGAAGATTTCAAAGATGAAGATACTAAGAAGACGTATACACCAGAAGTAAGACAGATTAGCGCAATATGTCTTGACTTTGGAGATCTTATTGTTACAGGTCCAAAAGCAAAATGCTTTTTGAAAGCGAAGGCGAAAACTGTTATTGTTGGGCAGGAAGCCGGACAAATGTCATATAATGATAATGAGAAACTTTATTTCCAATGTATTGGTTCTTGGTTTGAATGGAAGTTAACAGATGACGGAAAAGGAAAATCAATCAGTGCTCAATGTGAGCATAATTATAAACGTATCAAAGATGGTAAACTTCCTTGGGTAGCAAAAACAGTTGCTGATAAATTAAGAGACAGAGCAGGTACTTTGCCTGACCTTCAAAATCTTTTTCATCAAAATAGAGAAGAACCGCTTACACAGACTAATGTAACTAATACAAACTTCTTGATGACTCATTGTAGCAGGTTTGAGGCTTCGGATGGAGCGTTGATGTTTGTTCTTGCGAAGCGTGGTACGGACTCTACCGCAAGTAAAGGTCATCAGTATGCAACGGCGTTATATTGTTCCGGCGGAACAGGTTCGGGAGAGGATTCTTGCTTCCAGATAAGGGGCGGAGACAATCCAAGTATAAATAAAGATGGCACAAAACCAGATCCAACTAATAACCAGACGAAAATATATCTTGTTTCAGATCATTACGGACTTTATACGGAACATTCTTCTGTTTTGATTACAGGAAACGCTCTTGTTGACATAAATATAATAGCGGATCCCAAAAGTGAAAGAGCTGATATTCCAATTAGTGCTGTCAGAACCATAGGTAGATCTCGATTTGTTAAAAATAATAAATACCTTGGCGGAAATTTCATTTTGGAACGTAGTGCGGTTCTTCAATGTGATATGTCGGTTTCATCTTCCGCAAAATTAAAGAGCCCATATGCTACAGGTATAGATATTGGTTATGGGCTTACAATAAGATACGGTGCAACAGCCAGAATTAACGCTGTTCCTACAACAGATTACTACAAATCTTGCGGTATTTTAGCTTGGAATACTACAAAAATTCAATCTGGTTCATACGTTCAGGTTGTTGCGGGTAGTTCAGCCTTGAAGCAAGAGAGAGGAACTCTTTCCATATCGGGCACATATACGTATTGTAGCTTTGTTTCTCACGGCGGTAATATTTTTAGAGCTAAGGATAGACCAACATATGGTAAAGCCGACATAGCTAATTTAAGCGGAGTTAATCTCAACAGCCATTATGGTATAATATCTGCGGCGAAAAGTAGTGGTGCAGTAACGTTTACAGGTAAATCAACTGTAATTTGTTCATTTATTGATTCATATAAAAATGCAAAATTAGATAACAATAATCATATGGGATTCGAAGCCGGTCTTCATGCTAATTCTGATGTTGTTATTAAAGAAAATTCAATATTCAAATGCACAAATGCAAGCACTGGAATCAAGGGATACAACGCGATTAACTTTGAGGGAAGCTCTGATATTCAAATTGAAAACGTTTTAAAAGGAATTCAATGTGTTAATGTCTCAGGTTTGACCACTGCTGATACTACTCCTTTTTTGAATATTAAAGACAATTCAAAAGTTTATGTATCTGCGGATGTAGATGCTATTGAAGCTCAACACGGAGTTAATATTGAAGGCAATGTTGCGGTTTCTTTGAAATCTAATGGCATAGATAACGGAGCAGGAATTTGGGTAAGCGATCCAAAAGGTGGAACTAACGCTGTTGTTATTAATCTTACAACAGGATATCTTTCAGCATACGCTCCCAACGCGAATTATGGAATTTGCGTTAACACAGCTGATAATGCAAACGTTTCTATCAATATTTCAAAGGCAAAAGGCACTGTTAACTGTGAAGGAAAGCAGGCAGGAATTGCAGCAGGCGGAGACGTAACTATAGACGGCGCAGGCAAAGTTAATTTGTATTCTAAAGAAGGGTACGGAGCTCATGCGGCTAAAACTATTAAAGTTAACGGAAGCGGAAACGTTTTTTCAACGGGTAAGATTTACGGTTTATTTGCTGGAAAAGCGGGTAGTGGCGGCATAGTTGCTTCAAATTCAAATGGTACAATCAATATATCGGGAAGTGTTAAGGTTGAAGCAAACGGAACGTATGGTGGTTCTGCTTCTAAAATAAAAGAAGTATCGTTTGTAAGCGGTTCATCAACAGGCGATACCACAAAAGCAATATCGTCTGCACCGATGAAAACATATAAGACTTTTGAAGACCTTGCAAATGCTCTCGGAGGCGGTTTTTATGCAACTATAACTAATACGTATCGCCAGAGCATTATTACTGCAATCGGTTCGCAATATAATGATACAGATAATAAGATTACAACTAATAGCCAGCTTGTTAGCCGTGTTAACGTTACAGGCGGTCCTGAAGAAATATGGTATTTTGAATATGACACAACAAAAAAAATGTGGACAATTCAAAACTATATGACAAAGCAATATATCTCTGTTGATGGTACGGGTGCAAAAGATGATAGAATTGTAATGAAGCGTACAAAAGATGACAAGTGTTATTTTAGTTTCCAAAAGGCTTCGCTTGTTTATGATGCGTATGATAATAATAATGATGATAATGATCAAAGAAAAACAACTATAAACGATAATCAGTATATTATATATCCAAGATATATAGAAGGAAAACTGAGAACCGCATCTTATAATACAAAAGATGGGGGTAAATTGGTTGGCGGAATTTGTATTATGCAACAAAGCAGCGTAGGAAATAACGAAGCGGGGGAATATGGAACTCAACTTCGCGATAATATTAAAATTTTGCTTAATACAAATCAAGATTTAATAAGTACCCCGAAAGCTAACAGTAACCAAACGTTTAGCATAACCCCCATTGCTGATTTAGGTGATTTGTTTCAATCGACAATTAAGAATAACAGTAATAAAAAATATCTTGATTTTGTAAAAAACGGCAGCATTGAATGGTTGGCATCGGATGCTCCCTCATTCACCTTTGAAAAGGATTTGACAGGAAGATTCCCATTTGCATATGAAATATATGAGGGTGGGTTCAGAATGGACATCAAAGATGGAAGTGATGCAAGAAATAAAACTGTTCAACCGATTAATTCTGATCAAAATGGGATTTCTCAGCGCTTCAGATTGATATACAGCGTTGGAGGGGACGATAGTAGTGCTGGGTATTGTCTAATGCCTATTAAAACACCGTGGCTTGTTCATTTAAGTGGTTCATCATTGAAAACCGATTATAACGTATTTAGTCATAACACAACTTTTGCATTAGCAAGCTATGGAAATGATGCTCGTTCTAACGCAAAAGAGCAACAAGGAAATAATGCTCCAAAAGATTCCATTGTTTCAACAGAGCTTTTTGGCAAAACTGTTACTTATAAAATTCAATTGAGCAGTTCCAACGTTAACCGATTTGTTTTAACAGGCGTTTCGGATATGACGGAGAATGCGATGCCTAAAAAGTGGACATTGTACGAATGTAAATCAAGTAGTAGTACAGGTACAATTGGCAAAAAAGTAGCTGAAGGCACGTTTAGTTCAGCTTCTGAAAAATTTGACATCCCTTTGAACGCCTCAATAAAATATTATTATCTCGTTGTTGAAGCGAAGGATAATTCTAAATTTGTTGGTATTGGAGAAATTGCTTTTTATCTTGAACAAGAAGGCAATGCAAGCTCAGCGGGTATTGCGGCAAGTAAACAGGTTTCAATAAGCGTAAAGGGCGAAGGTAATGTTAAAGCAATAGGTCAGAGGTATGGTATTCTTTCTAAAGATGTTGTTAATATAGGCACGGAAGATAAAACAATTGCGGCTTCCAATGCAGCTTCTAAACTTACAAACGTTGAAGCATATGGTATTAATAGCAGTTTTGATGATAAGGAAACCCAAACAGGACAAGGAAGAGGAATTGTTGGAAAAACAATAACAACGAAATATTGTACTGTTATTGCTCAAGGAACAAGAAGAGGAATTGAGCCTACAGGAAGTATAACCATTGGCGATCATTCAACTATTGATGCTATCAGTAATAATGATAATAAGTATGGTAGAGGAATATACGTTGACGATGGTGCCCTTGGATGTATTAAGATATCTCCTTCAGCTTCTGTTTATACCTCAGGCTATAATAGCTTTAATGGATCAGGAAATAGAACAAAAGGCTCTATTTCTCCCGCTCCTGTTTCTACTGTTTCTGATAAAAATGGAAAATACCCTGATGTATATGAGGTTCAGTTCCATTATGCAACGGTTGAAGAACGTAATTCAACGAGAAAATACCGTGAACATTATTTCCAAACAAACGTTTATCAAAATGTCAAAATACCTTATAGTACCGTTGCCGATAACTATAGTAAATTTTCAAGCTATTTAGGCGTTGGTCATAAAGATGATAACAGTTATTCTTCCGTTAACGTTAGTATCCCAGACGATATGAATTGTGATCATTCACTTTATATTTACCTACCAAAAGGTGATTATATCAACGTTGTTGAAGCATACAAAGAAGATGAATCTGAATTCAGCGTAAACTATGCTGTTTCGGGATATAATAAGGTTGAAAACGGTGAGCTTATGTTTACCGCAAAATATGATATGGGCGATTATAATGAATTGTCTATTGACGATCATGTAACGTCTGCTCATGTTGAAGATGAACGAATTGACGTTTATCCTCTTAAATCTTTCTACCTTGAAACATATAGAATTAACGTTGGTTCAAAAACAACATATCTCACCTCAGCTCAGAAAGAAGAGCTTGCAAAAGCTACTGTTCTGAAAGGAATTTATGATGACGATGATAACTATACTTGGAGTGAAGTTAAATATTTCATTGAGAAAATAGCTCCAAAGGGAACTACAGTTTATATCAAAGCTGAAAAAAATTCCCTTGCATTCTCAACAATAACCGTTCCTGAAGGTGTTAAAGTTGAAATGTACGGTAATAAGGAATCGCCAACAAAGGTTGTAAGAGCTATATTTGATACATCATTAATTGGTGATATAGATTCTATTTATGAAAAAACCCCAAGTGGAAGTAAATATCCTCTTGAGGGCGGATATGATGAAAATTCAAAGCCAAGTAAGGCAATTGAAATGCTTGAATCATATCAGAACATAAAGAATTACTATTCTCCTTCAACGGATCCATATACCTTTAAGGAGGGCTACCCAACTTTAAAAGATGTAAACAACGGTTTATCCTTACCATTGTTCCATATGAAAGGCAACTCAACGCTTAATATAGATCCTTCGGTTGAATTGGATAACGTTTCAGTTGGTATTAGCGTTTCACACTAAATAAAAATCTGCCGTTTCGGATTGAGATTATCTTTCCGAAACGGCATTTTTGCTTTTATTTACAATTTATGATTTTATCAACTATTTTTGCTTTTATTTACATTTTTTGCATTTGACAACATTTTTTGCTTTTAGTTACAATTTTTGCATTTATCAACTATTTTTATACGTTTATCCGCCGTTTTTTCTTAATAAAAATAAAAAGAATAAGGATTGAAGTTTTTTTATTAAAATTTATATTCTGTTAATTATTATTTAGCCTTGACAAACACTTGCATACGTGCTATAATCGGATTGTAAATGAATTATTTTTTGATTTTATTATCAATAAGCAAACAAAATAATCTTTAAAACACGGAGGAAACAACAATGAAGAAATCCCAAAAACTAATTATTATGGTTTTGGCGATGGCAATGCTGTTGACGATTCTACCAAATTTTACGTTTGCAGTATATGCAGAAAATGGGAATGAAACGGTTACACCCGTTAAATCCCCTGCTAAAACCTCCAACCTCCAATATTATGAATATAATAGTTATGGTACAAGTCCTATTAAATCCTATCTTGTGGTAAACGATGACGATACTCTGACTCGTGTGGAATACACTGGCAAAGACGTAGCCGTTGAGACGTACGACAGCAATCTGAAATTTGTTGACGGTTTCACCATTGATAGGGAGCTTCCAATCTTCGGCGGCTTTCATTCAGGGGAAAACTACAACTTCCTTGTCTTTGGTCAAAGAAATCCCGATGAGGATGATACTTTGCCTGTCATCAGAGTTGTCTCCTACACTAAGGAATGGAAGCGTGTTGGGGCGGCGGATCTGTGTGGTGCTAACACTATTACTCCCTTTTCTAGCGGATGTCTTCGCTTTGCTGAGTATAACGGATACCTCTACATCCGTACCTCACATACAATGTATAGGAGCAGCGATGGATACAGTCATCAGGCAAACTTGACTATGAACGTACGCATCTCAGATATGAAAGTAACCGATTCGGCCTATGACGTGGATACGAGAGACACGGGATACGTCAGCCACTCTTTCAATCAGTTTATTGCTGTGGACGGAAATGAACTTGTTGCGGTGGATCACGGAGATGCTCATCCCCGTTCCGTAGTAATTTTCAAATACAATGCCCCCGCAGGTCAAGATTCTTTCACTAGTGGAACCCCCGTTTCGGGTAAATATTTCTACATTGCCGATTATCTTAAAGCACTTCCTATTATGGGGAACATTGGTGCCAATTCCACAGGCGTTTCGTTGGGGGGATTTTCCATTTCCGATAAGTGTTATTTAATTGCGGGTAATACCGTTCCTCAGGACGACAGCTATTATCCGTACGGTCAGCGCAATATCTTCGTCTTAGCTACTGATAAGGATAATTTTACCTCTGAAGGCACTACGATTAACTATCTTACCTCCTACACGGAAGGAGACGAGGTTAAGCTGTCTGATCCCCATTTTGTTTCCTTAAAGAATGATTTATACGCTGTTCTCTGGATGGAGAAACGCGAGGAACTTACCACTATGAAATTAGCCTTTGTAGACAATTGGGGCAAACAGGTGGGAGATATCTATGAAATCCCCGCCGTGCTATCAGACTGTGTCCCTATTGTATATGACAACAAGCTGGTATGGTACGTTACCAACGCTTCTGCACCCTCTTTCTTTACTGTAGATTTGAGCAATCCTGAAAATTCCACTCGCGACCATCTCTACACCTATTCATATCTCCAAACACCAAAATATACCAGTGAAGGTTACTTGTCCAGCAAGTGCATTATCTGTGGCGTGGAAGGTGAAAACATAATTATTCCCGCCGCCAAGGGGAGCGATGAATATTCCAGCCGTGTATCAATTGAACCCACCTGCACTACTTATGGTCGGATCTATTACGAGTGGCAGAAATCGTATGACTACGGACTTAACCCGTGCTATACCGACGTCTATGTTCCCTCTCTTGGGCATGATACAACCTATAACGAGGGTGTAGCTGCCACTTGTAGCAAGACGGGTACACTTGAACATTGGTCCTGCAGCCGCTGTGATCTGGTATTTGCTGACGAAGGTGGAAAAATTCAGATTACCGATCTGAACGTTCCCGTTAACCTAAATAATCACGTTGGTGAGACGGAGATTAAGGGCGCTATTTCCGCAACAAGTCGGAGGCCAAGCGGTCTTAGGAAGACAAATTATTGTGCCAACTCCTTGGCTCACAGAACGACATGGCTACGATCCGACTTGACGAAGGTGGAAAAATTCAGATTACCGATCTGAACGTTCCCGTTAACCTAAATAATCACGTTGGTGAGACGGAGATTAAGGGCGCTATTTCC
>JAZNJM010000010.1:0-22207 GCA_045578045.1 Eubacteriales bacterium | reverse complement strand
AATACTCTGCTCGTGCATCACCCAACAAAAAATGATATTATCGTATGCAGAACACTTTAGAAAATTATTGAGCAAGTAACAAATATTATTCATCACCATTGCTTTTGTTTCATCGGTTACTTGGAACGGACTTGCATCCCAGCACCAATCTCCGTCAAGAAATACGCTATTCGGTAAATCCTGTTTGAGCTGTTGGCACACAGTTGTTTTTCCAATTCCCATAGTGCCACCAATCATATATAAAGTTTTCATCATTCGCACCTACAAATTCTTATTTATCGAACTGGTTTATTATTAAACCTTATCAGCGATATCATAAATAAGTTTTTCGGTTTTTTCCCATCCCAAACAAGGATCTGTTATGGAAAGACCAGGAATATCATCTTGTCCAATCTTCTGACAACCATCTAATAGATAACTTTCAATCATAAAGCCTTTAACAAGTTTTTTGATGTCGTTATTATATTGTCTGCTATGAAGAACTTCTTTCGCAATTCTAATTTGTTCAAGATATTTTTTTCCTGAGTTGGAATGATTAGTATCAATAATAACTGCTGGATTTTGTAATCCGCTTTTTTGATAAACTTCGTTAAGGAACATAAGATCTTCAAAATGATAGTTAGGAAGAGCGTTTCCGTGTTTGTTAACATATCCTCTTAAAATAGCGTGAGCATAAGGATTTCCTTCGCTTTTAACTTCCCATCCTCTATAATTAAAAACGTGAGAATGTTGAGCCGCGGTTATAGAGTTCATCATAACCGTAATATCTCCACCCGTTGGATTTTTCATTCCTACGGGAACGTCAAGTCCACTTGCAGTTAATCTGTGTTGTTGATTTTCAACAGAACGAGCACCAACAGCAACGTATGAAAGTAAGTCAGAGAGGTATCTGTGGTTTTCAGGATAAAGCATTTCATCTGCACAAGCAAATCCCGTTTCGTTGATTGCTCTCATATGAAGCTCTCTTATGGAAATTATACCTTTAAGAAGGTCTGGAGATGCGTTTGGATCGGGTTGATGTAACATTCCTTTATATCCATCTCCCGTTGTTCTTGGTTTATTTGTATAGATTCTTGGTATTATTAAAAGTTTATCAGCCGTTTTGTCTTGAACAGGGCGAAGAAGAGATATGTATTTTAAAACAGTATCTTCATTGTCGGCAGAGCAAGGACCTATAATCAATATAAATTTATCGGATTCTCCTGAAAAAACTTTTTTCAGCTCGTTTACAATATTGTCTCTTATCTGAGCTGCTTTAGGTGTAAGAGGATACATCTCCTTAACAACCTTTGGAATTGGTAATTTGCGGTAAAAATGCATATTCATAATTATATATCTCCTTTGTTATTTTACTGGTTTATCAAACAGATTTCTTCTTGACGTTGATAGTTTCATCATCTGTCTCATTTCTTCAACGTTTTCATTTTTTATGTATGATTTAAGTTTGTCAAATTCTTCTGAGAAACGCTCCATTTCATCAAGTAAAGCGTCTTTATTTGCTATAAATAATTCAGACCACATTTTATCGTTAATTTTTGCTATTCTCGTTAGGTCTCTGAAAGAGTCTCCCGTGTATTTTTCCAATTCGGGAGTTTGGTTGCATGTCATTAATGAAACAGCGATACAGTGTGTCAACTGAGATAAGAAAGCAATCATTTTATCGTGATATTCGGGAGATAATTGAGAAATATTTGCAAATCCTAAAATTTCTCCCAAATTTTCGCAAAGCTCTATTGCTTCATTTGTATTTTTATCTGTTGGAGTAATTATGTAGTTCGCACCTTTGAATACTCTGTCATCTGCAAATTCAACGCCGCTTTGTTCTCTTCCCGCCATAGGGTGCGCGGATATAAATTCAACATCATTTCTTAAAAAACTCTGTATTTCGTAAACTAAACACCCTTTAACGCCAGAAACGTCCGTTATCAAAGCTCCTTTTTTAAAATACTTTTGGTTTTCTTTGATCCAATCAATGCAAGCGTATGGATAAATAGCAACAATAATTAAATCAGCATTTCCAATAAGTTCCGGTGAATTAAATGTTTCACCTCTTTTTATATATTTTTTCTCTATAGCAAAATTTATATGTTCTTTTCTTCGTGTTATACAGCTAACGTCGTATCCTTTTTTTGATAAAGCCATTGCATAGCTTCCGCCTATAACACCAAGACCTACAATAAGTATTTTTTTATCAGTTGTTAGTTTCAATAATTATCACTCCGATTCCAATGTCTTTTATTGTTTCAAAGAAATTGGGATAGCTTTTTGATACAGCTTCACACCCAACAATTTCTCCACCTGTTTTTGAAAGCAAAATAGAGAGTGCCATAACAATTCTATGGTCATTATGTCCGTTTAAGGCTATTTGAGGAATTTTTATTTCAGACTTAGGAATAATAACCATATTCTCTAAAACCTTTATTTCAACGCCAAATTTTAAAAGCTCTTCTGCCATTGCTAAAGCTCTATCGCTTTCCTTTATTCTTAAACGTTTTGTTCCTGTAAAGGTTGCACCGTTTTTTATAGAAGCCAAAGCAAATAAAACTGGTCCTAAGTCGGGACAATCACTAATATCTATTGTTTGATTTTCCTTTTCAAGCAACGGAAATAGTTTTTTATAAACTCTATCTCCTTGAAGGCTAAAGTTATCAAGTCCTAAAACTTCAACGTTTCCGTCTATAAAGTTAAAAACGTCAAGAAAAGCTGCGTTTGAATAATCACCTTCAACAGTACATACTGCCGAAGAATACTTTTGGTTTCCTTTTATATAGAAAGAAAAATCTTTTTCTATAATTTCTATTCCAAAATCTTTTAAAGCTTTTAAAGTTAGTTTTAAATATGAGTAACTTTCAATAGGGGGAATAATGTTTATAATGCTGTCTTCTTTTAAAAGAGGTAGGGCAAAAAGGAGACCTGTTATAAACTGACTGCTTATATTTCCAGGAATATTATACGTTCCGCTTTTTAGTGGTCCACAAACGTTTATTTCAGAATTATTTTGTTGAAAAAAGAATTGATGTTCAACAGATAAATTTTTGAAAACGTCCATTGGACGTGCCAAAAGGGAAGTAGCGCCGACTAATTTAACTCTTTCTCCAAAAAGCAGAGAAATAGGAATAAGAAACCGAATTGTACTTCCGCTTTCATTACAGTTCAAAATAGGAGTTTCTGTAAAATGATTAAAGCTAATTCCTTTTATAAACACAACATCTTTTTCAAGTCTTATTTCTGCACCTAAGTTCCTAAGACAGTTTATAGTTGCCGAAATATCCTTGCTTAAAGAAATACCTTTTACTACGCTTTCGCCTTCTGAGAGAGAAGCACAAATCAGATATCTATGAGCCATACTTTTGGAAGGAGGGGCAAAGACTTTTCCATTAGCTATTGATGGAGAAATTTTACAAATCATTCTTTTCCCTCCAAAAATTCAATGAGCTTATCAAACGCCAACAAATATCCTTTAAAGCCTTCTCCCGTTATAGTTTTAATACACGCTTCTCGTATATAGCTTATTTGTCTAAAGCCCTCTCTTTCTTCAACCTTTGAAATATGAACCTCAACAGTTGGAAGTTTTGTTGCTTTAACAGCGTCAAGAAGTGCAATACTTGTATGGGTATACGCTCCAGGGTTAATAATAATTCCTTTAGCGTTTTCAAAATATGCTTCTTGGATTTTATCAACAAGGTCTCCCTCGTGGTTTGACTGATAAAAGACTATTTCTGTATTATATTTCGTTCCATTAGCGGAAATATATTCTGTAGTGTAGTTTTGTATTAGCTCACAAAGAGATTGATACGTCCCGCTACCATAATGCTGAGGCTCTCTTATTCCGAGCATATTAAGGTTAGGACCATTTATAACGTATATTTTTATATTTTTATAAAGATTCATTGTATTATATTCTTTCTATGATTTTAGTTGAAATATATTATCTTTCAAGAAAAACGTTTATTATTTCATCGGCAACGCTTTTTGCATCTCCATTTACTTCAATTCTTACGTCTGATGCACTACAATATAGATCGTATCTTTCTTCAAATCTTTTTTTGATATCATCTTTTGTTAATGCAAGAGGTCTGTCTTCTGTTGGAAGAAGCTGCTCAAGAGGGCGGTCTATAAAGTAAACGTCTCCGTTTTGCTTCATTGCAAAAACGTTTTCTTTTCTGAGAATTGCACCTCCGCCTGTTGATAATACTATACCATTTTTTGAGCTTAATTCAGCAATAATTTCAGATTCTATATCTCGGAAATAATTTTCCCCTTGCATTTTAAATATTTCCGAAATGCTCATTTTACATCTTTCTTCGATAATTTTATCTGAATCCCAAAGAGGCATATTAAGTTTTTTTGAAATAAGATCACCAACTGTGCTTTTCCCACATGAAGGCATACCTACAAGAGTAATGTTTTTTTTAGGAATAAGAATTTTTTTATAAACGTTTTCGATTGTCTCTTTAGGATATTCAACGTCTAAAAAAATCTCAGATGCTTTAACTGCCTGAGCAACAAGCATATATAATCCCGTTTCAGCTTTGATTCCAAGGCTTTTCGCTTTTCTTACAAGAGATGTATTTAGCGGATTATAAACAACGTCAACAACTCCGCAAAGATTATTGAATTTTTCTAAATCAACAGGGCAAGTATTCCAATTAGGAAACATTCCTGAGGGAGTTGTGTTTATTATAATATCTGCATCACTGTGAGAAAAATAAAGCTCATCGTACGTTATAGAATCATTTTTACTGCTTCTGCTAACTTTGAGAACAGAGTTTGCTTTTAAGGATTTAGCAACAGAATACGCTGTTTTAGAAGTTCCGCCTGTTCCAAGAATGATAACTTTTTTTCCTTCTAAAGAAAGCTCCATTTTCTCAATTAAACTTTTCATTCCAAAAAAGTCTGTATTATATCCATATAGTTTTCCGTCTTTATTAACAACAGTATTTACAGCACCAATTTCTTTTGCTTGTTCGCTTATAAAATGAAGGTGTGGTATAACCGTTTCTTTATATGGAATTGTAACGTTTATTGCAGAAAAATCAGCTTTTTCTAAAAAAAGATCTATTTCATTTTTGGGGATTTCGCATATTTCATATGAGTATGGTGCAAATTGTTCGTGAATGTCCTTTGAAAAAGAATGTTTCAGATGTTCGCCTATACAACCGTATTTCACTTTAGAAAACCTCTTTTCCTGAAAAATAATCTATTCCATATGAGCTTGAAATTATATCGTAAATACATAGTGAAGTAACAGCAGTAACAACGGGAACAGCTCTATGTATTATGGCTGGATCATGTCTTCCTTTGATTTCAAGCTCAGTATTACAATGTTTTTTAAGATCAACAGATTTTTGTGTTTTATAAATTGATGGTGTTGGTTTAACAGCACAATTAAAGATGATGGGCATTCCGTTTGTTATTCCTCCGTTAATTCCGCCGTTATTGTTTGTATACGTTAAGATTTTACTATCTTTTATATAAAATTCATCATTTAAAACGCTTCCCTTAGATTTAGAAAAATCAAATCCACATCCAAATTCTATACCTTTTATTGCAGGAATTCCATATATTGCTTTTGCAATAATGCTTTCAATTCCATCAAACCAAGGTTCTCCCAATCCCGCAGGCAATCCGAAAACAGCAGTTTCTAAAACGCCCCCAACGCTATCGCCATCATTTGCAATTTGAGTTATATATTCTTTCATTGAATACCAAGTATTTTCATTCAAAGTTGGAATTGAAGAAGCGTTAAGAGAGAAAATATCTTTCTCTGAAAGGATTTTATCGTCTTCAAATTCACCTAAACGATAAATATGAGTTCCAATATAAATATTTTTTTCCTCAAGGGCTTTTTCCACAATCGCACCTGCTGCAACGAGAGGGGCGGTAAGGCGACCTGAAAAATGTCCTCCTCCACGAAAATCCTGATAGCCTTTATATTTACAAAAAGCAGCATAATCAGCGTGCGATGGGCGAGGAATAAAAACCGAATCATCATAATCTTCGCTTTTTGTATTTGTATTAGGAATAAGAATACATAAAGGAGTTCCTGTTGTTTTACCTTTAAACACTCCGCTAACGATTCGGTAGTTATCAGGCTCTATTCTTTTTGTTGAAATAACGCCGCTTGGTCTTCTTCTTGCAAGTTTTTCTTTAATATAGTTTTCGTCAATCTGTATTCCTGGAGAAAGTCCGTCTAAAACAACACCAATTTCTGCTCCGTGGCTTTCCCCGAATAATGTTACAGAAAGGGAAGTTCCAAAAGTATTTTTCATTCTATTACCTTAACCCTGATAAAATTTGATAAATTTCATTTTTCCATTGCTCAATAGGTAGCTTGTTTATTATATAATTTCCTGGATTATCAACCTTAATAACAGAAATATCTTGTCCATCACATTTCTTATCGTGAGTTGCAGCGGAGAGAATATTCTGAATTTTTTCTTCATTTCCATTTATTTTTGTTGGTAAATTTAGCTTTTTTAAAATGGAAATAACGTCATCTCTGATCTTTTCACTGCACATAGGAATCATTCCAATTGCAACACATTCGCCGTGATACATTCCGTTTAATTCTTCAACAGCTTCAATTCCGTGTCCCAAGGTATGTCCAAAATTAAGTATTTTTCTTATTCCATTTTCTTTTTCATCTTCAACAACAACTTTAGCTTTGATTTTTAAAGAAAGCTCTATAATTTTATCTATTTCATTAAATGGGTCTTTATCTTTAAAAACATTATATAAATCAAAATCGCTCGTTAAAGCCATTTTAAATGCTTCAGCCATACCATTTGAAATATGTCTTTTAGGAAGAGTTTTTAAAACATTTGGATCTATCAATACTTTTTTTGGTTGATAAAATGAACCAACGATATTTTTAATGTTATTAAGATTTATTGCTACTTTTCCTCCAATTGAAGAATCAACTTGAGATAACAATGTTGTTGGAATATTGTAAAAGTCAATCCCTCTCATATAAGAAGCGGCAGCAAAGCCCGTTATATCTCCAATAACACCTCCACCAACAGCAATAGCACAATCAGTTCTTGTAAAACCTTCTTCAAGAAGAGCTTCGCAAAGCAATTTAAAATTATCAAAGTTTTTTGAAGACTCGCCTTGTTTAAGAGTTATAATTTTACTATATTTGCAAAAACTTGCTATTTTATTTGAATATTCAGAAGGAACTCCGTCATCCGTTACAATTAAACATTTTCTGTTTAAATTCAAAAGAATATTCGCTTTATCAAGAATTCCTCTTTCTAAATATATATCATAAGGCGAATTGGGTAAATTTACGTTAATTATCATTTCAAATCTCCAAAATAAATTAACTAAAATTTTTTAATTTAAATATGTTCCAACGGGCTTAAGTTTATCACAAAAGCGTGATAACATCTTTAACATATCTTTTCCTGTATCTGTGTTAAGGTCTCCTTCGACCTCTGCATAAAAATAGTATTGCCACATAAGCTCTTTCATGGGTCTGCTTCTGAGAGTTCTCATATTGTATCCATATAAACCAACAATATCAATAGCTTTTGCTAACGCTCCTGCTTCGTTTTTTACAGTAAAGAGCAAAACGGAATAAACTCCCTGTTTATTTACAAAAGGAGGATTTTCAGAACGAGTTAAAACAGCAAATCTTGTTGTATTGCTTCTACTTGCGTTGATATTGTTTTCAAGAATTTTTAAACCAAAAAGCTCTGCGGTCTCAGAACTTGCAATAGCCGCAATGCTTTTATCTTTTGTTTCAGCAACATATTTAGCCGCAAGAGCTGTATTACTGTATTCTTTAGTTTCAAAACTATGCTTATGAATATATTCTGCACATTGCCCAAGAGCTTGAGGATGACTTATAACAACTTTAATATCTTCTATTGTTGCATCAGGACAAGCGAGAAGATCTTGAGTTACTGCTAAGTCGAATATTTTATTTATAAATAACGTTCCTGAAAATAATAGGTCTGTAACTTGACCAACTTCTCCGTTAGAGCTGTTCTCTAATGGTAAAACAGCAGCATCACATTCTCCTGATTCCGTTGCTTTATATGCAGATTGAAAATCCTTATGAGCAATAGCGGACGAAGATGGAAAAAGCTTTTTTGTAGCAATATGAGCAAATGCTCCCTCCGTTCCGCTATATGCAACCTTCATTCCTTCAAGGAGCTTAGATTGATATGAACGGGAAATTTTCATTGTTTCCCTAATAAAGTTAACGTAATATGAGCGGAGCTCTTCGTCATCAACCCTTTTTGAACCTTGAATAATAACTTCTTCTTCTCTTGCAGGATCAAAAATAGGCATTCCGTGTTCTGCCTTATACTGTGCAACTTTTTTTACAGCATTCATTCTTTTGCAAAAAAGCTCAGCAAGTTTTGTATCTATTTCGTTTATTTCTTTTCTTGCATTAACTAAATCATTCATTTTTAGCCACCACCACGTAGATATTTATCTCATAATATTTTACTACCGCAGATTTATTTTGTCAACAAATCTGCGGTATAAAAAATAAGATAAAAAGTAAATATTTATAAACGATTATGTATATTTAATAAGTATAGCCATCAATGAATTATAATTATATTTTATAAATTAAGTCTGTATAATTGGGATATGGCCAAAAATCTGTTGCAACGTATAACTGTGATTCATCGACAGATTTTCTTAGTTTTGCCATAAGGGGAATAATTGTTTTTCTCATATGTTTTCCAACGTTGAGAGAAGAACTGTTTTTCGGTGCATTGTCGTTTGCATCTTTCAGCTTGATATAACAATCAAATATTTCATTTGATAAATCTGATAATTTTTTCAAAACATTTTCTTCAAAGTTGTTTTTTGTATCTGGAATAAGCTGACGTTTTAAAACTAATGAATCTGATAATTTAGTGCAGTATTTTGAAATTGCAGGTAAAATATCTTTCATAACCATATCAAGCATTGTCAAACACTCTATATTTATTGTTTTGTTGTAGGTTTCCATCATAATTTCATAATGGGAACGAACTTCGTTTTCTTTAAGAATACCGTATTTAGTTAAAAGTTTAATATTCTTTTCATCAAGAAAACGGGGAAGAGCATCAACTGTTGATTCGAGATTTAAAAGTCCTCTTTCTTCAGCTTCTTTTTTCCATTCTTCTGAATATCCGTCTCCATCAAAAAGGATTCTCTGGTGTTCTGAAAGTGTTTTCTTAATAAGCTCAGAAACTGTTTGTTCGAAATTATCTTTTGAACAGCCTTCCAATTCATCAGCAAATTTCTTCAAAGCGTCTGCAACTATTGTATTTAACATTGTATTTGTTATTGCAATAGATTGAGAAGAACCAACCATTCTAAACTCGAATTTATTTCCTGTAAACGCAAACGGGGAGGTTCTGTTTCTGTCTGTTGTTTCTTTTGGAATTTCAGGAAGAGAATGAACTCCTATTTCAAGATTGATTTTTTCTGCTTTTTTATAGCTTGTATCATTTATAATTGATTTAATTATATCAGTTAATTCATCACCAAGAAATATGGATATAATTGCAGGAGGAGCTTCTGCCGCACCAAGACGATGGTCGTTTCCCGCACCGGCAACCGCAATTCTGAGTAAACTTTGGTATTCATCAACTGCTTTTATTATTGCTGCAAGAATAAGAATAAACTGTGTGTTTTCAGCGGGATATTTTCCGGGATTTAATAAATTTAATCCGGTATCGGTAAATAGCGACCAGTTATTATGTTTACCGCTTCCGTTGAATCCTGCAAACGGTTTTTCGTGGAGAAGACAAACAAGCCCGTGTCTATGTGCAACGTTTCGCATAGTTTCCATAATAAGCTGATTATGATCACAAGAAATATTTGCTGTTGTATATATTGGGGCAAGTTCGTGTTGAGCGGGGGCGGCTTCGTTATGCTCCGTTTTAGCGAATACTCCCATACTCCAAAGCTCTTCATCAAGCTCTTTCATAAAAGAAATAATTCTTGGCTTTATTGCTCCAAAATAATGATCATCAAGCTCTTGTCCTTTTGGTGGCTTAGCGCCAAAAAGTGTTCTTCCGCAAAACAAGAGATCTGTTCTTTGATTATAAAGCTCACGATCAATTAAAAAGTATTCCTGTTCTGCTCCAACAGTTGTGTTAACGCGAGATGCATCTTTTCCAAAAAGTCTTAAAATTCTCAATGCCTGATCGTTAATAAGCTCCATTGATCTTAAAAGCGGGGTTTTCTGGTCAAGAGCTTCTCCGCCATGGGAACAAAAAACCGTTGGTATACATAAAGTATTATCTTTAATGAATGCATATGAGGTCGGATCCCAAGCTGTATATCCTCTTGCTTCAAAAGTTGCTCGAAGACCTCCAGACGGAAAACTTGAAGCATCGGGTTCACCTTTTATTAAGCATTTACCCGAAAATTCAATAATTGCATTTCCTTCTTTATCGCTTGAAAGAAAACTATCGTGTTTTTCTGCTGTTATTCCCGTTAATGGTTGAAACCAATGAGAATAGTGTGTTGCACCTTTTTTTATTGCCCAATCTTTCATAGCGTTGGCAACTGTGTTAGCAACGTTTATATCGAGATCTTTTCCTGATTTAACAGCATTTTTTAATGCATCGTATGTATCTTTCGGTAAAACGCTTTTCATAACTTCGTCACTGAATACTTTTGAACCGAAATTACTTATAAAATTTTTTGTTTCCATATTTTTGGTGTCCTTTTTCTTTATTCTTCTTTGGATGTTAATATGTTTTACTTAATGTTTGAGAATTAAGAAATATTCTTTTTAATATAAATGCTTGAATTTTATTTAATGCTGTGATATTATATCTAAAAATATCAAGCGGAGAAAATAAACTATAATGAATTTAAAGCATAAAGATTTCTTTTCGGGAGTTCGTGATGGAATTCCTATTGCATTGGGATACTTATCCGTTTCTTTTGCTTTCGGAATAAGTGCAGTAAAAAGCGGAATAAGCGGTGCCGGTGCGGTTCTTATATCTGCAACAAATCTTACCTCGGCAGGTCAGGTTGCGGGGATAGAAATAATATCTGCGTGTGGAACCCTTCTTGAGATGGCAATTACACAGTTTATTATCAATTTGAGATATATGCTTATGAGCCTTTCTTTATCTCAGAAGGCTGAAAATGATTTCACGCTTCTCGATAGAATGTTAGTTTCCTTTGGAATAACTGATGAAATATTTGCAGTTGCATCGTCCAAACACAAAATATGTCCTTCTTATATGTATGGGCTTATTTCAACTCCGTTTATAGGATGGACCTTGGGCACTTTCTTAGGTGCATTTGCCGGGGAAATCCTTCCGGAATCTTTAAAAGCGTCCTTAGGACTTGCTATATACGGAATGTTTATTGCTATAATAATTCCACCCGCAAAGAAAGAACGCGGCGTTTTATTGTCAATAATTATTGCTGTTATTTGCAGTATTATTCTTTATTATTTGCCTATATTTGATTTTATAACAGAAGGATTCTCAATAATTATATGCTCTGTTTTTGGGGCTGGAATCGCTTCAATTTTAAATCCAATAGGGGAGGAGAATGAATAAATGTTTGGACTATACGTTGTTGTGATGTCGTTGGTTACTTATCTAATAAGAATGTTGCCTTTTACGCTTGTTAGAAATAAAATAAACAATAAGTATATAAAAAGTTTTCTGCATTACGTTCCGTATGCAGTTCTTGGAGCAATGACTTTTCCCGCTGTTATCTATTCAACGGGTAATATAATAACTTCAATTTTTGGAGTTTCTGTTGCCGTTTTATTTGCTTGGTTTAATAAATCATTGCTGAAGGTTGCAATAGTTTCGTGTGCAACCGCATACGTTTGCGGACTTTTTATTTAATCAAGTCCCAACAAAGACGGTAGTGATTTAACGGTATCTATTGAAAAATCAGGGGTAGCACATCCCTCTATCCAAGTTCCGTTTGTTTTAACCCAAACAGTTTTATAACCCGCTTTTGAGGCGGCATCTATATCGTTTATAGGGTGGTCTCCAACGTATATCAGTTTTTCTTCTGAAATATTCAGTCTTTTCGACATTTCATAAAAAATAGTCAAATCTGGCTTATGCTTTCCAAATTCTCCGCTTATTATTATCTCATCGAATTTATTATTCAAATTTAACATTGATAATTTTTTTCTTTGAAGTTGGGACTTTCCATTTGTTATAAGACCAATTTTATATCCATTGCTTTTTAATTTATCTATCACGGGAATGGAGTATTCAAAAGGTATCGCTTTTTTCTCAAAGCAAGAAAATACAATTTCTTTAAACACTTCTGCCGATATATTAACAGAAAATAGTCCTAAGCTGAAAACATATTCTGCAATTTTATCCCAACCATAATATAGGAATTTTTTATCACCGTTTTTCAATGCAATGCACATATCTCTCGGAGTTGTTTCATCCGAGAGATATTTTTTAAACGCGTTATAAAAATCATTTTGTAAAGCACTAAAGGTTGAATACCTATCAAACAACGTATGATCAAGGTCGAAAATAACACCTTTAATATTCTTCATTTTGTATTAAACTTTTTTAGGAGAGGGATAGTTCACTCCAAAGGTTTCAACAATAACAGATTTTATTTTTTGTGGAACTATTGGTTGATCTCGATAGTTTGTTTCACAACGTGCAATCTTATCAACGTGTTCAAACCCTTCGGTTATTTTGCCAAAAGCAGCATATGAGCCGTCAAGATGGGGAGAGGTTTTATGCATAATAAAAAACTGAGAACCAGCAGAATCGGGAGCAGAAGCTCTTGCCATAGAAAGAACTCCTGGTGTATGCTTTAAGTTGTTTTCAAAACCGTTAAGAGAAAACTCACCCTTAATAGAATATCCAGGTCCACCAATTCCAATTCCTTCAGGACAGCCACCTTGAATCATAAAGCCCTCAATTACTCTATGAAAAATAAGTCCGTTATAAAATCCAGTGTTAATAAGTGAAATGAAATTGTTAACTGTGTTGGGAGCAATTTCAGGATAAAGCTCTGCTTTAAAAACATCACCATTTTCCATTGTAAACGTTACTATTGGATTCATATAAATTATACTCCTATATGTTTATATATTTTAAAAAAACATAAATAAAAAACCGGATACAAGTGTATCCGGTTTACTGGAGCGGGTGACGGGAATCGGACCCGCACGGCCAGCTTGGAAGGCTGGAATTCTACCATTGAACTACACCCGCAAAGCACTTTCGTTTGTCTTCTTGAGTAATATACCACAAAAAATTCCATTTGTCAATACCTTTTTTCAATTTTTTTTATTTTTTTTTGAGGGGTTGATGATAAAATGAAATCGGACAGTGAGAAAAAGCAAAAAAGATATAGAAAAGTCATAGTGAAGCTGATATAATGAAAAGTAACAACCCAATTCAAAAAAAGGAGCAACACTATGACCAAGAGCAATTATACACCAAAGAGAAAGAAATTTCAACACCTAACGAAAAAATTCAATTAATTAATCATTGTTATTTTTTCTAAGAACAGTAACAACAACTTCAGGTCTGTTAAATAAACGAATAGGCATTGAACTGTTTCCCATTCCTCTGTTTATCAAAACGTTCGTTTTATTGAATTTGTGTACTCCATTGGTATATTTTGGAAAAAAACCTTGTTGAGGTGCGTAAACAGGACCTATAATTGGAAAAATCCATTGACCGCCATGTGCATGACCGGTGAATACTAAATCTATGCCTTCGTCTTCATAAATTTTATATATTTCGGGGCGGTGAGAAATTAACATTGTGAATAAATCATTACATTTATTTTTGATTGTATGAAGCTCATTTTGGGAATACTGAATGTATTCTTCAACAACAATATTTGATCCTCCCCAAAACGTTGGATCTTTTAAACCTAATAATGCTATTTCGCTTCCGTCTTTTTTTATAATTTCATAGCCGCTGTCGAGAACAATAACACCCGCTGAAATGAGAGCTTTTCGTATATTTGGATAATATCCTGATTTACATTCGTGGTTTCCAGGAGCGTAATAAACAGGGTATTCCTTTGCTATGGTTTCAAAAATCTTCATAACTTTAGAAAGGTCTTTTTCGTAGTTATATCCTATGTTATACCAGTGATTATAGCAATAAATAATATCTCCTGAAACAACAATCAAGTCAGGTTTAGAGTTTTTTATTAAAGAAATAAGCTTGTTTTGATTTTTTCCGAAACTTTTTCTGTGTATATCTGTTAAGTGAAGTACTTTCAATCCGTCAAAAAGAGAGGGAAGATTATTGAAAGAAATATCGTATACGGTTTTTTTAAGACCATAATTTTGAATGTAAATAAAATAACAAATGCATATAAAAATAAAAACAGCTAAACATATATAAAATGCTATCATTTGATGACTCCTTGAAATAATAATTAAATTCATTATAAAAAAAAGAATTTTTGTAAAAATGAAAAAAACTTATTGATTATTTGAAAAAATAATGATATAATACGTAAGAATATGGAGGTATCCAAATGTATAGGATTATTAAACGTTTTTTAGATATCATATTCTCTATAATTCTTCTTATTGCTCTTTCTCCTATATTAGTAATTTGCTTCATTGCGGTAAAGCTGAATTCACCAGGTCCTGCAATTTTTAAGCAAACAAGACTTTGTAAAAATGGAAAACCTTTTACTATGTATAAATATAGGTCAATGTATGTTAATTCTGAACATACGGGAACTGGAGTATATTCCTATAAAGGCGATAAAAGAGTAACTAAAGTTGGAAATATTTTAAGAAAAACCAGCTTAGACGAACTCCCTCAGCTTGTTAATATTTTAAAAGGCGAGATGAGTTTTATCGGGCCGAGACCTGTTCTTACATACCATCCGTGGCCTTTTGAAGAATACAACGAAAAGCAAAAGAGACGTTTTAATGTCAGACCTGGAATTACCGGACTTGCTCAGGTAAATGGTAGAAAAGCTTCGTTGTGGGAAAATCGTTTGGAATACGACGTTGAATATGCAGATAATTTATCATTTGCTCTTGATTTTAAAATCTTCTTTAAAACTATAGTTTCTGTTTTAAAGAATGAAAGCAATGAAAACGTTGGAGAAACTTCTGAAAGAAAAAACGTCTCAGATTCAAAAGAAAACGTGAAAACAAAATCCAATGAATAATGCGGGAGGCAACATGTCCTTAATATTAATGTTTATTACAAATAAACCGGATTTTATGATTCTTGCCGAAAAATGTGGAGTAAACAGAATATTCATCGATATGGAAACTATAGGTAAGGAAAAGCGTCAGCCAAAAATGGATACTGTCAAGTCTTTTCATACGGTTGATGATGTAAAAATTGCAAGAAAAGTTTTGAATAAGGCTGATATTCTTGTGAGAATCAATTCCATTTGGGAAGGCTCTGAAGAAGAAATAAATAACGTTATTGAAGCTGGTGCAGATGTTGTAATGCTTCCGTATTTCAAAAGCAAAGATGAAGTTGAATTGTTTTTGAAATACGTTGATAGAAGAGCTAAAACTTGTCTTCTTTTTGAAACTGATTCTTCTGTTTTAAACGTTGATGATATTCTTTCTTTAGATGGTATTGATGAAGCATATATTGGAATTAACGATATGCATTTATGCTATGAAAAGTCATTTATGTTTGAAATGCTCAGTGATGGGACTGTTGATTATTTGTGCAATAAATTTAAAGAAAAAAATATCCCCTTTGGTTTTGGCGGAATAGCTCGTTTGGGGTATGGAGACGTACCCGCTGAAATGGTTTTAGGAGAGCATTATCGTCTTGGTTCTACTACTGTTATTCTATCCAGATCATTTTGCAGAATTAATGACAATTCAATAGTTTCAGACGTAGAAGAAATGTTTAAAAAAGAAATAGCGAATATAAGGGATTATGAAAATTCATTAGTAAATAAAAATAAAGAATTTTTTATAGAAAATCAGAAAGAGCTATACGGTAAAATAGAAATCATTGCAAAAAATAGAAAAACAACTTCAACGAAATTATTCTAATACAAACAGGTATATAAATCAAGTGGAAAGAAGTTAAATTTTTTTATGCAATTAGAAAGTATTCATAAAATAAACAAAATATACGATGTGGTTGTAGTTGGTGGAGGTCCTGCGGGACTTATATCTGCAATATTTTCGTCTTCAAGAGGAAAAAAAACTGTTATATGTGAAAGAAACGGTTTTTGCGGAAAAAAACTTAATATAACGGGAAAAGGCAGATGTAATATTACTAATAACTGTGATAACCAAACTTTTTTATCAAACGTAACTAAAAACAGTAAGTTTCTATATAAGGCAATTTCTTCTTTTTCAACATCAAACGTAATGGATTATTTTGAGTCAATTGGTGTTCCTCTAAAAACTGAAAGGGGAAACAGAGTTTTTCCGATTTCAGATAAAGCTAAAGACGTAACAAACGCATTAGTCAGAGAAGCTAAAAAGAATGACGTAGACTTTATATTTGAACGTGTAAAAAAAATAAAAAAAATCACCGATGAGAATAACAAAGAAAAGTTCATAATATCATTCAAAGACTCAAAAACTTCCGTTATATCTGATTCTGTTATAGTGTGTACGGGTGGTGTTTCATATCCCTTGACAGGTTCAACGGGAGATGGATATAAATTTGCTAAAGACTTTGGACATACTATTATTAATCCAGTTCCTTCTCTTGTTCCGTTGGAATCAACTGATACAGTTTGTAAGGTCGCCATGGGCCTTTCTTTAAAAAACGTTGGTGTTAAATTTATAACAAAAGGTGGAAAAATTCTTTTTTCTGATATTGGAGAAATGCTTTTTACACATTTTGGTGTATCAGGACCGTTAGTTCTTTCTGCTTCAGCTCATCTTAATAATTTAAAAGAACAAACAACTCTTTATATTGATTTTAAACCTGCTCTTGATGAAAATACTCTTGATAAAAGATTATTAAGAATTTTTTCCGAATCACAAAATAAAGACTTTATTAATAGCTTAGATTCATTACTTCCGCAAAAGATTATAGAACACGTTGTTATTCGCTCTGGAATATTACCAAGAAAAAAAGTAAATGTAATTACAAAAGATGAAAGAAAATCTCTTGTTAAAGTGATAAAAAATTTTGCTATTAATATATCATCATTCAGACCGATAGATGAAGCAATTATCACTTCAGGAGGAATTAACGTTAAAGAAATAAACCCTTCAACAATGGAATCCAAACTTGTTAAAGGGTTATATTTTGCGGGTGAAATAATTGATGTAGATTGTTATACCGGAGGCTTTAATCTTCAAGTTGCGTTTAGCACGGGATACGTTGCAGGAAATAATGCCTGAACCATTCATATCTAAATATTTTTTTTAGATATTTCTGAAATTGCCTCAATAAGTTTTCTACATTCCATAAACGTGTTGTTTTTTCCAATACTAATTCTGATTGCTCCTTGTTGTCCTGTTCCAAGTTTTTCGTGAGCAGTTGGTGCACAATGGAAACCGCTTCTAACACAAAATCCTTTTTCAAAAAGTTTTTGTGCAAAAGATTGAGAGCTAATATTCAATGCGTTAAAAAGAATAATTGGCATATATTTATCAAGATTTTCATATGAAATTCCATAAAGCAGTATTTTATCATTTTTCTTTAGTTCATTAATGATATATTCGTATTTTTCTTTCATACCGTTTATTACATATGAACATTCCTTTATTGCTCTGTGGAATCCTGCAAAATCGTGAACCCCCATAGTACCAGCTTCTAATCTCTCTGGAAGTTCATTTGGCATATAAATGTCTTGTGAATGTATTCCAGTTCCGCCTTCTATTATGGTTTTAAATTCCAAATTACTCTCAGGATTAATAATTAACGCCCCCGTTCCCATCGGTCCGTAAAAACCTTTATGACCTGGGATGCAAATTACGTCAACGGGTGTTTCAGAAAAATTAATTGGAATATATCCCGCTGTTTGAGATGCATCTAAAATAATAGGAATATTTTTTTCCCTACAAATATATGATATTTCATTGACGGGAAGTATTCTTCCACATACGTTTGATGCGTGGGTTATTACAACGAGGGATATTTTATTTGTTGAATTGCTAAATAACACATTTTTAAAATTATCAATAGTTTTTTTGTCATCATTAATATCAACCTCGAAAAATAATGCCGTTTCTTCGGAAGATGAAGGTCTGATAACTGAATTATGCTCCAAATCGGAAATAAGTACTTTTGAATTTCTTTTTTTCAAACCCTTTATTCCTATATTTAAGGCGTAAGTTGCGCTTGGACATAGTATAATTCTTTCTGATGATGTTCCAAAAATATCAGCAATGATTTCCCTGACAGAATACAATATTTCCGATGCTCTTATTGAGTAGATATGACCGCTTCTCCCAGAGTTGCCTGAAATATACATAGCCTTTTCCGTTGCTGAAATAACAGATTTTGATTTTGGAAATCCTGTTGCGGCATTGTCAAAATATATCATTCCTCAGCCTCTGTTATACTGATAATTCTGATTCCCGCCGACACCAAAAGCTCTTCGGAAAATTTCTTATTTTCTCTTTTTATTTTTAACCCGTATCCGCAGCCCCTTAACTCTTTTATATTTTCTGCTTTGACAAGGGAAGTTTTTATTCCATTTTTTTCTAATAGCTTTTTTCCCTTTAAAGCATATGTAACAGATGATAAAATAAATATATATTCCATAATATTTCCTTTCTTTAGATATTTTCTTATTCACGTTTCGAATAAAGAAGATAAAATAAATTGTTCATAAATATTATATTCAAATTGTCATCTGTCTGACATAATGCGACATAACTATATTTTGAGATAATCCAAAATCTCTTTTTCTATTTTATTTCTGAATTTGGAATTTATAGGATGAATAATATCAATATATTTTCCTTCAGAATTTTTTTTATTTGGCATAACAACAAGTTTCTTTTTATCGTTTTCAATAATTTTAACATCGTGTAAAACGAGTTCGTCATCGAAAGTAACAGATATTATAGCTTTCAACGGACCTGTTGAAAACTGTTTTCTTAATATTATTTGAGTTATTTTCATTTCATCATCTCATTTCTATTGTTTTTCAATATTATTTTTGACAATCTTTTTATATGTTATTCTTCAATTATTTCAACGAGGTTATATATGCAATTCCAAGAATACAAAAATAAAAAAATATATTTTTTGGGCATCGGTGGTATAAGTATGTATGCCATAGCTCTGTTTTTAAAAAGTAAAGGAGCTATAGTATCAGGATACGACAGACAAGAAAGCGATACAACAAATTTTTTGCAAAAAAATGGAATAACTGTTTTTTTTCAACCTTCTGAAAATAATTCTAAAGGTTTTGATTATTGTATTTGTACTGCTGCAATTGTTGAAGGAAATCCTGAATTTGATAACGTAACAAAAAATGGAGTAAAAATTATATATCGTGGAGATTGTTTAGGAAGTATAATTGACAATTTTGACAACTCTATCGGTGTTTCTGGAACCCACGGAAAATCAACAACAAGCGGAATGTTGTCTGAAATTTTCTTAGCTGATAAAGAAAAAGATCCAACTATTTTTATGGGAGCTGTTTTACCAAGTATTAATTCTGCATATAAAATTGGTAAAAAAGATGATATAATTTTTGAGGCGTGTGAATATAAAGATTCTTTTCTTTCATTCAAACCACGAATTTCTGTGATATTGAACGTTTCTCTTGACCATACTGATTACTTCAATAGTTTCGAACAAATGAAAAACTCCTTCGTTAATTTTGCTTCAAGCTCAGAAATAGTAGTTTCAAATTATGATTGTAAAAACGCTACTGAATGTGCAAATAATAGCAAAAAAAATGTTATAACTTACTCAATAAATGATGAAAATGCAGATTTTTACGCAAAAAATATAGTATATTCAGAAGGAAAAACAAAATTTGATTTATTCCGTAATCAACAGTTTTTATCATCAATTATTCTCAACGTGCACGGTAAACATAACGTATCAAATGCAGTTGCAGCAGCAACAGCTTCTATAATGCGTGGAATATCCATTGAGAATATTGTTACGGGACTTAAAAATTTCAAAGGAATAAAAAGAAGATTTGAATTATTGGGAACAGTAAATGGAGCTTATATATACGATGATTATGCCCATCATCCCGATGAAATCAAAGCAACGCTTGATTCAGCAACATCAATAAAAGCAAATCGAATAATTTGTATTTTTCAGCCTCATACATACACAAGATTATCTTACTTTTTTGATGATTTTCAAAAAATATTCGATAGAGCGTCTAAGGATTTTGGAGTAAAAACTATATTTCTTCCGACATATGCCGCACGAGAAATAAACAAATATGGTTTTGACACTGAAAAGCTATATCAAGCAGTTGAAAACAGTATTTTTTTAAACTCTTTGGAAGACGCATCAGAATATATTATTAAAAACGCCCAAAAAGGAGATGCATATATCTTAATGGGTGCTGGTGATGTTACTAATATATCAAAAAAACTAACGTTTGATAATAACTAAATAATAGGGGAGTCCTAAAATGATTAAGCATTGTGCTCTTTCTGCTGATGAAATTTTATGCACAGCTTTGGATGTTGGAGAACATCTTCTCAGGCACGGTGGAGAAGTATATCGTGTAGAAGATACAATAAATAGAATATGTAATGCGTATGGTGCAAAACACGTTGAAGTGTTTTGCATAACTTCCGTTATAATTTCAGCCATAAGAATGCCAAACGGAGAATATTCTTCTCAAATAAGAAGAGTATACGATAGCGACAATGATTTATATAAATTAGAAAAATTAAATGAAGTTTCAAGAAAATTATGCAGAGAGTGTCCTTCAAGAGAAGATGCTATGAAGATTATTAACGAGGCTAAAACAGCAACACCATATCCTAAATACGTTAGTTGCTTAGGAGCTTGTATTGCTGTTTCTGCATTTGCTGTTTTTTTTGGAGGAACGTTAAAAGATGCTCTTGCGGGAGCAGTTGTTGAAGCGATTATTATGACTATTTCTAATCTAATTCCAAAGCATCTTAATAAATTGGCAACTACAACTATACAATCTTTTGCAGCAGGTATTCTATCTATTTTGTCGATTTATATCGGTTTGGGTGATAACGTTGATAAAGTTATGATTGGTACAATTATGATATTAATTCCTGGAATTGCGTTTGGTAATTCCATAAGGGATATTTTCAACGGTGATATTATTTCAGGCTCGCTGAAATTGTTTAATTCTGTAGTATTAGCTGTTGCAATAGCTTTTGGTTTTTCTGTTGCATTATTGTGGTTTGGAGGAATATAAAGGTGGAATATTATATAAAAACTTTAATTGCAGCCGCCTTTGGAACTCTTGGCTTTGGAATGTTATTTAAAATAAAACCAAAATCATTAGCTTTGTGTACTCTAAGCGGTTTTTTAACTTGGGGAATCGCTTTAATTTGTGAAGCTCTTGGGCTTGGTATTTTTACAATGAATCTTGTTGCATCTATTTTTGCAATGATTTTTTCTATGTTTGCCGCAATAAAAATGAAAATACCTTCAACAATCCTTGTTACAACTTGTATAATACCTTTAGTACCGGGCGGCGGATTATATTATACAATGCAAAGTATCATAATGAAAGATTTTATGAAAGCGTATGAATATGGCGGAAATACAATATTAACAGCAGTCGGAATAGCAGGAGGAATACTTATAGGCTCAATTATTTTTTCTGCAATTCATAAACCACTGCCTAAAAAAAGATTTAAGTTTATAGGAATTAATGCTATGTCTCAAACCCATTATATGCATTTAGAAAAAGAACCGTTTTCTAAAATCATTTCTGGCAAAAAAAAGGTTGAATTAAGATTATTTGATGCAAAAAGAAGAAAAATTAGAATAAATGATTTAATTGAATTTCAGCTTTTAGATTCAGAAAAAAAAATTACGGTTAAAGTTACTGGTATAAATGTTTTTCCAACTTTTAAAGAATTGTATGAAAGTATACCACTTGAAGATATGGGATATGGCGAAACCGAATTAAACAACGCAAATCCCGAAGATATGCTTGAATATTATTCTTATGAAGACCAGATAAAACATTCTGTTGTCGCTTTAAGAATTGAAAAAGTATAAAAAAATACTTTTTTAATTTATTTTATATTTCTATTTTGTATACTTGAGCAAAATAAGATTTATAATCATATAAGCAACTAATAATATCAAAATTATAGAATAAAAAA
>JAZNJM010000009.1:0-42098 GCA_045578045.1 Eubacteriales bacterium | reverse complement strand
GCTGAGAGATTTGGAAAACAAAACGCTTTCGTTCTGAGAGGGCGAAACATAACTTATTATGAGTTTTGTCTTGAATATAAATATTTAACAACTTATTTTTTGTCTGAGGGATATAAAGGAAAAAGAATTGCGGTTGTTGGTTCAAATAGCTATGGTTGGATTCTCGGATATTTAGTGGCTTCAACCGTTGGCGTTTCCGTTCCCATAGATAAAGAGCTTTCATCAGATGATATTTTAAATTTTATAAATGAAGCTGAATGTTCTGCGGTTATTGGAGATTCATCAATTTTAAAAGAGCTTGAAACTAATATTCCCAAATTTGCAATAAGCAAAAATAACATAGGCTTTGTTACTCTTGATAATTTGATAAGAGAGGGAGAAACGTTATATAGCGGTGGAAATAAAGAAGTCGATACGATGAAAATTGATGCGGAAGAAATGAGTGTTCTCATTTTCACCTCCGGAACAACTGGAAATTCAAAAGGGGTTTGTCTTTCTCAAAAAAATATATGTTCAAATATTAACCAAACGTCAAGAATGGTTAAAATAGATTCAACTCTACATTCTTTATCTGTTTTGCCTTTGCATCATACTTATGAAACAACCTTAGGGCATATGCTCCTTTTGGCTGGCGGTGCTTGTATTTCGTATTCTGACGGACTGAGATACGTTGCGAAAAACATTTCCGAATACCGTCCCAGTGTTCTTATTGTTGTTCCTCTTCTCCTTGAATTTATTTTAAGAAGAATTGAAACGTCTTTAAGAGAGTCTCTTCCAAAAAAACTTTTACTCCCAGAGGGTACTCCTCTTGCACAGGTTATAAAACATCTCCCTTTGCCTTTGCGTTTTATTGTTAAAAAGAAAGTTAAGAAAACCCTTGGTGGCAGACTCAGACTTCTTATCGTTGGAGCAGCACCAATAAAACCCGAAGTTATTGAGGCGTTTCAAACTCTTGGAATTGCAACGTATCAAGGATATGGATTAACGGAATGTTCTCCGCTTCTTGCAGGTAATAACGATTTTTACGTTAATCCCGCTGCGGTTGGGCTTCCAATTCACGGCGTTGAAATCAAGATTGAAAATCCAAACGAAGAAGGCGTTGGAGAGGTTATTGCAAAAGGCGATAATATTATGCTTGGATATTATAATGATCCCGCGGAAACCGAGAGAGTTATGCGTGGCGGATATTTCCATACGGGAGACCTCGGAAGACTTGACGAAGACGGATTTTTGTATCTCACGGGAAGATGTAAAAACGTTATAGTAACTCAAAACGGTAAAAATATCTATCCCGAAGAGCTCGAAGAAAGACTTTCCGCTGAACCAATTATATCTGAGGCTCTTGTTTTTGGTATTAATAATTCAAAGGGCGGAATGGCTGTTAAAGCGAAAATTTATCCTTGTATTGATAAATTAAAAGAACTGTATCAAAAAGAATTATCAAAAGAAGAAATTGAAAAACATATCTCAGATTTAATTGAAAAAATAAACGATAAGCTCCCATCATACAAAAAAATAACTGTCTGGGAGATTGTTGAAGAAGCATTTGAAAAAACAACTACAAAGAAAATTAAACGTTTTGGAAATAATATTTTGTAAAAAAGTATAATAGTTGTTTCTAAAACATTTGTTTATGATTTAATTGAGAATGAATAAGAAATTGTTATTTTAATGTGGTGTAACCTTATCAAAATGGGGTTACACCCATTATAATTTATACGGCTTTAAGTCGCGTTTCTGTGCAGTTTTCTATAATACTTCTATGTGTTTTTCATCATTGTTTTATTTTTATGTTCCCTTAAAATCTGATTCGTAATTTCTATTGTAGAATTAACAATATTTTTAATTCTGAATTTTTACAGAAAATTCACTTCCCAAAAATGAATTTTTGTTGATTTTGGGAAATGATTGTGATATAATGATTCTGAGAGTAAATAATGATTCTGAGAGTAAATAATGCTTTTGCGAGTGAATAATGCTTTTGCGAGTAAATAATGCTTTTGCGAGTGAATAATGCTTTTGCGAGTAAATAATGCTTTTGCGAGTAAATAGTGCTTTTGCGAGTAAATAATGCTTTTGCGATTTACCAATGATTTAACGTATAGCCGAATATAGAGTCTTATGAAGAGACGTTTTTACAACGATTTAGGAAGATGGTATTAAATAATGGATAATGATTTTAACATACAAATCATTCATAAAGAGAATAAATCAAAGATTTTTTAGAAAGGAAAAATATAGTCATCTTTTTCTGAAAAGAAGATAACTGAATTATACGTGATTTTCTATGAAACTGATTGAAAGAAAACAATACTTAGATAAAATGGTATGCGTTATGGGTACACCCGACATTAAAGTTTTGACGGGTGTGAGACGTTCGGGAAAATCAAAGCTGTTGGAGGCTTTTAAGTCATACGTTCAGAAAAATATTCCTGACGCTAATATTATCCACATTAATTTTAATCTGTCTAAGTATGATAATCTTAAAGAATACAAGGCTCTTAACGAATATATTGAAAATAATTATGAAGCGGGAAAGGAAAATTTTGTCTTAATTGATGAGATTCAAATGTGTTATAATTTTGAGTTGTGTATAAACAATTTACACGCAACTGAAACCTATGATATTTATATAACGGGTTCTAATGCTTTCTTGCTCAGCTCAGATTTAGCAACGCTGTTTACCGGAAGAACTTTTGAAATTAAGGTTTATCCGTTTTCCTTTGAAGAATATGTTCATTACTTTGGACTTACAGACAAATATACCGCTTTTGATACTTATATGCTTGAGGGGGGGATGGCTGGTTCTTATTTGTATAAAGAACAAGAAGATAAATATGATTATATAGAAAACGTTTTTGATACTTTGATTTTAAGGGATATACGACAAAAGTATAAAATTAAAAATCCCACTTTGATGGATAGAATTTCTCAGTTTTTAATGGATAACGTATCCAACTTAACCTCCGCAAGAAGCATTACTGACACTCTTACGTTAAACAAGGATAAAATTAATCATAAAACTGTCGGTAATTATTTGAATTATCTTTGTAATGCTTTTGCATTTTATAAGTTTCAAAGATATGATATTAAGGGAAAAAAGTATCTTGCTTCTAACGATAAATATTATTTAAGCGACCATACCTTTCGTTATGCTAAACTCGGAACAAAAAACTTAGACAACGGGAGAGTTATTGAAAATATTGTTGCAATAGAATTGCTTAGACGTGGTTACGAGGTTTATGTTGGAGTTTTATATAAAAAAGAAATTGACTTTGTTGCCTTGAAAAGAAATGAAAAAATATATATTCAGGTTTCAGACAACATAACCCATCCTGATACTTTTCAGCGTGAAGTCGATCCTCTGCTTAGAATTAAAGATGCTTATCCTAAAATTGTAATAGCAAGAACAAGAAATCCCGAATATCAATATGAAGGCGTTAAAATTATTGATGTGGCAGATTGGTTGCTGAACAAATAATTATTTCCCAAAAATGAAAAAATATCAAATTTGGGAAATGAGTTTTTTATTCAGTTGCTTTGAAATTGTATATTGGCTTTATTACGAAAAGAATTTCGGCTGTTGGTGTTACGTTTTCCATAATTTCCTCAATATTTTTATACGCCTTCGGTGATTCATCGAGGGTTGATTCAGAAACGCAAGTTGAATATATACCCTCCATTTGTTTTTTATACTCTTCAAGGCTGAGGGTTTCTCTTGCTGTTCCTCTTGCTAAAAGTCTTCCGGCACCGTGAGGTGCAGAAAAATTCCAATCTTCATTTCCTCTTCCGCGACAGACAAGGCTTCCGTCTCTCATATTGATGGGAATGAGTATTTTTTCTCCCGATTTTGCGGAAACTGCACCTTTTCTTAAAATCATTTCTTTCGTATCTATATAGTTGTGTATGGTATGGAAAGAAGAAACGGATTCAATCCCCATTTTTTCAAGGAGTATTTCTGCCATTTTCTCTCTGTTTCTACAAGCGAATTTCTGGCATATATCAACGTCAAAGAGATAGTCTTCCATAAAGCTACCGTAAAGAAAACAAAGCTCTGAGGGGAGAGAGGGCTGTTTTGCTTCCCATTCTTTTGCCATTTTTTTCAAAACGTTTTGAATTTCTTTTCGTCTTCCCATCTCCTTATACGTTTTTATTACTTCGTCTCTTTTCTTGAAATATTCTTCTTTACCCAAGTTTAAATCAACTGCAATACTTTGGTGGTATTCTGCAACCTGTTTTCCAAGGTTTCTGCTACCCGAATGGATAACTAAAAACTTATTTCCCTCTGAATCCTGGTCAATTTCAATAAAATGGTTTCCACCGCCCAAGGTTCCAAGGCTTCGTTCAAGTCTTCTTGAATCCTTTAAATTTCTGTAGCATCTGAGAGAGGTTAAATCGAATTTTTCAATTCTTCCTTCCCATACTTCTTTACCAGACGGAATTGAATGGGCGGCGGTATCAAATTTTTCAAGGTCTATATCGATTTTTCCAAGCTCAACCGTATACATTCCACAACCGATATCAACTCCAACCATTGCAGGAACAATTTTATCTGTTATTGTCATCGTTGTTCCTATGGTACATCCTTTACCCGTGTGAACATCTGGCATAATTCTGATTTTGGAGTTTTTAAATTCCTCCATATTGCAAACTTGTTTTATTTGCTCTTCTGCTTTTTCTTCAATATTAGCCGTGTAGCATTTCGCTGTATTATATATGCCTTTGAGTTCTATCATTTTTTTTACCTCACTTTTTATTATGGCTTTATTTTAACACAAATTATGGAAAAAACACGGAAAAAAAGTTGCGAACTAAAATAGAACGCAACTTTTTTATATTATTGGATTTTGCTGAATTTTTATATTGTTGGATTTTTTAAAAATTTATATTGTTGGATTTTTTAAAATTTTATATTGTTGGATTTTGCTGAATTTTATATTGTTGGATTTTTTAAAATTTCAATTATTGGGTTTTGCTGAATCTCAATTATTGTATTTTCAATTTATTGAATTTTTTAAATTTCAGCCATCCAGAGACCGTGGAGGTTGCAATATGCATATACAGCAATTGGTTCTTCATCAGCTAATGCAAAGGTAACAACGGGAGCTTTTCCAACTTCGAGACATTTACGCTGACCGCCTTTACTTGTCTGGAGATAAACCCAGAGAATTGAATGTTCTTCAGCCATTGGATGCTCAACAGAACCAACGGAAACTTTAACTGTGTTTCCTTCAACCGTAACAACGGGGATATGTTTTTCTTTACTTGCTTCAACTGTTCCCGCTTCGAGTTTTGCCATTTTCTGACCGCAACACATAAGGGGAACGCCTGATGAATGAATCATTCCAACTGTATTTCCGCATTTTTCACAGATGTAAAATCTTGTTTCGCACATATTATTTTTCCTCCAAGAGATATATTGTTGTATTGTTATTTTACTGTTTTTTTCCTTTTTATTCTGTAACCAAGTTACAAAAAGAGCTTTTTTATAAAAATTGTGCCAAGGATTGTTTTTGAATGTCAAGAATTGCTTTTGTTAATGTTAAGGATTATTTTCCGAGTATCAAAGATTAATTTTTGAAAAAGGGTTTTTGTTTTTCATATAATAAACCCTTTTATTGAATCATTTCAATTATCTTTGCTTTTGGCTTCATTCCCACGGATTTATTTATTATTTTTTCATCCTTGAGAACCACAAGCGTTGGAATACTCATAACTCCGAATTGTTCAGCAAGGTCCTTTTCTTCCTCAACGTTTATTTTTGCAATGAGAAAATCGTTTCTTTCTTTCGCAATTTCGTCTAAAACTCTGGAGACCATTTGGCAAGGTCTGCACCAAGAGGCATAGAAATCGAGTAAAACAGGCTTTTCACTTTTTGAAATTGTGTTGAAATTGTTTTTATTTGCGTTGATAACTGACATTTTATTGTCTCCTTTCGTTTATTTAATATTAGTTTTTAAATTGTGTTTTTTTGTTAGATTTAAAATATTTGTAGACGTTATAGGTTCAATTCACAAGTTTTTAAGCTGTGTTTTTTGTTAGATTTAAAATCTATGAAGAATTCTGTTGTCTTTTCTTTTTTTATAGTATACCCGTTTTATAATTTTTAAACTGTAACTCGGTTACTGATTATAAAAAAATTTATTGATAATATTATGAAAAAGAGGTATTATAAAGAATATAGAAATATAATGAATTATAAAGTTTCTTTTGATATATCATCTATAATAAATATATTAAGATTGGAGAATAAATATGAAAATAGCTTTTTTTGATACAAAACCATATGATAAACCCGCTTTTGAAAAATATGGAAAAGAATACGGTGTTAAATTCAAATTTTTTGAAACGAAGCTGAACGAAGATACTGCGGGACTTGCAAAAGGATTTGACGGCGTTTGTGCTTTTGTTAACGATACGGCAGACGAAAACGTTATAGAACATCTTCACCGTTTGGGTGTTAAGGTTCTCGCTTTGAGATGTGCGGGATTCAACAACGTTGACGTTAAAGCTGCCTTTGGAAAAATTCACGTTTTGAGAGTTCCAGCATATTCTCCTTATGCTGTTGCAGAACACGCAATGGCTTTGCTTCTTGCTTCTGTCAGAAGAATACACAAGGCTTATAACCGTTCAAAAGAGTTTAATTTCAGTCTTTCGGGATTGACGGGGTTTGACCTTCACGGAAAAACTGTTGGCGTTATTGGAACGGGGCGTATTGGAAGAGTTTTTATGGATATTTGTAAGGGATTCGGAATGAATATATTAGCTTATGATAAGTTCCCTGCATCTGACCTTATGGGCGTGAGATACGTTGAATTGGAAGAGCTTTTTGAAAAAAGCGATATAATTTCACTTCATTGCCCTCTCACAGAAGACACCTATCATATTATTAATGAAAAATCTATTGATAAATGTAAAAAAGGCGTTGTTCTCATAAATACGTCAAGGGGAGCTTTGGTTGATGCTGAGGCTTTGCTTTCGGGAATAAAGAGCAGAAAAATTGGTGCGGCTTGTCTTGACGTATACGAGGAAGAGGCTGAATGGTTTTTCGAAGATAACTCAGGGCATATTATGGAAGATGATACTCTTGCAAGACTTATTTCTATGCCAAACGTTATAGTAACCTCCCATCAGGCGTTCTTGACGGAAGAAGCTCTTTCAAATATTGCCGAAACAACGGTTAAAAATATCGTTGAGTTTCTCAAAAACGGAGTTTGTCCTAATGAAATATGCTATCGTTGCGGACGAACAGAAGACTGCAAAAAAGGTAAATGCTTTTAAAAATTCGTTTTCGAGATATGCGAAAAGTGAAACGCTTTAACGCTTTGTTTTCGAGATATGCGAAAAGTGAAACGTTTTAACGCTTCGTTTTTGAGATATGCAAAGAGGGGAACGTTTTAACGTTTCGTTTTTTAAGATATGCGAAAAGTGAAACGTTTTAATGCTTTGTTTTCGAGAAATGCAAAGAGGGGAACGTTTTAACGTTTCGTTTTTTAAGATATGCAAAGAGGGGAACGTTTTAACGCTTTGTTTTCGAGATATGCGAAAAGTGAAACGCTTTAATGCTTTGTTTTCGAGATATGCAAAAAGTGAAACGCTTTAACGCTTTGTTTTCGAAAAGAATATAAATTTTTTCTGACGTTATAAAAAAAGTCCTTCATAACCGAAACGGTATTTGAAGGACCTTTTATTTTCTTATTATTTATTTAACGTTTATTAAAGCATAGATGCGTATAGCTCTTCGGGAGATTTTGAAGAGAGATAAACGGGGGGGATATCGAATATTGTTTTACATCCCGATAAGCCTTCTGCTTTCATACGGTATGCGGCTCTTGCAAAGGAAACGAGAACGCTTCCTGTAAATTCGGGGTTTGAATCGAGCTTCAAGGAAAACTCAACTCCGCAAATATTGTTTTTTCCTGTTTTTCCCGTTCTTATAACAGAACCACCGTGGGGGATACCCTGATGATTTTTCTCAAATTCTTCCATTGAGATAAATTCAACCGTTGTTATATAATCTGCAAAATAATTAGGCATTGTTACGATAGTTTCACGGATTTTTTCAAGGTCTGCATTTTCTTCTGCAACAACGAAACATTCTCTAAGATGTTTATCACGCGCTGAAAGCTCAGGCATTTCACCGTTTCTCACCTTTGAAACCGCTTCTTCACGAGGCACTGTATATTGCTTTGCGTTAATAACTCCGTCTATTCGTCTTATGGCATCAGAATGTCCCTGACTTACGCCTTTGCCCCAAAAGGTATAGCTTTTTCCTTCGGGAAGTGCGGCTTCTGCATATAATCTGCTCACGGAGAAAAGCCCCGGATCCCAACCAACTGACACAACCGCAATATTATTTCCGTTTATGGCTTTTTCGTTTACCCTTGATTTGTGGGCGGGAATATTTGCGTGGTTGTCGAAGCTGTCAACAACTGTAAAATGCTCTGCAAGGTATGGCGTCATTTCGGGGAGGTCTGTTGCACTTCCACCGCAAATTATAACAACGTCAACTTCGCCTTTTAAAGACAAAACGTTTTCAAACAAGACGGTTTTAACGTTTTCTGTATTTATTTTTAAATCTTTTCTTCTTGATATAACCGCAACAAGCTCAATGTCGGGGTTTTGCTTTATTGCACTTTCAACGCCTTTTCCTAAGTTTCCGTAACCTGCGATAGCTACTCTGATTTTGCTCATACTCGCTCCTTTAAATCTTTACTAAATCGGACATACTGTATAGACCGGCGGTTTTATCTGAAATAAATTCAGCCGCCGAAACAGCTCCCTCTGCAAAAACCTTTCTGTCGAAGGCTTCGTGTTTAAGAGAAATTTGTTGCGTTCCCGTGTTTACTATAACCTCGTGTTCTCCAACAATGTTTCCTGCTCTAATTGCGTGGATTCCCAATTCGTTTTTTTCCCTTGCTCCATATCCGCTTCTGCCTATGTTATATTCAAGCTCAGGACGGACGTCTTTTATTTTATCTGCAATAAGAAGGGCTGTTCCGCTTGGTGCGTCTGCTTTTTTGTTGTGATGCTTTTCAATTATTTCAAGGTCTGCGTCTCCAAACAATGCCGCCGCAACTCTTGAAACCTCAGCAAGAAAAGCAACGCCCACAGACATATTTGCACTTTTAAAAAGGGGAATTTCTCTTGATGCTTCGTTGATTATTTTCATCTCTTCTTCCGTTTGCCCCGTTGAAGCAATAACGAGAGGGATTTTTCTTTCGGTTGCATATTTCGTTACTTCTTCTGTTGCAAGATGGCTTGAAAAATCTATAATAACGTCTGCCTCACCGATAAAATCTGAAAGAGAAGAATAAAAAGGCTCTTCACCGTTTATATACGCTCTGTCAACGAGGGCTGAAACAGTATGTTTGCTTTCGGAAACAGTTTCAGAAAGTACCTTTCCCATTCGCCCTGCTGCTCCATTTATAATTATTTTCATTGGTTTATCCTCAAATTATATAATTTTATGTTGCTCCATAATTGCTTTCAGTTTTGCAAAATGGTCATCTTCCATTGGAGTTAAAGGAAGTCTCAAATAGTTTTCACAATATCCCATAAGAGACATAGCCGCTTTAACGGGAATTGGGTTTACTTCACAGAAAAGTGTGTTTATGAGAGAGAAATAATCACATTGCATTTTTGCCGCCTCGGCAACCTTACCCTCAAAATAGAGCTTACACATTTTTGAAGTTTCAGAAGGAAGAAGGTTTGAAAGAACGGAAATAACACCCTTTCCCCCAAGAGAAAGCAACGGGATTATCTGGTCATCATTGCCCGAATATATATCCAGCTTATCGCCAACTAAAGAGAATGTTTCAACAATTTTTGAAAGGTTTCCGTTTGCTTCTTTGATACCCGTTATCATCGGATGTTCTGCAAGTTTTAAATACGTTGAAGGCTCGATATTTACGCCCGTTCTTGATGGAACGTTGTAAAGCACAACGGGAACTCCGCTATGGTCTGCAATAAGATTATAGGTATAATAAAGCCCCGTTTGAGTTGCTTTGTTGTAGTATGGGGTAACAACAAGAACACCGTCAACGCCAACTTTTGTTGAAAATTCTGTCAGCTCAATAGCATAAACGGTTTCATTTGAACCTGTTCCCGCAATAACGGGAACTGCACCTCCAACTGTTTTAACAACAAATTCTATTGCCTTTTTGTGTTCTGCGTCTGTTAAGGTTGAGCTTTCGCCAGTCGTTCCGCAAACGACTATTGCATCGATTCCCGAATCTATCTGCCACGTTACAAGTTTTTCAAATTGTTTATAATCTATTCCTCTTTCGGTGAGAGGGGTTATTATTGCTGTTGCTGCACCTTGAAATAATGGAGTTTCTCTTTTCATCGTCTGTTTCCTTTTCTATATATTTTTTTTAGATTTTTTTCAAATTTTATTTTATGGTTTTTTTATTTGTTTAAAGGGTTTTATTTTGAAATTTTCTTAATTCAAAGCGTTTTTGCTTTTAATTGTTTATTGTTTCAGAGCGTTTTTGCTTTTAATTGATTCTTGATTTGGAGTGTTTTTGTGTGTTTCGTTTTATCTTTTTTTTATAAATAAGCCCTTAGAAAAGCCTATAAAAACGAAAAAACAGGAATAGCCTTCGAGCTACCCTGCTTTTAATACCCATATAATACAGCCGCCACACAGTTGACGTTTGACCGCCGTATTTATGCGTTTAGATAGCTCTCCGTTAAAAACGACAGTCAAAGAGATATTTTCCCTTTGCCCAGAACGAATTATACGCCAAATTCACTCTTCGGCGGCAGCCCCTTTTGTTATACCGATGACTGAGCTTACGTTTGCTCTACGATACGCTACTCTTGACTCACCGCGCCTCTATCATTAAACTTTGAATATGATTCTACCATATCTTTCCCCAATTGTCAATACTCAATTTTTCGTCATTTTTAAAGAAAATATACGTCAGTTTTTGGTGCTTTTACACTATTTTGGAGAAGATTTATTATTTATTATGAATATATTTTTCTAAATAAGCTCTATTTCTCTTGACAGAAATAAAATATTTTCGTATAATGTTGAATACTTGATAATTATGAATGGTAAAGTTTATGCAAAAAATAAAAAGGTTTTTTCAAAAAGAAAAAAATGAAATAAAAATATTGCTCAGGTCTATTCCTGCAACGGTTGTTACTCTTTTTGTCGTTAGCGTTATATGTATGAATCTTTTGGCGAACAAGACTCTTTTACAGCTTGAATGGATTGCTATTGACGGCGGGATTCTTATATCGTGGCTTTCCTTTATGTGTATGGATATGATAACTAAGCATTTCGGTCCACGGGCTTCAAACAGAATATCCGTTTTGGCATCGGGGATAAATCTTCTCACGTGTTTGATTTTTTTCGTTGCAAGTATTATTCCGTCAAACGCCAAAGACTATTCTGATTTTGACGGAATTTTCGGCGGAACGTGGTTTATTCTCCTTGGCAGTACGGTTGCGTTCCTTGCTTCTGCTATAATTAACAATTCTCTTAATTGGCTTATTGGAAGGTTGTTTAAAGAAAACCCCGAAGGTAAATTTGCATACGCTATGAGAAGTTATATTTCAACGTTTATTGGGCAGTTTTGCGATAATTTTATCTTTTCCGTTATAGTTTTCGTTTTCTTTGCTCCGATTTTTTGGGACGGCTTTTGCTGGACTGTGCTTCAATGTGCTATGTGTGCTTTAACGGGGGCGGTTGCTGAGCTTATTATGGAAATTGTTTTCTCTCCCGTTGGATATAAAATAACGAAAAATTGGAAAGAAAACAACGTTGGAAAAGAATATATTGATTATATGAGTGGAAGGTAGGATAAAATGGGAAAATATAAGGTTTTAATAACGGGAACTTCAAGGGGAATTGGAAAAGCTATTGCAGAGATTTTTCTTCAAAGAGGTAATATTGTTTTCGGAATTGACAGAAAAGAAAAAACAATAGATATGGAAAACTATACCCATTTTGTTTGCGATGTGAGAGATAAAAAAAATCTTCCTGAGATTAAAAACGTTAATATTCTTGTGAACAATGCGGGAACACAAAACGAAGACGATATTGATATAAACCTCAAGGCTCTTATATATATAACGGAAAAATACGGTATTCAGCCTGATATAAAATCTGTTTTGAATATAGGTTCTGCAAGTGGACATACGGGGGCGGAATTTCCAGAATATTGTGCAAGTAAAGGGGGAGTTCTTGCATATACGAAAAACGTTGCTCAAAGAATTGCACCCTTTGGTGCAACGTGTAACAGCCTTGACCCAGGAGGCGTTTTAACCCCTCTTAACGAATGTGTTATAAATGATTCAAAGCTATGGGAGGAGATAATGAACGAAACTCCCTTAAAAAAATGGGCAACACCCGAAGAAATTGCAGAATGGGCATATTTTCTAACCGTTACAAATACGTTCTGCACAGGACAGAATATTTTAGTTGACGGCGGTGAATCTATAAACTATAATTTTGTTTGGAAGGATTAAGAATTGCTGTATAGGATTTGAATCACTGTATTGGTTTAGAATTGTGTAATGATTTTGAATTAATGTAAAGGGTTTGAATTGATGTAAAGGGGTTGAATTGATGTAAAGAGTTTGAATTGATGTAATGATTTTGAATTGATGTAAAGGGTTTGAATTGTTGTAAAGAGTTTGAATCACTTTAAAATTTCAGTTTTATATTTAACCGTTAAAAATTTTTTATAACTTTGCCCCTGCCAAGTTTAGCAGGGGCAAAGCTGTATATTATTATTTATCTTTGTATGGATTTTATATTTGAAAGAAAGTCAAAACCACCGATTAAATCGGTGGTTTTGAATAGATATATTCGTTATTCTTAATTACTATTCTTATGCGTAAAGGTTATACGTTCCAAGGAAATGACCTTTAACTCTGAGATAGTCTGTTCCGTCAACAGCACCTGTTGCGTCAACGTCTGCTGCGGCTAAGTATGCGCCTGTTGCTTTGTATGTTCCAACGAAAATAGCTTTGATTCTGAGGTAGTCTGTTCCGTCAACTGTGCCTTCGCCTGTAACATCGCCTTTAACTACAACTGTGAGAGCATCAACTTTTTCGCCGTTTACTATGAGAACAACTTCACAGCCTGTTCCAACTTTATCAGTTGGAGAAAGCTCTGTTCCGTTAGCATCGCGAACAACTGCGCTTGTGTTATCAAAGTTTCCAAGAAGTCCTAAAACTGTTTGACCGGAAGCAACGCCTAAAAGGTTTGCTCCGTCTTTGGAATATTTAGAGCTGTCTTTGAGAATGAGTTCTGCTTCAGAACCGCCAATGATTATTTCAAATTTCTGAGCAGCCATTTTTGCAGAATCTTCGCCTGTTTCGTATGTGAAAAATTCAAGAGATAAAGAATCCATATAAAGAGCGTTAAGGGAATATGCCGGTTTGATATAATACGTTCCGTCTACTTCTACAAGGAAGAAGTTCTGAGCGTTTCCACCGTGAAGCTCGTGTAAATCAACTGTTGTTCCTTCTGCGATACGTGTTTCGTAAACGTCAATAGAAAGGTTTTCAGACTGAGAAACTATAGTATAAGCTCCGTTTGGTAAACGTGTGAAGTTCCATTTCTGGTCATCAGCTTTGCTTTCGTTTGCACCAATGAGAGAAGAACCGGAAGCTGTTAAGAATTTGCCTGATGCGGAGTTTTTAATTGTTGCTGTGAACGTGTCTCCTAAATTGGAAGGAGTTTTTGTTCCATCGTATACGTTAAGAATTTCTAAATCAAATGTTCTTGCATCAACTGCAATCTGATTAGAACCGCCAACAGAGTCGCCGTATATTTGTGTTTTAAGTGTTGAAGCGTTAACGTCAAGCACTTTGTCGCCGCCTTCGGGCATAAAATGGAAAGCGTTGTTTATGTAGTAAATATAGAATTTCTGATTTGCTTCAAAAGTAACGCCTGTTGAAATAAGGGGTGTTTCGTCTTTGTATAAAGAGTCTTTAACGTCCCAGAATTTTGCTGTTGCACCGTTACCAACAAGGTATGCACCGCTTGCCTGACGCATAAAGTGCCAAACCTGTTCGTCTCCGCCTGAAAGCTCTGTTGCACAAACTTCGCCGTTAACGTCTGCGAGATATTTGCCAGATGCGGGATGTTCAACTCTTGCATAGAAGTCTTTTCCCATATCAACGTATGAGTTTCCGTCAAGTTTATGTGTTGTGCTTACGAGTGTAGAGCTGTTAACACTTTTTCCGATCATTTTAAGCATACCGTTTGCAATACCGATAGCATTCTGTTCAAAATATTGGTCGAAAATTCTGTTATCATCTGTGTTTGTAATGAATCCTGTTTCAATAAGGCAAGAAGGCATATATGGCTGTCTGCACATATGAAGGTTACCGTCTTTAACTCCTCTTGGTGTCCAAACAGGAACCTGTTCCATAACGCAATCATAAACGGCAGTTGCAAATTTTTTACAAGCAGAAGGGTTGCCGCTGTACGTTCCGCTGTACCACCAAACTTCAAGACCTTTTGCTGTTGAAACATCAAAAGCGTTTCTATGGATACTGATGATATAATCGTATCCACCTGCGTTTGCCATAGAGCTTCTCTGAGCAAGAGAGAGAGTTTTATCGGTTGTACGTGTGAAAACAAAGGTTGTGTATGGTTTTAATATTTCGCCAACTCTGAGAGCGAGTTTAAGAACGTCATCTGCTTCTTCACGTTCATTAGGACCTAAAGCACCTGGATCTTCTCCGCCGTGTCCAACGTCAATAATAAAGGTTTCGCCACTTGCTTCAGCTTTGAGATTAAAGGGAGAGAAGGTCAAAACTGAAAAGCACGTGATAAAAGCCAAGAGAACAGCTGTTAGTTTGCGTGTTTTGTTGCTCATAATTACCTCCGAACAAAAATAATAAAAATAAAATTGTAATTTTGATAAGCTCTCTTATCGTCTACATTATACAATAAATTTCTTTTTCTGTCAAGGACTTTTGTTTATTATTACGAGAAAAAATGTGAAACTTTAGTAAAAAAATTTAAAAGGGAATGTATATACTTTTCGTTAATTCTTTTGAAATTATAACATAATATCAAAAATGTGCTTTTTTGACTTGATAAAATGGTAGAAGGAAAATACAAAATTTGAAAAAGAGAACACATATAAATAAAAAGTGAATTATTTTTTGATTTTTTTTGTAAAAAAAATTCGTTTGTGTATTGACAATTGCGATATATGTATGATATAAAATATTTATCAAAATAAATGAAAAGGATGATGGAAAAATGAGACAAGACAAACTGAGAAAGACCGTTTGCGTTATACTTTCTGTATTTTTGCTTATGGGGATGTTCAGCCTTTCCGTTTTTGCGGCTGAGGATGAGGTTGTTATTTTATACACAAATGATATACATACGTATATTGACAAGGAACTGACTTATTCTATTGTTTCTTCATATAAAAACAGCTTCGAAAACTCCATACTTGTTGACGCGGGAGATCATATTCAGGGAACGGCATTCGGCTCTATGGATAAAGGTGAAACCATAACAGAGCTTATGAATGTTGCGGGATACGATATTGCAACCTTGGGAAACCACGAATTTGATTATGGTATGAAAGGTTGTCTTGATACTGTTGAAAGAGCAGATTTTTCATATATCTCTTGTAATTTCTATCACGAAAAAGACGGTGTTATTGGTGATACGGTTCTTGAACCGTATAAAATAGTTGAAAAAGGCGGATTTAAAATTGCCTTTATCGGTATTACAACCCCCGAAACATTCACAAAATCAACACCTGCATATTTTCAGAATGAAAATGGAGAATATATATACGGAATAGCAGGCGGAACAGATGGAAAAGCATTATATAACTCGGTTCAAAACGCCATAGACAGCGTTTCAGACAAAGCTGATTTCGTTGTTGCTCTCGGACACCTTGGCGTTGACCTTTCCTCTACCCCTTGGACTTCAAGAGAAGTTATACAAAACACTTTTGGACTTGATGCATTTATAGACGGACATTCTCACAGCGTTATTCCCGAAGAAAAGGTTTTGGATAAAAACGGAAACGAGGTTGTTTTAACTCAAACGGGGGAATATCTTTCAAGCGTTGGTAAAATGACCGTTTCTAAAGACGGAATAAGCTGTCAACTTGTTTCTTTTGAGGATTTGAAAGACGTTGCTAAAGACGAAAAAACAGCAGAAATTGAAGAAAACTGGAAAAACGAAATAAACGAAAAATTGGGTGAGGTTATCGGAAAAACAGAAGTTGTTTTTGATAACTATGACAAAGACGGAAACCGACTTGTAAGAAAACAAAGCACAAACACGGGAGATTTTTCCGCAGACGCTTTATATTATCTTTTCGATAATATGGGAATTGACGTTGACGTTGCGGTTATGAATGGCGGAGGTATCAGAAATAAAGCTATATCGGGAGATATTTCATATTTTTCTTGCAAAGAGATTCATACTTTTGGTAACGTTGCCTGTATTCAGACTGTAACGGGAAAACAGCTTCTTGATGCTCTTGAATGGGGCTCAAGAGAGCTTTATGAAGGTGCTGAAAGCGGAAGTTTGCTTCATCCATCGGGATTAACCTATAAAATTAACCAATCTGTTTCGGACACAACTCAGAAAGACGATAAAGGTGTATGGACAGGTAGCCCAACGGGAGAATATCGAGTTTATGACGTTAAGATATATAACAAAAAATCGGGAACTTGGGACGCTCTCGATCTTGAAGCTGAATACAATCTTGCGGGTTATAATTACACCCTGAGAGATTTGGGCGGTGGATTCAATATGTTTGAGGGAGCTGTTAACGTTCTTGACTACGTTATGGAAGATTATATGGTTCTTGCAAACTATATAAAGGCTTTTGAAAACCAGACAGTTCTTTCTTCAAATTCTCCCCTTGCTCTTAAATATGATAATTTTTCTGTTGACTACTCAAACGTGAAAGGAAGCGGAAGAATTACGGTTGTTAATAACGAAAACAACGATGATGAAGATAAAGGAGAAAATGAACCTTCAATTCCTTCACCGTCAGATAAGGGAATTTTGACCTTATCAGTTGTTTCTTGTTTGATTTTCGCCGTTCTTTCTGTTTCTGTTATGAAGAAAAAATCCAGATAAAAATTTGCGTTTATAGATTAGAGTTTGCGTTAATATAAAAATTACGTTTAGAAATTAGAGTTTGAGTTAATATAAAAACTGCGTTTATAGATCAGAGTTTGCGTTAATATAAAAATTTGCGTTTAGAAATTAGAGTTTGCGTTAATATAAAAAGTGTTACCCTGAACGATTCACCTTTTCGTTCAGGGTAACACTTTTTTTTAAATCTTTTAAATCTCGATTTTTTTGAAAAACTTTTTACCGTTTCATTTGAAAAACTTTTTACAGCTTCATTTGAAAAACTTTTTACAGCTTCAAAGAAATATCGTAAACCTGACCTTTAGGGATTTTTCTATCTAAGGAAACAGCTTTAACAGCGTCCATTTTTTTATATCCGATATCAAGGTAGTATTTAAGATGTTCTTCTATGGACATATCTTTCCAAAAACCGCCCTCGGTGTTTTCAGACGCACCCGAAACAACAACTGCAAATTCACCTTTTTTTGGAATTTCGCCCGATTTTATCATTTCTATTATTTTCGAAAGGGTAGCTTTTGTTATAGCTTCGTTGAGCTTTGTCAACTCTCTGCAAACCGTTGCATCTCTTTCACCGAAATGTTCGTATATATCTTTTATATCCTTTTCAATAGCGTGGGGAGGGGAATAGAAAACGATATCACGTTTTTGTGTTTTCAATTCCTCTAAGGTATCAACTCTTTCTTTTTTTGATTCTGACAAAAAGCCTTCAAATATGAATTTTTTATTTGTCAAACCGCTAACGGAAATTGCCGCTGCCGCCGCACAACATCCAGGGATTGGAACTACCTTTATTCCTTTTTCGTAACATTCTGCAACGAGAGAAGCTCCGGGATCTGAAATGGCGGGAGTTCCTGCATCTGTTATAAGTCCGCAGGTTTCTCCGCTTTCCATCCGCTTTATAATTGCATCGCCTTTATATGATTTATTATGCTCAAAATAGCTGACGAGAGGCTTTTTTATTCCAAGGAGCATAAGAAGTTTTCCGCCAACGCGTGTATCCTCAGCCGCAACGAAATCCACTGTTTTCAAGGTTTCTATTGCTCTTTGCGAAATATCTCCCATATTTCCAATGGGGGTTGAAATAACGTATAACATATTATCCCTATTATCCCTTTGCCTTTTTCTTATGCTTCATTTTTCTGAGCTTTATATATAGCTTTGGCATATGGTCGATTAAAGTATCTTTAAAGAAATTTCTGATTTTTGCATAAACATCGTGGAGGAAAACGTATGCTTTATAAGGAACGAATTTTGAAGTTACTCTGAAATCGAGATTTTTTTCATAAAGTTTTCCAAGCCAAGAAGGCATACTATACGCCCACTTATAACGCTTTACGAAATGATAGAAATATGCTTCTATAAAGAGAACCTGTTCTTCGGGGAACTGTTTCTGCTTTAGAGGAACACGGCAATCGGGAGAGATGACTTCGGGAAGATAACCCGCTTCTTTTGCTGTTTCATAGAGCTTTGTTCCAGGGTATGGATAGAAAATATTTGGGATAACTCTGTCGCTCTTCATTTTTGCGTTGAGTTTTATTGTTTTGAGAGCTTTGTGGATATCCTCGTGGGGAAGACCGATTATATTATACGTCAACTGAGCAATTCCGTATTTATGAAACCATTTACTGCAATTTATCATCATTTCATCTGTTTGATAACGCTTGAGGTATTTGAAACGCATTTCCTGATCTCCGCTTTCAAGCCCCATATCTATTGTATAACAACCCGCTTCTTTCATTCTTCGAACAGTATCTTCTGTTAAGATATCGAAACGTATATTGCCTGTGAACGGGAGATGAATTTCCTTTTTATAAAGCTCGATAAATTTATCAAACCAATCGGGGAACATATTGAAAATAGCGTCTCTGAAATTGATAAACTGAATATTAGGATATTTTGAAAGCAGGGTTTTAAGATACAAAATACCGTTTTCGGGACTTCTGAAACGTGCATAATATTTTTTGTTTGGATAAACGTTTCTGAACTGACTGTTTCCGCAATACGTACAGTTATAGAAGCATCCACGGCTCATCATAACTATTGCAGTATTAACCTTAACGCTATCAAGGTTTGCATAGTCGAACAAGTCGAAATCGGGAATGGGGATTCTTTCAAGGTCGGGGAAGAGAGGACGGACGGGGTTTTTCTTAAAGCTACCGTCTTCATTTTTGAACCAGAGGCTTTCAATGTTTGTATAATCCTTTCCATCACGCATTGCATCGCAAAGCTCTAATTCAGCGTATTCACCATCACCAATACAAACGCAATCAACACCGTCTACAGCTAAAACCTCTTCGGGAACTAAAGTACAATGATAGCTTCCGCAAATGACGAAAACATTTGGATAAACTTCTTTAGTCCATTTTATATACGTTTGACAATCTGGGAAAGCCGTTGTTCTGACGGAAAAACCAATAATATCAAATTCTCCCTTTGCTTTCAGCTTTTTCTTAAAATCTTCCTCTTCGTGAAGATATAGAAGATGAAGAAGCTCAACAGAATGACCGCCCTGCTTTAACACGGCTGAAATTGAAGCCAAGCCCTCAGAATAGCTTCCTCCTGTCATTTTTCCTTTTAAATCTCTGTCTGTATAATCGGGATAAACAAGGAGCATCCTTGCGTGTTTTCCCTTTAAATCTATCATAAATCTATACCGTCCTTTTTATATAATCAACTATGTGCATCAAACCACGTTTGCCCGAAAACCGCTTCTGCAATAAGTGGAACGGAGAGGGAATACGCTTTTTCCATTCCTTTTTGCAAAATCTTCGCCGCTTTATCCTTTTCGTTTTCAGGACTTTCAACAATAAGCTCATCGTGTATCTGGAGAATAATTCTTGATTTCATATTCTCCTTTTTAAACTCTTCTGAAACGTCAATCATTGCTTTTTTTATAATATCCGCCGCTGTTCCCTGAATTGGGGAATTTCTTGCTATTCGCTCTCCAAAAGCCTTTATTGTCTTTTTCGGTGCGGATAGCTCCGCAATATATCTTCTTCTTCCAAAAAGGGTTGTAACGTACCCTTTTTCATACGCTTCTTTAACTGTTTTTTCAAGGTATTCTGATATTTTAGGATACGTTGCGAAATAATCGTTTATATACGCCCTTGCTTCTTTAACCGAAACGCCTATATCGTTTGATAATGCAAAATCTGATATTCCGTATATAATACCGAAATTTATCGCTTTCGCTCTTTTTCTCAACTCTGAATTAACAGCTTCGGCAGGTATTCCAAAAACGCCTGAGGCTGTTATTGTATGAATATCTTCTCCGTTTCTGAAAGCAGAAATTAGGGTTTCGTCCTCTGAAACGTGGGCAAGTATTCTAAGCTCAATCTGGGAATAGTCTGCATCAATAAGAACGTTTCCTTCTTCTGCAACGAAGAATTTTCTGAAAACTCTTCCAAGCTCTGTTCTGACGGGGATATTCTGCAAATTCGGTTCTGCGGAAGAAAGCCTTCCCGTTTGAGTTAAGGTCTGACGGAAGGTTGTATGGATTCTTCCGTCATCTGAAATAACCTTCAAAAGCCCCTCGGCATATGTGCTTCTCAGCTTTGAAAGCTGTCTGTATATGAGAATTTCATTTATTATAGGGTGATATGGAATCAACTTTTCAAGAACTTCTGCATCTGTTGAATATCCTGTTTTCGTTTTCTTTCCGTGGGGAAGATTCAGCTTTTCAAAGAGGATAACTCCCAACTGTTTTGAAGAATTAACGTTAAATTCTTCACCCGCGTATTGAAAAACCTTGCTTTCAGCCTCGATAATTCTGTTTTGAAGAAACTCGGAAAAAGCAATGAGTCCGTTTCTGTCAACCTTGAAGCCCGTTTTTTCCATATCAAAGAGAATAGAAGAGAGCTTCAATTCCATATTGTATAGCTCTTTTTGCTCTCTTTCTTCAATAATCTTCCATAGCTTTTCTTTCAATTTCGGGAAAACGGAAACTATTGCCTCGGGAACGTCTGCAACGGAAATTTCAAGATAAACCTCGGCGGCGTTTTTTGCACAGTTAAGCGTTCCTTGATTGCTACCCGCAACGTATGCCAACAAAGATAAGTCGTCTCCATTTTGCTCTGCGTTGTATGAGGAGAGGGAATGGGCAAGTTCTTTTTTACTCCATACTGTTATTGTTTTATCTTTGAGCTTTTCTAAAAGGCTGTTTTCGGCTTTAACGCCCTTTTCACCGTCATAAACGTATATAAATCCATCTTTTTCCACAAGATATATTTCTTCTCCAAGACTTTCAAGCTCAAAAACGTTTTCAGAAAAAACGGGAATTTCTGCTTTTTCAGGTTCAACGTCTAACTTTTCAGCCATAGCACGAAATTCCATTTTTAAGAAAAACTCTCTCAGTTTTCCAGTGTCTTTTTCGGGGATTCTGAAATCTTCAATATCTCCAATTGGAACGTCTCTTGTTATTTTTGCCAGAAAATAGCTCATTTCAGCGGATTCTTTTCCTTCTGACAGTTTTTTCTGAATCCCTTTTGAGCATTTGTCTGCGTTTGCAAAAACGTTTTCAAGGGTTTTATATTCTTTAATAAGGTTATAAGCTCCCTTTTCACCAATTCCCGCAACGCCAGGAATATTGTCTGAGCTATCGCCCATAATCGCTTTTGCATCAACTAAATATTCAGGCTCGAATCCATAGGCTTCTATAAAACTTTCGGGAGTAAAAATTTTTGTTTCGTTTGTTGCCGCAAGAAAAACCGTTGTTTTTTCGCTCACAAGCTGTAGGCTGTCTCTGTCTCCCGTAACGACAAAACATTCAAGTCCCGCTTTTTCACCCATTGCCGAAAGCGTTCCTAATATATCGTCTGCTTCAAAGCCTTCTTTTTCTATAACCTTGAAGCCAAGAAGGGTTGCCGCTTCCTTCGCATAGGGAAGCTGAACAGCTAAATCTTCAGGCATTCCTTTTCTCGTTGCTTTATAGCCTTCATACTTTTTATGTCTGAACGTAGGGTGCCTCATATCAAAGGCAACGGCTCCGTATACGGGTTCTTCCCCAAGCATATTTACGTTTTTTCTTATTATGTTTATAAAGCCGTATAATGCGTTTGTTGGAATACCTTCTTTGGTTGAAAGAGGTCTTATACCGTAATACGCCCTATTCAGTATACTGTTTCCGTCAAAAACTATTAACTTCAAGACTACCCTCCAAAATACATATATATACATATTAAGTATAACACTTATTTTTTCTAAAGTCAATATGAAACGCGATAAAAACAAAAATACTGTAAAAAGTCAAATTCTGCAACGATATTTAAAAAAAGTTGTTTTTGAAAGAAAAAACATTTCAGAAAGAATAATAAAAAAATTTTCGTGAAAACATATTGCATAAAAAATATTTTTGGTGTATAATATATTTACCTGAAGGGAGGAATAAAAGTATGATTATTTCTTTGAAAATCAATAATTGTTTTATATATGACAGCGAAGTTGAATTTTCCATGAGGGCGAATATGCATTATAAACTTTTGGATAGCAACGTTTCGAGAATCAATAAGACAAACGTTCTTAAAACAGCCATAATAATTGGCCCTAATAATTCAGGAAAAACTAATTTTATTAACGTTATTTCTGCTGTGAAAAACATTATGCTGAACAAAAAAAACAAACTTCATAGCAATTTATTTTCTGACAATTCTATTTGTTGTTTTGAAATAGTTTTTTTAGAAAATGGTAATGAGTATATGTTTTGCGTTAAATACGATTCGAAATCAAGAGAATACGTATACGAGCGTTTTTCCCTGATAAAATATGATTCTCATAAAAACAAAAAAGTGGAAGACTTTTTTATAAGAGATACTGAAAAAGGAGTTTTTTCTTGCCGCGATATCGCTTTAAGCTCGGCTATGAAAGTTAGTTCAAAAAATAATATTTTAATACATTTGCTTGACGAATCACAGTTTCCGCTGTTGCTTGAAATTAAAAAAATAATAACGTCTTTTGCGTTGAGAATAGACGTTGTTGATATGAATAATATTCCTTTGAAAAAGACGATAGATATGATTAAAGCCCCAAGCTCAACGCAGAAAAAAATTGTTAATTTTATTTTAAATGCAGATTTATTTCTTGATGATTTCAAATATTTGACAGATGAAGAAATGGGGCTTGAAATGGAAGGATTTTCTGATGATGAACAAAACTTTCATGAGAAAAATTCTTCTTCGTTTGTTGAAATGCTTCATTTGTCTTCGGTTTATAAAGGCGTTGCGGTTCCAAGCGTGTTATTTGATTCTAAAGGAACTAAAAAAATAGCAGCTTTGGCAAGTTACGTGATTGATTCGCTGGAGAACGGGAGAATTTTAATTGTTGATGAACTTGATAACAGTTTGCATTTTCGCTTGACAAGAGCAATTATTTCTTTGTTTAATAATGAGTTGAATCATAACGCTCAATTAATTTGTACGGTTCATGACGTATCATTGCTTGACTGTCAAAAACTTTTCAGGAAAGAACAAATATGGTTTTCCCATAAGGATAGAGAGAACGTTTATTTGTATTCTCTTTCAGAATTTACGTCTGAAAGAGATAAAATCAGAGACACAACTTCTCTTATTCAAAAATATAAGCTCGGCGTTTTTGGAGCATTGCCCGAACCCGATTTATTTCAGTCGCTGTTGGAGGTGAAAAAAGATGGCTAAAATTCCAACCATAAACAGCGGTCGAAAGATATGCGTTATATGTGAGGGATATGAAGATTATCATTATTTCAAACGCCTTTCTGAATTAAACGTCTGGAATGAAAAATACGACTTTTGTCCAATTAATGCCAAGGGTGCTTCAAATATATTTGCTCGTTATCAAGACGTATACTCCAATGACCGTTATGAAATGGTTTTAATTTTTTGTGATACAGACAAAGCTCCATATCGCGAGTATTCTCAGCTCAAGAAAAAAATCAATAATTTTCATAATGGGAGGGTGGCTTCGGAAAAAATTGTGATTTTTGCAAATCCGTGTACAATGCAAATTATTCTTTTGCATTTTGGAGAAGTTGTCTTGAAAAATCAAGGTAAGAAAACGAATGAAAAGGTTATTTTTGATTTAACGGGTGTTGGTGGATATGACGCTCATGAAGAACAAATTAAAATTATATGCGGAAAAATTTTCAAACGTACTTATAGTTTGATGAAAGAAAGAGTTGAAAAAATAAATTTTGATGATAACGTTTCGTGTAGCACGAATTTTGCAAATTTTATAGGCAAATTTGAAGATAAAGATTCCAAATGGATTGATTCAATAAATAAATATTTACAAAAAGGCGTATAACTATTGGTATAAAATCCGCCGTCAGATTCGACATTTATCTGACGGCGGATATTTTGTATTTGAATAAAAGTTTTTATAAGTTTTTTATTCAAATATAAGGCTTTATAAGATTTGCGTTTGAATAAAAGTTTTTATAAATTTTGTATTCAAATATAAGGCGTTATAAGGTTAAATATTTCCTGTAACGGTTAAGGTTGATTCTCCGGGTGTAACTGTCCATTCGCCCGTTGCGGTGTTTTGTTCATACGTTGCCGCAGGAACTGTTATTGCTCCTGCAACAGTCTGGAACAATCCCGTTGCTGCATCGTATGTATACTGGGCGGGAGAGGTCCATACAACACCGTTGTAGGTAACTGTGATAGAGGTGAACGCGGGATCAAAAACATCCGTTATAACAATACTATCTTCTGCTGTTGCCGCTGTATTACCCGTATTCTGAATAACGAAAGTGTATGTGAGTGGATCGTTTTCAGTTATTGTTGAAGGGGATATTGCTTTTGTTATGCTGAGAAGCGGTGCAGAAGAAGCTGTTACGGTTTCTGTTGCAGTTACGTCTGTAATTCCGCCGCCGCTTATTGTAGCAGTGTTCGTAATGCTTCCCGTTGCTTCGGGAGGAGCAAATTCGTTTGCGGAAACTGTATACGCAATTGTTGCAGTTCCACCCGCGGGAACGCTTATTGGACTTATAACAAGTCCGTTTGTCTGTGTAACCGTTGGGGAGGGCTGTAAAATCCCGTTTATAAAATATTTAACAGAGCCTTCGATATAGTTGAAAGGCGTTAAGGTTTCTGTTCCGAAGGTATATTCACCCAAATTATCCGTAAGGGTAAGACCGTTATAAGCTGTGCTTCCCGAATTGATAATATTGATAATATACGTTATTTCAGAACCGCCTGAATATTCGTTAACAACAGCGGTTTTATTAGCTGAAAGAGCTTCAATAAGCTCACCTGTCGTTACGTTTGAATTAACCGTTCCGCCGCTGTATGAGAGGGTTGCCTGATTGAAAAACGTTGCCATAGTTTAAATTCCTTTCATATTTATTATTAGAAGGAACATAGCCTTCAAAGGTATTATATGCATTGTTGACTTCGTTTGTTATTTTTTGGATACTAAAAAAAGCGGAGAGATTGACAAAAAAATAAAAAAATGTGTTGATTTTTTTTTTCGACTGTGGTATAATTAAAAAAAATATTATTTCATAATGTATCAATATATCAAGTTGCAGAAATTGTTGTAATTGTTCTCTGTTTCAGCCCTTTTTGGAAATTTTGTTTTTATCGTTTTTGCTCTAAAGGGTGAGAAGATATATTTTTCTAAAACATATCTTTTCAAAAGGATAAGAACTATTATACTATTATATAAAATAGGGATAAGAACTATTATATATAAACTATAATATATAAAGGAAGATAAGTGTCTGATATTTGTTATCTTGAGGGGCGTCAAGTCTGTAGACTTTTTAATATGCTTTTGTGGTTATGGTTTTATTAATAAATAAAATATATAAAACAAATAGGAGGCAAAATATGAGTAACTCAGAAAAAAAGAAAAATAGCGCGAATAAGAAAACACGTAAAATTCAAAAGTTTATTTGTATGTTTCTTCTTGTTGCTATGATTCTTCCGTTTATCCCTGAGGGCGCGTTGTACGTTGATGCTCTCAATACCCAGTTTGGTCCCGTTACTTCCGCAACTTCGGCTGTGAACGGATCGTACATATCGGGGAAACCGGGCGTGTATATTGTCGGAGACGGATACGCCATAATATGGGTAACCACGTTTAACGGAACAGGTTGGCTTACTTATAACAAAAACGGAAAAGAAGTAACCGTTTATGACGAAAGAAACGGACTCTTGAGAACTTACGATTATATCCACGTTGTAAAGGTTCCCGAAGCGGACTATGATTATCTCTGCAACGGATATACGGTACATTCCAAGCAGGTAACTCAGCACGATTACGGCATTACAACTTACGGAGTTGAATGTTCATATTCATCAAGATTAAAAAACACAAAACCAGGTCCAAATGATGACGTTGACCTTTTAACGTTGACGGATGTTCACGGAACCGCTGCAAGAGCAAATAACTCTTTTGGAAACTATAAAAAGTATTTCAATAATGTGGACACAGATCCCGATATCGTTATTTTCAGCGGAGACCTCGTTTCATACCTTGATGCGACAACAATGAAACAAATGTTTGAAATAATGGGAAATGCAACTTATGGTCAGTATCCTATTATATATTGCCGTGGAAACCACGAAACGAGAGGCGTATATTCAACGAAAATGCTTGAATATTTCCCAACGAAAACGGGCGAATTGTATTTCGATTTCACCTTTGGTTCTCTTTGGGGCGTTGTTATTGATACGGGCGAGGATAAGCCTGATACTCACGAAGCATACGGATTCCTTGCAGATTACGCTGTATATTTGAAAGAACAGGAAAACTGGCTCAGAAGCCTCAGAAAGCCAACTGATCCCAACATCAAATATCGTTTAGGCGTTTATCATATGCCAAGATTGGAAACGCTGGCAAGAAAAGTTGTTTTCCAAGGCGGAAGTGCTTCCAACCCTGTTGAAAGATTTTTCTTTGGAACTGATATATCCGATTCACTTGCACATCTTGACCTTCAGTTTGGAATAGCAGGTCATGAGCATAGATATAAAATTTATGACAATGCTCAGCTTTATTCAAGTGCAATAGAGGGTATGACAGAAGCGGAAGTCCTCGAATATATGATGGCGGGGGACGTAACGTATAAATACACTGCAAATTCAGGCGGTCTTAAGCCCTTTGAATATGGCGGCAAAGAAGAATATTTCAAAGCAGGTCAAAAAATTAATTTCGTACCAAGCTCTGTAAAACATAAAACCTTTGTTGCAGGCGGAGATTGGAACGGAACAGCATTCGTTAAGCTGAATGCATCAGACGGTGCTAACGGTACTGCAACTCTTTATGCGTTGACTGTTGAAGGAAACGAAGTTAAAGTAAAAGACGATGGCGAAAGAGACACTTCCGGCGGTGGAACAACGTTTTCACCAAAGAATAATCCCAGAAAGATTGATTTTGCCGCACCACAGAATAAAACGGCTCTTGAACCAACAACTTCTGCTTCTCAATATGGAAGAAGCAATATTATAAAACTTAAGAACTACAAACAAAGCGGCGAGTATATAATAAGCGCCAACTATTGTACTCCATCTACAACAAGTACGGCTATTTCAATCGAAGGAACTCCTGCGGTTTTCGAAACGGGAGGAGATTGGTATAACGTCGTTTGGATAACAAACGTAGCATCCGCGGGATTCGTTCAGTTTGTTTATGACGGAAAACAGTATCAGTTTTCTGATGAGGTTTCGGGAAAACGAAGATGTGAGGACCGCGTTCATACTGTAAAAGTACCGAAAAAATTCTTCAATAATTGTAAATATTTCGTAGGAAACTATACGGTTAATCATCAAAGCGGACAGCTATCGTATTTTAGCGGTAATTACTGCACAAGTCCTCAATATGTTTTTGAAGACAGAAGCAACGAAAAAACACCTAATATTTTAGTTTATTCTAACTACAAGCATGAAAATTCTGTATCTAAAACGTTGGCTCAAAAAGCAATAGACGGTCTTAGCTCAGACTATTCTTTCATTGCTGTAACGGGCGACATTAGTTATATCAGTGCCGGTTCTAACAAAACAGGAAATCCTTCTATGGTTCCCGGAAATGATGGGGCATTCCGCGATATTTTCGAAGCTGCATCTGCTCTTTCAGGTGGAACAAAGCTCATTGTTTTCTCAAGAGGAAACGCAGAATGTAGAGGCTTTTATGCAACTGAGCTTATTAAATATATCCCAACTGTAACGGGCGAGTTTTATTACGCCTTCAACTATGGAGATTATACTTTTGTTAACCTTGATACAGCAGAGGATAGCCGAGAAACAACTGAGCATTACAACGGAAGAGTTAAGACAGACGCTTTTTATAAAAAGCAAAGCGAATGGCTTGACAGTATTCTTGCTGATAAGGATAATTTAAAGGAAAACATTGCAGCATTGTCTCATACACCTCTTTATAATATGGATATAGTGAACGAGGGAAATTCAAACTTCTCAGTTTTGAATCTTGATTGGGGCAAAAAGCTCAAAGAAAGCGGAGCTCTTATCAATTTTGCAGGAAGCAACATTGTTCCTGAAGTGGTTAAGCAAGACGAAGGTGCAGAAAAATTCTTATTCACCATTTCAAACGGTGGATTGAACTACAAAAATGCATATGGAACGTATAACAATTATGCAACGGCAGCTTCCGTTCTTCTTTCCAGCGAATATGCATATATAACATTCAGTCAGGTTGCGGAAAAAAACGGAACATATTCAGGACCTTTTTATAAAACGTATGGCAACAGCTCTACAAAGAGAATAGATACTATGCTTTCAAGCGGCGAGAAGGTATATTCTCTTAAAACGGGCGAAACGGTTTCATATGGTGCAGAAGCTCCAACGTATGAAACAAATTCAGCAACAGGCGGAAAGACGTATACTGTTTCAAGTCCTTCCCACCTCGTATGGATGGCTCAGAAAGCTGCAGCGGGTGAGCATTTTGCGAAAGATACTTTTGTTCTCGCAAATCATATTGATATGATGCTTTATCCTTTCACTCCTATTGGCGGATTCGATTGTAGTGAGGTTAATAAAGGCGAAAACGTTTTTGAAGGTACAAAATATTTCAGCGGAACCTTTGACGGAAAGGGATATACGATAAAAAATCTTAATATCGTTCCTAAGAATTCAAGTGGCAACTTTATATATAGTAAAACAGAAAATCCTAAATATAACGGAATATTCGGCGTTGTAAGAAACGGACATATTAAAAACCTCACTGTTGAAGGCGGATATGTTAAAGGCGGTTGGGATACGGGTGCTTTGGCGGGTTACGTTGATTCAACAACTACAACTCCCGCAACTGTAACAAATTGCTATTCTAACGTAACGATTTTTGCTCCAGGCGAAGGTACAACAACGGGAGCAAGTAAAGCGGGCGGTCTTATTGGTAACGTATCCTATAACGTAACTGTTAGCGAATGTGGAAACTATGGAAACATTAAGACAACGAGAACAAACGGTACGTGCGGCGGTCTTATTGGCGAAGGGTTCTGTTATAATAATACAGCAACAACAGGCGGAACTGTTGGAATGGGTACTATCAGAATCCTTAACTGCTACAACAGAGGAAATCTCTTTAACGTTAACGGATTCGTTGGCGGTATTTTAGGTAACTTTGTTCAAACAAACGGAATAATTGAAAACTGCTATAGTGTTGCTCACGTTTGGGGCGAAAAAAGCGGTGGTATTCTTGGAACAGCAAGAGCTAATTCCTCAGGTTCTCTTGCAATTCAAAGATGCTTCTATAATTCAAGTCTTGCAGGTGCAACAACAACTATATATACAGGTAGTCCAGCTTTAACTTATAATGCTAATTTCAATTTTAAGCTCGTATACGATTTGTTTGAAAATCGTGAAACTTATGATTCTAAGAGCGAAAACTTAACCTTTACAGATACAGAAAACTGGTTCTTCAAAGTTTCAAGAAAAACAACTTCGGGAATGAAAGGAACTACCTTCCTTAAATATATAAACGGAGATACAACTGATAATAGCCTTGATACAAAGAACAAGTATATGCTCCCTTCTGAATCTAATAATCCAATTAAATGGAACGATGGATATCCAATTCTTAAATCTGTTCTTTCCTTCCACGATGACGGTGTTGTTTTGAAGAAAATAACCTTGAAGGAAACAAGTGGTTTAGCTCTTGAAAACGGATATCTCAAAGGCGTTGTTTTGGGTGCAACCGTTGATTCAATTCTTGGTGAGCTTGTAAACGAATCCGGAATAAGCATTTCTAAGGCATCAACAGGCGGAGTTATTTCTCTCACTGTTGGCGGAGAAGTTGTTGATTCTGTTGTTATCGTTGTTAAAGGTGATATAGACGGAGACGGAGAGATTACCTCAACAGATTATCTCAGAGTTAAAGGTCATTTCTACGGCACAACAATCCTTAAAAATGAGTATTTTATTGCTGCTGATATTGAAGAAAACGGAACAATTGATGCAACAGACTTTATAAGAATAAAATCACATTTTTTAGGCAATTATAATATATTTTCATAAACGAAGCTGTTAAGCGGATTGGCGTATAAAAGTTTTGTAAAAACAAAGTTTTTAATAAACAAAGTTGTTTTAAATAATAAAAAAGTTATTTAAAATAACAAAAAACAAAGTTATTTAAAAAATAAAAAAAATAAAAAATAAAACAAAAAACAAAAATTAATCAGGAGGAAAAGATGAAAAACTCAAAAAGACAAAAAAGCAGTGTCATCAAGAGAACGAAAAGAATTCAAATGATTCTTTGCGTATTTCTTCTTGCTGCTATGATTCTTCCCTTTATTCCCGAAGGGGCGTTAGCTGCCGAAGATACTTTTAACAGTACTTTTGGACCTGTTGAACTGGATACTGTACCGTCTACTCTTACCGGTAAACCAGGTGTGTATATTATGGGCGACGGATATGCCATAATATGGGTAACGTCCTTTGTCGGAACGGGCTGGGTTACCTATAAAGGTGCAAATGATAAAACCGTAACCGTAAGCGACATGAGGAACGGATTTTTAAGAACTAACGACTATATCCACGTTGTAAAGGTTGCTGAATCGGAATATCAATATCTTATCAACGGATATACGGTACATTCAACAGAAGTTACATGGCATGAATTTGCTACAGCAACATTTGGAAAAACATGCACTTATTCAACAAGATTAAAAGATACTAAGCCAAGTGGAGATCAAAACGTCAGAGCTCTTGTATTAACAGACATTCATGAATCTGAAAGCAGAGCGACTGGTAGTTTTAATGTTTTCAGTGGATTGGGTAAAAGTGCAGACCCTACTCTTGTTATTTTCAACGGAGACCTTGTTCACTATATCGATGAAACAAGATTAAAAGATATATTTGAAACGATGGGAAATACAACCTTGGGTCAATATCCCATTGTTTATTGTCGCGGAAACCATGAGTTGAGAGGTATTGATTCAACAAGGCTTCTTGATTATTTCCCAACGAAAACTGGTGAATTATATTTCGATTTCACCTATGGCTCTCTTTGGGGCGTTGTTCTTGATACGGGCGAAGATAGACCTGATAAACACACAGGTCAAGCACTTCTTTCAGATTATAGCACATATCTTAAAAAAGAAGAAAATTGGCTCAGAAGCCTCAGAAAGCCAACAGATACAAGTATAAAATACCGTTTAGGTATTCAACATATTCCAAATTTGGAAACCATAGGAAGAAATGTTGTTTTTGAACAGGATGGAAAAACAGTAAAAGAGTGGTATCCCGGTGTTAATATAACGGATTCTATGAAGCATCTTGATCTTCAGTTTGCCGTAGCAGGTCATGTTCACGCATATAGAATATATGATAACGCTCTTAGAGAGTCAAGCGAAATATCGGGTATGACAGAAGCAGAAGTTACTGAACTCATGCAATCAGGGAATGTAACATATAGCCAAACTAAAACCCGAAATGAAGACGGCAAAACTTTACAATTATATGAATTTGGCGGTTTAGACGTATATAAAGATAATGGTACAAGAATTAATTTTGTGAATAGCTCTCTCAATCATAAAACCTTTACTGCTGGCGGAGATTGGAACGGAGCAGCTTTTGTCGCACTTGATATAGTAAATAACGAGGCAAGGCTTTTTGCCGGACATAGTGATATGAGCTATACGGATTTCGCCGTAAATGCTAATGGTAGCAGATATACGAGTGATGATGTAAAAGCAGGTAATACAAAATATGAGTTTGGAACAAACGGGAAAAATTCATATGCTGTCCCTCTTGCTTCGCCACGAAATTTAACTCCTCTTGATCCTGTAGATTACAACTATCCAAGACATAACATTTTGTTACCGAGGAGCTTGACCACATCCGATTCGGGACAATATTATACAGGTGGTAGTTACGCTGTTGCGGGGCATACAAATAATAATATTAAAATTATAGGAACACCCGCGGTTATAGAATCGGGAGGAGATTGGTATAACGTTGTTTGGATAACAGATAAACAATCCGCTGGATATGTTCAATTATATTCTGATGGGCAAAGATACTTGTTCTATGACGAGGTTGGAGGAAAAAGAAGATCTAACGACGTTGTTCATACAGTAAAAGTTCCAAAAAAATACCTTAACAACAATAAGTATTTGGTTGCAAACTGTTTGGTTACACATTCGGGACATGATGTAACGTATGCAAGCGGTAATTACTGTTCAAGCCCAGAATATCTATTTGAAGACAGAAGCAACGACAAAACGCCAAACATTTTGCTTTATGCTAACTATAAGTCTTACACAGAAAAAGTTGATGATATGGCAACACAGCTTGCAGAAAAAGCTATTGATGGTTTAAGCACAGATTTTTCATTTGTTGCTGCGGTTGGAGACCTTTGCTTACAGCAAATGGGACAAACGCGAGACGTAGCAGTTGCAGGAAACAACGAAGAATTCCGCGATTTTTTCATTTCCGCAACGAATCTATCGGGCGGAACAAAGCTTGTTGTTATATCAAGAGGAAACTCTGAATGTAGAGGCTTCTATGCACCTGATCTTATTAAATATATCCCAACTGTAACGGGCGAGTATTATTATTCCTTTAACTATGGGGATTATACATTTATTAACCTTGATACAGCGGAGGATAGACCACAAGGTGATAAAGACGACGACGGAAGACTAAAAACAAACCCTCTTTATAGGAGCCAGACAACATGGATTGATGACGTTCTCGCTGGTAAAAAAGGCGATTTAAGAGAAAACATCGCCGTTATGTCGCATATGCCTCTTGAATGGATAGACAATGAACCCAGATATACGAAAAACTTAACACTTGATTGGGGATACAGGCTCAGAAAAGGCGGAGCTCTTATTAATCTTGCTGGAGCGGATCAAGAACCTAAGCTATACCAAGGTAATACAACAGAAAGAGAGCTATTTACTATTCTCAATGGTGGATTTAACCATTTGAATAAAAAATGGAAAGATGCAAAAGGAAACGAACACTATAATTATGCGACAGCAGCATCCGTTCTTCTTTCAGGCGAACATGCATACGTAACCTTCTGTCAGGTTGCATGTCCTGATGAGCCTACTGCTTTTTATGGCCCTTATTATAAGTCATACGGAAATGATACAATCATAGACGACGCTCTTTCCACTGGTCCAAAGGTATATGATCTTGTAACAACTGAAGAAATTTCATATACTCCAAAACAACCATCGCATAATTCTTATGGGTATACTATTTCAACTCCTGCCCATCTCGCATGGCTTTCTCAACAAGTTCAAAAAGGAACTGACTTTTCTGGTGAAACTTTTACTCTTGCTAACGATATAGACTTAATGCTTTATCCTTTCACCCCTATCGGCGGATATGTTGATAAGGATTCGAAAGAAGACGTTTATGATGGAAGTAGAACTGATTATTTCAACGGAACCTTTGACGGAAATGGATATAAGATAAAAAATCTTAATATTCTTACAAAGAAAAGTGGAAATATTTATTATGCTTCAACAGGGAATTATTCAAATATAGGACTTTTCGGCGCTGTTAAAGACGGAACGATAAAAAATCTCACCGTTGAAGGCGGATTTGTTAAAGGCGGTTGGTATACAGGCGCTTTGGCGGGACGTGTTGAGTCAACAACTACAACTGCCGCAACTATAGAGAATTGCTATACCAACGTAACTGTTTTTGCCCCCGGTGGAACAGGCAGCGGAGCAGGAAGAGCTGGTGGATTTATCGGTCATATTGCTAATAAAGTTGAAATTAAAAAATGTGCAAACTTTGGAAACGTTAAACTCACAAGAACAGACGGTTCAGTTGGCGGTTTTGTTGGTTCGTCATATAATACAGACTCAACAAAAAGTTTTAAAATTATAAGCTGCTTCAACAGAGGATCTGTTTATGGTTCAAACGAAGGCGGTAATACCGCGGGTATTTTAAGCAACGCTGTAGAAACAAACGGAGAAATTCAAAACTGTTATAACGCAGCTCCTGTTTTGGGAAAAAATAACGGCGGTATTTTAGGTGCTGCCAAAAGTACCTCTAATGGTTCTCTTATCTTTAACAGAAACTTTATTTCTAATATTGACAGAGATTCAAAAACGATTATTCGTACGGGAGCAGGTATTTTAACATATAATTCTGGATTTAACCTTCAAATTAAATATGAAGCCCAAAGCTACTCTTCAACATCGGCAAAAGATTGCGACCTCTCAATTTTTGGTACAAATGTCGCATTGATGTCTGTATCGGGTATGAAAAACGGCACGCGTATTACACAGTTGAACACGCCTTATAGCGGCAGTTCCACAGGACACTATAAGCTTCCCACCACAGAAGTAGGAATAAAATATAACGATGGATATCCAATTCATACAGGAGACTATTTCTATGCTCCTAATTCATATTCTGACGATCCTATATCTGCGGGCGAAGCTGAGCACGTAAACGAACAGTTTGCAATAGGCAACGCGGGCAGTCGCGAAAACTTAACAGACCTTAACGATATGCCTGCGAATAGCCATATGTACGTTCTTGTTGCCAACGCAACCTTAGCAGAAAGCAACACAGTTTTCATGAATTATGATGGTACAGCTCTTGCGGCAAGTGCATTGAACAATACGGTAGCTAAGATTAATAACTTTATTTGGAAATTGACAAAGAATAGCGATGGAACAACCTTTAAGTTTGCTTCTAATGTTAAAACAACGAGTACAAATAAACTCTATAATTTACAAATAAATAGTTTGGGTATTAATTGGACTTTAGACAGCGTAACAGGTAGTGATAACAAATATAAAATCCATATAGGAACAAATTACCTTAACGGTACAACTGTTTCTACAACTCAAACAGAATGGTATATTCTCCCAATTCTTCAAGATAGAGATAACACGGTAACATTTGGTTTCTCAGGAAGAAGCTCTTGGGAACCAACCGGAACAGGTAAAGGCAATGCAGGTATAACGTCAACCATAACAAGCCTTTCAAGAGACGATAATCATAAGGTTGAAATGAACTATGGAAAGTTCACTATTCAAAGAGATAGTGTATTTGGAAATAATATTTCCTACATAGCTAATAATTCAACAAGCTGTAACGCAACAGTTACTTCTCCAACAGTTGTCGCCTCAGATTCATCAAGTCAGCTTTTGGATTTGAGATGTAATAACGGTGCAACCAACAACATGCTTTGGGATATATCTCTCACAACAAATAATGGGCTTAGCTCTACAGACCCGTATTATTTAACCCTTATGGGAGATAGCGGAACTGCTCGATCGACGTTTAGAACAACTAAACCAACGTATTCAGCGGGTGGAACGATTCCTTTGTCTCAAAATTTCTTTATTGTTTATTCTCTTAACGAAGACGGAGGATACTATCTTCTTTCTTTAACGCAAACTGATACTATTAAAACTCTTAGCGTTCAGAATACTAAAGACACCCCAGCTAGCTTTGACCGACTTTTAGTTGTAAGGGATAACTTTACCTCACGAGCTCGTTTCTGGATTCAGGCAAACAAAAGAGAAATTGAGGTTGAGGTTGTTGACGCTTATGCTGAAGTTTCTAACAAAAACGGAAAAGCTGAATTTTCGGATATAAAACCGCAAAATTCAACAAGATTCAAAACAAGCCTCAAATACGGCTCTCGTGCGTATTTTGATGCATCCCGTGATTCTAAGGGTAGAATTGGTTTCAAGAAAGATTCCTACGTATCAAATGGCTATTCCTACGTTGGAGGAACAGATGCGTATACTGGCGACCGTGCACCTGGTGTAACATTTGATAATGCAGAATTCTACAGATATTTCCGTCCTCACGTATATGCGGTAACGTTTAAGTACCAACCTGGAAATGCTTCGGCAACAACAAAGCCTATCTATCTTGACCACACAGATTTAATTGCTGAAGCAAAAACAGACTCCAAATTTACTTTAAAGGGTAATTTTACAGTTACTTTCAATACAAACGGAGGAACTTCAGTTTCTAATCAACCTTATAACTGGACTATTAAAGAGTTTAAGCATGGCGGTACTACCTATACAAAAACAAGAGGTATCGTTGATAAACTTAATATTCTTAAATATGATATTATTGCGAATCCAGATTTAGCAGTTATTAATCCAGTAAACGTTGAATGGACGGATCCAACTCTTGACCTTACACAGTTTAAGCCAACGCGTGATAAACACGTATTTTATGGTTGGGCAAAAGGTGAGAGTGGTGTAGTTAAAACAATTAGTTCTGATAGTGATATCATTACAAAACTTACAAACATCACAAACAACACCACAGTAGTTAACGCTTTCTGGGCGGGGGCAGACTTCTCTGGAATGAAAGAAAAGAGAACTAAAACCTTAACATCCGATTTAGCAATTTATTCCAATGATACAAAACAATCGGGAATGTTTAGCAATCTTTTAACAAACGGAACGATTGAATGGCATAGACTTACGGTTGGTGATAATGGTGAAACCGTAACAACAAACGTAACTGGTAATGCTGGTATAACAGAGGCTGACAAAGCTTCTGAAAAACAACTCCAAAGTGATTATGGTATTAAAGTAGCTGATCAAGGCTCAGGCTTAAAGGCTATATTCAAATATAGCGGTTCTGAAATAGACCTTGCATACAGTGCTTTGATTCCAACAGATATTCTTGTTGACGCTTTAGCATATGATAATCATCAAAAAGCTATTTTTGAATATAAATACGTAACAGAACCAATTCTTGCAAATGCAAAAAATCAAAAAGTTGAACTCTCTGCATCAAACTTTGTAATAAGCGGTATTGAAAATAATACAACAGGCTTAACGTATAAAGTATACGGTGTTCTTTCAAACGGAACAGAGATTCTTCTCTTTAACAATAAAGAGACATCTTTGCCTTCATACCTTGGAGAACCAAACGGCGGTGTTTCTTATGAAGGAATTGAGTTCACTTCATACGTAATTTATTTTACAAACGACACAGCAAGCGATGTAGTATTTGGTAATGAAAGAAATAATATCTATTTTGCTATAACAGTTAACCCAAGAATTTATAAGGCAACGTATGATTGCGAAAAAGATGAAAATGGAAAAGCAAAATATCCTGGAGAAATTCAGTATATGCCTGGTAATTCATACGTAAGCGGAAACAGAGCGGTGGATATTAAAGATCAAAAATATTACTATGACAAAGATTTCATCCGCGTTGTTGTTAACGATGTTGGTAGCAAAAAAATTTCTGCGGGAAGCTATATAACTGTTGACGGAGTAAAAATATACCCAACTTATACTACAGGCGCAAACATCATCTTTGATTATACAAACGAGTTTGATTATCTGATTCATAAGACAAATGAGCTTGACTATATTCAGATAAACAAAAATGATCTTGTTGCTACGGTAACCTTTAAGGATGAATCAAACGTTTTAGATTTGGATTCTATTAATATTAACATCGGTCCTTTAGGTGCAAAGAGATATGACAAAGACAGTGTTAAAAAGATTCGTTTCGGAACAGTTTGGTATCTTGATGACAAGGTTTCTCAAAACAAATGGTATAGAGGAGACGAATTTGGCTCTTATATCATAATGTTCAAAAATCTCTTGAAAACAACGACGGATAACGATTTCTATGATTATATCAAGAAGACCTATCCAAGTACGTATTCAACGATAGTAAACGAATGGAATAGTTATTCTAATGGAAATGCTATTACAGATGCCAAAAAACAGGAATTCTTTAAGTATTTGACTGACTTTATCGCATATTGGAACGCACAAGGCGAAGCTCAAAAACTTAGAAAAATTAAGTTTGGTTCTGCTGCAACAGACGTTCCTGCTGACTATTATTACTATCGCGATGGTCAAGAAGACTTCAAAGAAGGCGGTATGTCTGTTAAAAATGCGTTAAAAGCATATATTGAATTTTCTGCTGTTCTTTCTTTCCCTGAAAATCCAGGTGCTTTGTTAGACAGAGATTTGGTATATTTGCCATATGCTTCATACGTATATGAACATGACTATGGTTGGTATATTCCTGAAATCGACAGACCCAAAAATGTATATCAATTCAAAGCTCCCGAAAGAATTTATACCTACAACTCTTTGGGAACAACAAACGAATAATTGATATACAAGACTTATAGTGTTGTAAAATACTTAAGGTATGAAAAATACTTAGAGTATGAAAAATACTTAGAGTATGATATAACACTAAAGTATAAATAAAAACTAAAAACGGCTTCGTCTATTGGTATATTAATACCCAAAAGGGCGGAGCCGTTTCTTATCTTTTGAATATAACACGTTTTACAATTAAATTTAGATAGCGTTTTGAATATTATATCGGAGAGTGATTTTGAATATAACACGTTTTACGATTAAATTTAGATAGCGTTTTGAATATTATATCAGAGCGTACTTTTAAATATAAAACGTTTTACTATTATATTAAGGTGTACATATTGCACAAAGTGATTTATGCGTTTTTGACGTTGATGTATAATTGTTCACTAAATCTTTAATATTTTTTGTTGAAAAAATTGTTAAATAATGATAAAATCACGATATAAACAAAGAATTTCATTTGCCGTTGTTAAAACACAATATTTATAGAAAATAATATATTTTAAAATATTAAAATCCATATGGAGGACAATTATGAAAAACATTAAAAGGATAAACGCTGTAATATCTGCCTTTTTGGTTGTTGTTACGTTAGTATCGGCTTTAGCTTTTGCTCCAACTGTTTCTGCTACTGTGGCGTGGGTGGAAGATGCTTGTTATGATCCAGAGGTATACAGAAACAAATATGAAGACCTTAAAAATAAAACCGATGAGGATCTTAAAGCTCACTGGCTTACATACGGTATAAAAGAGGGAAGAGTTGCAAGTGTTATTCTCGACCTCCCTTACTATGCAGAGCAAAACCCAGACCTTGCCGCTGAACACGGAAACGATTATGCAAAATTATATGAGCATTTTGTAACCTATGGATATAAAGAACATAGAATTTCTTCTCGTCTTTTTGACGGACAATTTTATTGCGACACCCACAAAGACGTTGCAAACGAATATAAAGAAGAATATCTTCGTCATTACATTGAATTCGGAATGAAAGAGGGAAGAAAAGCAAGTAAAACTTTTGACCTCCAATATTATCTTTTTATAAGACCTGACGTTGCAAAACTTTATCCAAACGATTATGCTGCTGTTGCAAGACATTATGCTTCTCACGGACTTAACGAAGGACGTGCTGGATATGATGCTGTTTCTCCTGTTATTACAGACGTTGTTTTCTCTGATATAACAGCGGCAGGTTATAACGTTTCTTGTAAAGTAACAGACAACTGGGGAGTTAGCTATGTTTCTTTCCCAACTTGGACTGTAGCAAACGGACAAGATGACCTTGCAAAAGATTACCTCGCAACAGAAAGAGGAACGAAAAACGGAGATACTTATACCTTCCGCGTTAATACGTCAGCTCATAATAATGAAATTGGGGAATATATAACTCATATTTACGCTGTAGATAAAGGCGGAAACAAAGTTGCTGTAAAACCCGCTGCTTTTGAGGTTAAAGATCCTATAATCGGAATTACCCTTATAGCTTCTTCTTCATACATCAAAGACGGCGACATTATTAAAAAAGTTTACGCTTCAACAAAAAAATCCAATTTCCTTAAACAGTTTGCAAACGAAGTGCTTAAGGTTAAGGATTTTTCAGGAAAAGAACTTGCAAATTCTGATTTTATTGGTACGGGATCAATAATTGAACTTTACGAGGATTCAATTTTAACTGACAAAGCAACTGTTGCTGTTATTGGCGATATTGACGGAAGCGGAATTATTGATACAACGGACTATCTTAGAGTTAAATCAAAATTTATTGGTCATATATCTCTCAATACATATCAAGAAATTGCCGCTGACGTTGACGGAAACGGAAAAATTGACTCAACAGACTATATAAGAATTAAAGGACAATTCCTCGGAACGTTTAAAATTTAATTGGAATATATTGAGTTTTTCAACTTTATGAAATAAATCAGCTTCGCGGTTTTGTGAAAAAAAGTTTTGCGGTTTGTGAAAAAATCGGATTCGCGGTTTTTGAAAAAAACGGATTCGCGGTTTTTGAAAAAAACGGATTCGCGGTTTTGTGAAAAAACAGTTTTGCGGTTTTGTGAAAAAAACGGATTCGCGGTTTTGTGAAAAAACAGTTTTGCGGTTTTGTGAAAAATTGGATAATAAAAAGCTCTGAATGCAGAAATTTGTCTGTGTTCAGAGTTTTTATTTTTAAATATTTTGTTTTATGGATTAACAGCTATATTCCGTTCCTAAATCTTCTGTTTTTACCTTTCCGTTTGTCATATCAAGAAGGTTTGAGATAGTTTCATCCCACATCTGTGGAAGAACAGACGCAACAAGGCTGACTTCTGCATCAAACTCGCCCTGAGAATGTTTTATTTCCCTTTTGTCAAGAAAGTATATCACCTTTTGATAATCTGAATATGAAACGGATATTTTCATTTTTCTGAAAAGGGTGTAGGTTACGACCTCTGCATTTTCAACGGACGTTTTCGCCGCTGTTGAATATGCGCGAACAAGTCCACCCGTTCCAAGAAGTATTCCCCCGAAATACCTTGTAACAACGATAACCGCATCAGTTATTCCCCCTTTTCTTAAGGTGTCAAGTAGGGGAAGCCCTGCTGTTCCGTGGGGTTCACCGTCATCACTAAACCGTGTTGCATTATTTTCCCTCAAAACGTATGCGTATACGTTATGCCTTGCATCAGCGTGTTTTTCCTTTATCTTTTTAACAAAAGAAATTGCTTCATCTTCCGTTGAAACAGGGGAACAGTAGCCGTAAAAAACGCTCTTTTTTTCTTCGTATTCACTAAAGCCTTCGTGTTTAAGGGATAAATATTCGCCCTTGTTCATAATCAACCCATAAATTCTTTGTATATCGCTCTGAGAGCTTTTTCAAAGTCTTTCTCTTCTACACCAATTATTATATTCAGTTCAGAAGAGCCTTGGTCTATCATCTTTATATTGATGTTTTCAGATGCAATCGCTTTGAATACTCTTGAAGCTGTTCCGTGGGCGTTTTTCATCCCTCTTCCAACGATAGCAATAAGTGATATTCCGTTTTCAATATAAATAACGTCCGGAGATACCGCTTCTGTTATTTTGTCAATAACTTGTTTTTCTCTTCCTTCAATATATGAAGAGTTTACAACGATACTCATAGTATCAATTCCAGATGGAAGATGCTCAAAGGATATTCCCATATTATAGAGAGCTTTGAGAACCTTCATTCCAAATCCAACCTCTGCATTCATCATATCCTTTTCAAGATGGATAATAGAAAGGTCTTTTTTACCTGCGATACCCGTTATAATATCTTTGCTCTTGTGATCGTCTCCATCTGTAACGATAAGAGTACCGTGGTCAGAAGGAGCGTTTGTGTTTTTAATGTTAATCGGAATTCCTGCCTGTTTAACGGGGAAAATGGAATCCTCGTGAAGAACCGTTGCGCCCATATATGCAAGTTCTCTCAGCTCTTTGTAGGTAATAACGGAAATAGGC
>JAZNJM010000008.1:0-6682 GCA_045578045.1 Eubacteriales bacterium | reverse complement strand
AGTATTTTCTGGGGCTGTACTAAGAGCTTTTTTAAAGTCTTCTGGTTTAAGTCCCTTGGTTTTAACTTTGTAACCAAATTCATTCCAAACGCCTGCTGCATATTCTGCAATAAGTTCTTCAGCAGGGCCGTCTTCTGTTTTAAGATAGCTAATGGTGAAAGAACCTTTTTTGCCGGAAAGAGCAGAAATTTTTGAAGTATCAGCAGAAGTGGAAATTTTGTTTCCTGCTTTATTTCTGAAAGTATCTTTTGCACTTGTATAGAAAACGCTATGAGGAACAACACCTGTTGCGGCAACCGCACCATTACCAAGAAGCTCTGCTATAGCATTTCTGTCAAGAGCGGCAGAAAGTGCATTTCTCACTTCTGCATCTGCAAGAACTTCATTCTTTGTATTGAAGAAGAAAGCATATGTTGACATAACTTCTGTTTTCTTTGCACTTGTGAATTTTTCAGCAGCTGTTTTGTCAAAGCCAGAGAAATAGAAGAGGTCGCCGTTATCATATTGGCTGATAAAATCAGACATTGTGTATGTAGCTTCGGTCTCTTTATCTCCGTAATAGCAAATGAGTTTATGAGGAAGAACCTTTTTATCAAGAGGAATATCGTCTTCTTTTTCAGGTGAACGCATAAAATATGCATTACGTTCAAGAGTTATCTGAACGTCTTCTTCCATACTTGCAACCTTGAAAGGACCGTTTGTTCTTAAATCGGTTGCTGTGTTATACCAAGTATCTTCGTTTCTTGTAACAACGTCCTCTTTAAGAGGAGTAAAAGCGGGTGCAGCAACGATTTCAGCAAAAAGATCGGGGTTAAATTCTCCGTTAGCTTCAGAACCCATAATCGTTGTGCAACGAGGATCAATTGTAACTTCAAGCATATCCCAGTCAAGAGCAGCAATTTTTAAGTCATCGCTTGTCATATCGCCAGATTTAACCTCTGCGGCGTTCATTATGGGATAAAGCATAGAAGCATATGGACTTTCAAAATCGGGAGAAAGAATTCTTTTCCACGCAAAAACAACATCATCGGCAGAAACACGTGAACCATCGCTCCAGAAGGTTTCCTTGAGCTTGAAGTATATTCTGTATACATCATCTCTCTTATTGTATTCTCCATACCATTCATCAGCTAAAAGACCTTCAACCTCACCCTTTGAGTTAATACGGGTAAGACCGCTGTAAATAAGGCTAAAGAACTGAATAGTATCTTCGTCATACTGAATAGTTGCAGGATCAAAAGATTCGGGATAACTAGCAAGATGAATCGGGATTCTTGCGCCCTTATCATTTCCCGATAAGGTTGAACAGCTTGAAATGAAGCCAAATGCAACCAATCCGCCAACTAAAGCAATAACTATAATCAACGCAACAATTTTGGATTTGCTCATGAAAAGACCTCCGTGAATTTTGAAAATGCATTTTTCCGTCATTTTCATATTTTGATAACCTATTATATCACTTTTTTTTCCAACAATCAATCAAAAACATCTGAAAAAAATATATTCGTTTAAATGACCAAAAAAAAACCAACAAAAATGTGTAAAATGCACAAAAAAATATTTTTTTGTATCATCTGTATATTTTATACTTGATTTTACATCTAAAAAAAGTTATAATCAACAAAGAAAGTTTATTTTTTGTTTGATTATTCATACAAGAAAAAAATTATATGGTTAAACCGATAAAAACATTAGTTTTAAAGCATAATTTGGCATGGTCTGATAAGCATTATTTTAAATCAATATAGGTTAATAAGAATTATTATAAATCGCATAATTAAAAAATATATAAAATTAAAAGAGTAATAAGGATTAATGGAATATAAAACAAAACATAAAAAAACAATTGAAGATATTTTTAATTCTCATAAAGGAGAATGTTTCAACGCTGAACAGATTACAAACCTTTTAAAAGAAGAAGGAAGCTCTGTCAGCATTGCAACCGTATATCGTCATCTTGACTTTCTCGTAAAAAGCGGAAAAATTGCAAAAATTCCAACGCAAACGGGAAGCTTTTTATATCAATCTGAAAAATGTGATTCGTGCAATATGCAGCATTGCTCCCTTATGTGTGTTAAATGCGGTAAAATTATTCATATGGATTGCGATGAACTTTCAAAACTGTCTTCCCACGTTGAAGAAGAACACGGTTTTTATATTGACCATTTCAAAACCGTTATTTACGGTCAATGTATTGAATGTAAAAAAAACGCAATATAAGCCAAAAATAGCTGTTGTAAAGCTGTGTTTTACAAACAATTTGACACATTCAAAAAATGGCTGTAAAACTTCAAACCACCAACTGTAAAGCTATATTTTGCATATAATTTAACGCTTTTATAAACAACTATAAAACTTTAAATTAAGGAGAGTTTAATTATGAGTATTCCCCGTCCAGAATATCCACGTCCACAATTTAAAAGAGATAATTGGACGAATCTTAACGGAACTTGGCAATTTGACTTTGATTTCGGAATGACAGGAAAAGAAAAAAAGCTCTACGAGGTTCAGTCTCTTTCAAAAGAAATAATCGTTCCGTTTTGCCCTGAAAGCGACCTTTCGGGAATTGGTTATAAAGATTTTATACCTGCTTGCTGGTATAAAAAAGAAATTGACGTTTCCATAAAAGACAACACGAGATATATTCTTCATTTTGGTGCTTGTGATTTTGAAACGGAAGTCTGGGTGAATGGAGAATCTGTTGGAACACATATAGGCGGGTACGTTTCTTTTTCTTTTGATATAACAGAAAAGGTTAAAGACGGAAAAAACATCATAACCGTTTATGCAACAGACGACCTGCGTTCACACAATCAGCCCGCCGGAAAGCAATGTCATAAATATAATTCATTTGGTTGTTTCTACACACGAACAACGGGTATATGGCAAACGGTATGGCTTGAGGAAGTTCCCGTAGCATATATTAAAAAAATAAAAGCAACACCCGATATTGAAAATAAACTTCTCAGAATCGAAGCAGATTGCGTTTCTGCAAACGGATTAGAGATTAAGGCAGAAAGTTTTTTTGATGGAATAGATACAGGTTCTGCAACTGCTAAGGTTGTTGGAAGAACAGCTATAATTAATCTTCCTCTTAAAGAGCTTCATCTTTGGGAGATAGGAAGTCCGTTGCTATATAACCTCGTTTTAACCCTTGGAGAAGACAAAGTTGAAAGCTATTTTGGAATGAGAAGTGTTTGTGCTGTTGACGGAAAGCTCTTTATAAACGGAAAAGGAGTTTATCAAAGGCTTATTCTTGACCAAGGCTTTTATCCAGACGGAATATACACAGCTCCAACAGATGCAGAGCTGATTGGCGATATTAAACGGTCTATGGAGCTTGGTTTCAACGGAGCAAGACTTCACGAAAAAATCTTTGAAGAAAGATTTCTATATTATTGCGACCGCTTAGGGTATATCGTTTGGGGCGAACACGCAAACTGGGGACTTGACATTGGAAAACCAGAAGCCTGGAGAAACTTTGTTTGCGAATGGCTTGAAGAACTTCAAAGAGATTATAACCACCCTGCTATTATAGGTTGGTGTCCTCTTAACGAAACAGAAAAAAATCAAGACCCCGCTTTTGTTAAATACCTTGTTGAAGCAACGAGAGCTTTTGATAATTTCAGACCTGTTATAGATTGTTCAGGTTGGTTCCACGTTGACAACATTTCAGATTTCTGGTGTATGCATGACTATGACCAGAAGCCTGAATCATTCAGAGAGCATTATGCACCTCTTGAAAAGGGTGAAAAGGTTGAATGTAGAGTAAGACACGTTTGGGGATATACAACCTTTATGAGTGAATACGGTGGAATTCAATGGGCAAAAGACAACACAGGCTGGGGATACGGAAACGCTCCCAAAACAGAAGAAGAATTGCTTGACAGACTTGAAGGGCTTACAGACGTTCTTTTAGAAAACTCAGCGTTTACGGGATTTTGTTATACTCAGCTTACAGACGTTGAACAAGAACAAAACGGACTTTATACATATGACAGAGTTCTAAAATTCCCTAAAGACAGACTTTATAAGATTTTCTCAAAAAAAGCAGTCTGGGAAGATTAATTTTTGAATCAAATACCCGTTTTTATATTTTTTAAACTTAATAAATTCTTTAAAACAAATAATCGTTTTAAATGGGCTATCTTAATGCAAAAAGTTGCAATAAAGATAGCCCATTTTTTAGTATAAACTAAGGGTTAGTAAATTTAACAAAGCTCTACAAACAATTTCTGTCAAGAGAGTTAATAAAACCAGTTGAATTATAGAGGGTATATTCCCCTATTTTCTCTCCCGTATCAGCAGGACCTGGTTTAGAGCCACGAATTGAAACGAAAACATTTTTTGGAATTGGAACGATAATAAGAATTTTTTTATTATTGCTTTCAAAAGTAAATTTATAATCCTTTTGTCTTGAAAACAACTGTATTTTAAAAACCCTGATAAAATTATGCTTTATATAATAGCCTATATCTGATAAAATTATTTGTGAGCCTGGAAAAATACTTGACAAAAGTTTACAATCGTATTTTATTCCGTTTTTCTCAACCGTGAAGTTAAAACCACTATGAGACACAAGAATTGAACTATACGGCTTTTCAATATTTGATAAATAAAGAGAATTTCTTTTGCAATATTTTTTCAGCTTATTGATAAACAGTTTTCGCTTTATCAAGGCACGAACACAGAAAAAAGCAAAAATAGCTAAAATAGCAATAATAATTCCGAAGATTAATATGAAAACAAACATACCTTTCGTTACCTTTTGGAACGCCATAAAAGGAGGTAAAAACCAAACGAGTATCATGGAACAAACGCAATACAACATTAAAGCAAAGAATACATATTTGATTATATCAAGTATTCTTCTTATGTTTGAATTTTCAATATTCTCAACAACTCCGTTAATACCGCGAATCCATTTTTTTGCAATACCGACACGAGCTAAAAAACTTACAATAATCAACAATGGAATAATTATCAAAACAGAATACAGATTCTTTTGAAAGTCTGAAATTTCATAGTTTTTCAAAAAAACCTCAGACATATAAAAATGCAAGTATGAATTTGAAAAAACAACGGATATAATAATAAACAAAACGGCTTCTATATAGAAAAAAGGCGTTGAAAGAACAAATTTAATATTCGAAGGCTTATCTGTTTTTTTGAGATATTCAAGATATTTAGTCTGAACAAATCTATCGTTTGAATTAAACCCGATAACCATAGAATTAAAAATTAAAAAATAAATCAGAACAAGCAAAATATTAAGATCTACAAATATTAAATCATTTTCCAATTCAAGAGCAAAAATCCAATAGTCAAAAAATAACTGTTGAATATACGAAATCAAGTTAGTAAAGGACAATATAAGAAAAGGCTTTAATATAAGCAGTCCTATATTAAAAGTTTTTTTCATAACGTCTCCTATATTTGAAAACTCATATTTATTTATAATTTTCTTTTATTATAGCTTTTGTTACGTTTAATATCATACCTTTAATTCTGAGAATTGTTTTTCTCTATTATTGGTTTATCAACAAACCGTAAAACAGTAGCTTTATCTCCAACTTTTACATTAGCATATTCTTTGTTATATCTGAAAGTTTTTTCTCTTGTTTTTCCGTTTTTTTCTTCCACAATCATATCTGCAATAAGTACATTATAAGAATCATACTTACTTCCCGCTTGATGAGAATTCGTTTTTTTAATCTTTTCGTTGTGAACGTTAAAATAAGTTACCACACCCTCGTATTCTTTTTTACTAAAAAATTCTATTACTTTCACTTTGTAGGAAATCAAAGCAAAAGCAATTATTGAAAACGATAATGCAAATTGAAACTCTTTCTCACCAACAAAATACGTCCATACACAAACCGCAGAGAGTACTATAAAACTTATTATTAATATTGTAATACTTTTCTTTTGTTCTTTGTTTTGTTGTATTCGTGCTTCGTTTATTGTAATCATATATGCCCTCATATTTTTTCATATTTTAATAATAGAATATCATTGAAACCGTTTTTTTATTTGGTTGAGATATAAATAGGGCGGTTCTTTATACTGAAAGGCAAGAAACTACAAGAAAAACGCCTTATTTGTCATTTAAACCTTATTTTTTCAGCAATTCAGAACCGCCCTCTATTACAGCCTTATATTACAGCATATTAAATTGATTATGACTTTGTATTATTACATTTGTTTTATTATGACTTTGTATTTTGACTTTGTTTTATTATACGTTTGCTTCATTGGACTCGGAGCTGTTTACTATTTCTTCCGTATGTTCGGGAAGTTTTTGTCCGAGGATAGAGGGAAGCTGCATACCAGCCATAGCAAACAGATCTTCAAGAGCAGGACCAGATTTCATCATACCTGAAATAAAGTTTGCAGTTGATGTTTTACCGTCTCCGCCCTGACCGCCATCCCAGACAGTAACTTTATCAATTTTAATATTCTTAACAGCTTCAACCTGAACACGCATAAGGTCTTCAAGTTTATCAGCAATAAGCAATTTGAGAGCAGCATCTGCATCTCCGCCTGCGGATTTTACGATTTCTGCAAAACCGGCAGCTTGTTTTTTAAGAATTTCTTCTGCACCGCGAGCCTGAGCTTCCATTTTTGCGTAAATAGCGTCTGCTTCACCCTTTGCTTTTCTGCGGATTTGTTCTGCTTCAGC
>JAZNJM010000007.1:0-11055 GCA_045578045.1 Eubacteriales bacterium | reverse complement strand
GAAAAAACTTCACCTCTCGCTGTACGAAAGTACAGCTTCGGATTCAGTTTTTCCAATCTACACTATTTTTTCCTATCGAAAGCCTTGGCAAAGTCTTTCAGACTTTGTTGGTTAAAAGTGCTTCGCACTTTTTTCATTTTTGTTGACAAATAAAATAGCACACACTGTGCAAAACGTTATTATTTATCATACCACTTTTCAATTTTACTTTTCTCAAATCATTAAAAAAGCACATCATAGGAAAGAAAACGGCAAAATCTGCCGTTTTCCCTTTTTATTAACGTTTTGCACTTTGAACATTCATCCCCTCTCGCTGTACGCCAGTACAGCTTCGGGGTATGACTGTCCAATCTGCATCTATTTTCTTTGCCAAGACGGGTTTTCATCTTTTAAAGTTGCCAAGACGGCTTTTCCCTTTTTAAATCACACCATGCAAATGCAAAATTTCTAACTAATACAAACACTTTTATTTTTAAAAATCATTCAGTTTTCTTTTATTTATATACGTTCCCAAGAGGCTATTACAAGTGCAAAAAACACATACGTAACAGCTTTTTTCTATTTATTTAATGCATTTTTTCTTAAATTAATATTTTTTTCAAATCAACGCTTTTTTCTTGAATCAACGCTTTTTCCTCAATCAATGCTTTTTCTTTATCTAATCAATGCTTTCTCAAATCAATGCTTTTTCTTTATCTAATCAATGCTTTTTTCTCAATTAAGAAAAAAGCAATAAATTGCAATCCGTGATAATAATAATGCAATCTGTGCAGAACATATTGCAAAAGAAAATGAAATATGTATAATATAAACATCAGCTGAAATAAACGTTAAGGGGGAAGCACGTGAAAATACGACTCAACGTCAGCGACAAAAAATATGCAGAGCTTGAAAAACAGCTTATAGCCGCAGGGTTTGAAATTGACGATGAAGCAGAATTGATACTAATTGAAAAAGAGCAATATTCCTCATTTGTAGCAGCCAAAAACAAACGTGGCGAAAAGATAAAACTTAAATCAGAGGATATTGTTTTTATTGAAAGTTTTGGTCATGACGTGATTATACATAGCACCGATAGGGAAACCTATTTCGCTTATGACAGACTTTATCAGCTTTGTACCATACTTGACAAAGAAAAATTTATACGTGTGAGCAACTGTGCAATTATTTCAAAACCACACGTTAAAAAAATCAAACCGACTTTGTCGATGAAATTTATACTAACAATGTCAAACGGCTCTCTCGTTGACGTTACAAGAAGCTATTACAATTCATTTAAAGAATTTTTTGGAATTTAGGAGGATTATTATGTCTGTTATATCTGTTATATCTGTTATACCTTTGCTTATAGTTTGCCTTATAATTATTGCTTTGATAATTTATGCAGTATATTCATCAATTTATAAGAAAAAAATCAATAAAAGACTTGAAACCCACGAAAGTACAGCTCACGTTTCTATGGCTTCAACTGAAAGTTTCGGAAAGGTGATTCTCACTATTGGGGCGATTGTCGTTTCCATAGTAACAATTTATATGCTTTCAAACAATTCAACAAAAATTGATGATATGAAGAAAAAGTTAAACCAAGCGTATAGGTCCATAGATTCCCTGAGATATGAAATTTCAGAATTGCAAGACCAGCTCAATGAACAAGAATCTGCTTTTCTCACGTTTGAATGTGAATTGGGAGAAGTAGACAACGTCAACCATACAGTTGAGGTTCTTTTCAAATGCGTTCCTAAAATGTCTGGTAATGATACGTTAATTTCTGTTACAATAGAAAAAAACACAATAACTCTTGAAAAAAACAACAATGGTACGTATACTGGAAAAATGGATTTGCCTTTATTCAATTATATAAATAAAATATACGCCTCTATAACCACAAACGGAATCACAACAAGCTCAACGGTTTACGCTGACTTTTACTCGCTGCCATACGTTGACTGTCTGCCAGAGCTTGGGGTAGATTTAGAGCAAGAAAAATTTGAATTTAAAAATAATAAATTCTATATAATTGGAGTTTATTGGTCCAAGAATCAAGAAGTAAAGGACGATTCAAACGCAAACGAAACAAAAATCGGAATAAAAGACGAAAAGCTCATTTTCAAAATAAACGGCAAAATCGAAAAAGAAATATTGATAACAAAGCAATTCAATAAAATCTCGGAAGAATTTTCCGCAAAATCGGGCGACAAAGTGGAAATTATCTCACAAGGAACAGATAACTACGGTTACATCCATCAAAGACTTCTTCTGTCAACAGAGAAAAACGACTCGTGGAGCGAAAGTAACTCAGACTCTATTTTTGACTCAAATGGAAAATTGCTTTATAGCGAAGACGGTATTTATAACGAAAAAACAGGCGAAAATTCCATAAATACAATTCTTCCAACACCTTAAATGCAATTCTTTCCACGCTTTAAATACAATTCTTTCCACGCTTTAAATACAATTCTTTCCACGCTTTAAATGCAATTCTTTCCACGCCTTAAATGCAATTCTTTCCACGCTTTAAATGCAATAATTCCCATTTATTACAACAACTTCAAAAGCTGTATCAAAGCACCACGCCTTGATACAGCTTTTTTAACATTTTGAACTTTAAAACAATTTAAAAAAAACTAAGCAGATACCTATCGGTATCCACTTAGTTTTTCTGGTGCCGTCGAAGTAGTTATCTACAACTTTTTTGGCTTTCATAACGATTGATACAAATATCAATCAAATTATATATAGATTACCAGATTTTTTTATAAAAATCAAGAAATTATATTTTTTTACTATGACTCAATCATTATTTCTTTTATAGATATATTCTTTATTTTTCTAGAATATATATATATAACCAATTCATAAAATATTATAAAACAAGCAAATGAAAAAAGCATCACTGGTACATCAAATTTATATTCAGGAACTCCCTCAAAATCTTTAAATACAATGTCTACCATTAATCTTAAGAGTCCGTATTGATAACCTGTACCTATTATAAATCCAATATACGATAATGGTCTATATACTTCTATAATTGATTTAGAACAATCTCTTTGTGAATATCCAAACACTTTCATCATAGCAATATTTTTTTTATTCCCATTAATAACTGTTATTATTGCAAGTAATAATGTTGTACATGCTAGTAATAATCCTATGATTAATATCATCCCACCCATTAAAGGACTAGCTAAGTCATTCATACTAAAAGACATCTGTGTCATTGATGAAAAACAAAATGACGCAAATATAATAAAGAAACCTAATGTTTTCTTTTTTAATGTGATTTTTTTTAGTTCTTTTAAATATGAATTATTATTATCTCTTTCTTTATATTTTTTTGCTTTTTTTAATACATATAAATTGTCATTTAACAAATCTAATGCCGTTCTTTTCAAACTATGATTAGCATATAATATAGCTATTAATGAAAAAAACAAAGTTGGAATTATTACAAGACAAACTAGTAATAATGGATGAAAATTAAATATTACTTCTGGTATAATATTATCTTCATTTTGTGTACTATAAAATAACGGTATCATAATATGCGCACCTAAATACCCAATTAAAGCCCCCAATAACGTACTTAATCCAAATACCCAGAAATCTAAAGCAATTTTTATATTAGAGTAACCAATTGCCTTCAAAATCCCTAATTCTTTCCTATGTGTATCAATATAATTTTTGATATAGAATATAAGCATTACAACTGATGTTAACAAAAGGCAACCACCTGAAACAGAACTAACAACAATCGCAGTATTTACCTGTGCATCATAAAATATTTGCATCTGTTCACTCATAATATTATCTTTAATCTTTATAATATCTATATTATAATTCAAAAAAAGTGTAGAAACCAATACTCCACATGCAATCATAATGGATATTGCAACTAGTTTAGTTGCATCTTTCAAACTCACAATCATATTATCACCACCCTATCTCATATGCCGTTTTCTTTGAAGAATTAGCATACACATTTAAAACATTACCACTATTCATTGTTATAACGGTATCTGCCATTTCAGCAATATTTTGATTGTGTGTAACCATTACAATAGTAAATCCATATTCATTATGTAATTTTGAAATATAATCTAAAAGTTGGCGTCCAGTTGCTTCATCTAAAGCCCCTGTTGGTTCATCTAAAAATAATACTTTAGGTTTTTTAGCAAGAGCTCTTGCAACAGATACTCTTTGTTGTTCTCCTCCTGATAATTGACTTGGATATTTATTAATTTTTTCTTTTAGCCCTACCGCCTCAATAATAGACTTGTAATCCTTGTTATTTACTAAATCTGCGCCCATTTTAACATTTTTATCTACATTCATATTCGGTAAAAGATAATATTGTTGAAAAACAAATCCAATATTTTCTTTTCTAAATGTTGTAAGCTTAGTATCATCTAATTTTGTTATATCTATATTATTATACAAAATATTTCCTTCATCAGCTCGTTCTAATCCTGATACTATATTTAAAAATGTAGATTTGCCTGATCCAGAAGCTCCTAAAATTACAGTAAAGGCATTCTCTTCAATAGATAAGCTTATTCCTTTTAGTATTTGCGTTTTATTTTCTCCAATGCCATATGACTTTTTTATATTCATAATTTCTATCATTTTATTTTCCACCCATTTCTTTAAAATTTTTCAAAATACTCTTAAATACTTCTGTTAACATATTACTTATTTCTTGACTAGTAAATGTACACATTTTAGTTGCACAAAGCGAAGCTATACCATGTGTATATACCCATAAATGATGATATAATTTTATCGATGTTTCTCTGTTGAGTTTATATTGTTCTTCTATAGATAATATAATTTCTTCATAATTGTTTTCTATTAAAGGCAAAATACTGGTAAATTCCACTTTTTCTTCATGTTCTTTCATAAAAAGAAGTTGAAAAAGTTTAGGTTCAACTATTGAGAATTTTATATATTGCTCTCCAACACATTTAAAATAAATTTTATCTTTATCTTCTTTTTTTAATGCTTCTTTAACGTAACTATCATATAAATTTCTAGCTGCAATTTTTACGTTTTTTTGTACATCATCCATTGAATCAAATACTGTAAATATTGGACGTGTTGAACTTTTTAACCCTAATCCAATATTTCTTGCTGTAAGTGAATTGAATCCGCCATTTCTAACTATATTTAATGCAACTGATATAATTTCTTCTTTAGTAAATTTTGCTTTCTGTGGCATAATAGTCTCCTTTTTGCAACACATGTTTTAAAACATATGTTGCAATTATAATTTAAAAAGTCGCAAAAGTCAATATATTTTAAGAAAAATCAATTTATTAAACAAATATAATGCAACTTTGTTTTGTTCTGTTGATTCCATTTCCATAAGTTTAGCCATTGCAAACATTACAATTTTGTATTTTGCAAAATTTACTATAGTTCTATATTCTTCATCAACTTCTTTTATCATAGCATCAAATTTTTCATAGTTTTCTTTTGTGTTATATATAAGTCCTAACCACTTGCTTTGACTTATGCATATTGTTAGTCTTAATTTATTTTCTTTTTTCAGTTTGTAAATCACTTCAAATTATAGTACTTTAACTTGTCATAAGTCCTAACCCCCTATGAGTTTTGACATTGCATATCAAAACTCAAGGGTTCAGCAAAGCAATACACACTAACATAGCATATTGTTTTTTTGCAAACAAAAAAATCAACCAGATTTTATTTTCTGATTGATTTTGTATCATTTCTGTTCTATTAGTTCGAACAGATACGTCATTGGTGGAGACGGTGGGATTCGGTCTTCGGGCTCGACGCCCTACGGTCTTCCGCGGCTCTTGACTTGCCCCCGGCAAGTCAATTCACTACCGCTCCCCTCGAATCCCCTCGTTCTATTAAAAAAACTAAGCAGATACCTATCGGTATCCACTTAGTTTTTCTGGTGGAGACGGTGGGATTCGAACCCATGACCTATGCGTTGCGAACGCATCGCTCTCCCAACTGAGCTACGCCCCCTTATTATTTTCTATATGCTTTCTCTTCTTTTATACGTTTTCTTTTATACGTTTTCTTTTATACGTTTTCTTTCATACTTTTCCTTTCTTCTATATGTTTTCTTTCATACATTTTCTTTTCTTCTATACGTTTTCTTTTCTTCTTTGAAAAGAAGAAAAGAACCAAAAGAAGAAACTAATCTTTTTCGATATCTATATATTTAGTTCGTCTGATTATTAAAGACAAAACATATCGTTAAGATATTTTTTCAACATCGAAACAAGTCTCAAAGTCTTGAAAAACTCACACGACATTAGCCGTCCGCTAGGACCATTAGCCGTCCGCAAGTCTTTCAATCTTTAATCCCGTGATTGTTTTTACCTTCGAAACAAGTCTCAAAGTCTTGAAAAACCCACACGATATTAGCCGTCCGCTAGGACCATTAGCCGTCCGCAAGTCTTTCAATCTTTAATCCCGTGATTGTTTTTACCTTCGAAGCAAGTCTCAAAGTCTTGAAAAACTCACACGATATTAGCCGTCCGCTAGGACCATTAGCCGTCCGCTAGGACCATTAGCCGTCCGCTAGGACTATTAGCCGTCCGCCAGGACTGGAGCGAGTGACGGGAATCGAACCCGCGTAACCGGCTTGGGAAGCCGACACTCTACCATTGAGTTACACTCGCACATATGAACGAGATAGATTTTACCACAACAATAATCCTTTGTCAATAGTTTAAACCAAAAAAGTTTCACAGACGAAAGCAAACAAAAAGCAAAGAAAAACAGACATAAAATAAGAAAACAGACGTAGACAGATTGAAAGGCATTATAGTTTCATTTCATAACCAATAAAGACCTTTCAACCTCTGTCTGTTGACAAAAATAAAACGCTTTGCCTTTTAACAACCGCTTATACACTCTACAATAGCGACTTTTTTATTCTCCGTCCATACCACGTTGTCGCATATACGATTCGATTTTTTTAAGAGCAGTTTTTTCAAGTCTTGAAACGTATGAACGAGAAATTCCCAAATCCTTTGCAACCTCACGTTGCGGAAGCTCTGTTCCGTTAATGAGTCCGTACCTTTTTTCAATTATTTCACGTTCTCTTTTGTCCAAAGCGTTTTTTATAGCGTCCATCATAACGTTCATTCTGATACTTTCATAAGTATTTTCGAGAATATTGTCATCTTCGGAAAGAATTTCCATATAAGTCAAAGGGTTTCCGTCTTTGTCGAAATCAATACTTTCATTTATGGAAGTCTCATTGTTGAGTTTTTTCTGACTTCTGAAAAACATAAGAATTTCATTTTGAATACATTTTCCTGCATACGTTGCAAATTTTGCACCTTTTTCGCCGTTAAATGAGTCGATAGCTTTAATAAGTCCTATAGTTCCGATGGAAATAAGGTCATCTTGTTCTTTAAACGTTGAATAATACTTTTTAACAATGTGAGCAACAAGCCTGAGATTATGCATAATAAGTTTTTCTCTTGCTTTTTCATCACCCTTTGATGCAAGTTGAAAACAATTTTTTTCTTCTTCCGCTGAAAGTGGATCGGGGAACGAATTTATACCGTTAACCCTCAGAAATAAAAATACGAATTTCAAAAGAAATCCCAACATAACGCCCTCCTGAAATATCTATTCCCTATATTATATTCAGAAACGTTATTAAAATTTCCAAAAAAACAAACCGAAACATAGGTTTGACTTTTAAAATCAAAACTACGTTTCGGTTTATAAATCACATCTTATTTACAAATCGTTTTTTACTTATCAGAAACGTTTCCAGAACAAACAGCCTCAAAATCTTCTTGAATTTCTTTTGAAGGAGCTTTCGTTGCAAGAGAAACGATAACTATAACGATAGAGGAGAATATGAAAGCGGGAAGCAATTCGTAAATTGCAAAAGCACCGCCAAGTTTGCTGATACAGAGTTTCCAAAGGAATACCATTCCCGCACCGCTTACCATACCTGCAATAGCACCCGCCTTATTTATGCGTTTCCAGAAAAGAGAGAAAATCATAAGAGGACCAAACGTTGCACCAAAACCAGCCCAAGCAAAAGAAACGATGGAGAAAATAACGCTGTTTTCGTCAAGAGCGATAAGAATACCGATAAGAGTGAGAACTAAAAGTGTTATACGGGAAACCTTCATAACTTGTTTATCCGTTGCATCTTTCTTTAAAATGCCTTGGAAAACGTTCTTTGCAAGGGCAGAAGCCGCAATAAGCAAATATGAGTCGGAAGAGCTAATTGTTGCAGCAAGAATACCCGCCATAACGAAACCTGCAATAATAGGAGGTAAAAAGCTCGTTGATAAGGTTATAAAGATACCTTCAGCACCGCTTGCCGTTAAATGAGCAGTTGGGTAGAGCTGACGGCCCATAATACCGATAAACACAGCAACAGCAAGGGATATGAGAACCCAAACGGTTGCGATTCTGCGAGAAGCCTTTAATTCGCTTTCACGGCGAATAGCCATAAAACGAAGGAGAACCTGAGGCATACCAAAATATCCAAGTCCCCAAGCCATAGCGGAGAAAACAGATAAAATTGAATATTTACCCCCATCACCCCAAAGAACGCCATCACCCGTTGAATTCATAATCTGAGTTGCAACGCCTCCAACGTCTTCCGTTTGAGGTTTTGCAATTCCCATAAACTGTAAAAATCCTGGGATATCTTTTGCGTTTTCAATAATCTCACCAATTCCGCCTGCTTTGAAAACACCGATGATAACAATAACAGAAAGAGCTGTCACCATAACGATAGCCTGCATAAAGTCTGAAACGCTTTCAGCAAGGAACCCACCCAAAATTGTATAAAGCAAAACGAAAGCCGCACCCAATATGAGCATAGACTGATAAGAAGCACCAAAAAGGGTTGAGAAAAGTTTTCCGCAAGTTACAAAACAGCTTGAGGCATAAACCGTAAAGAAAATAAGAATAAACGCCGCAGAGATGAGCATTATCGTCTTTTTCTTTTCACGGAAACGGTTAGAGAAGAAATCTGGCAAGGTTATGGAGTTGTTTGCGCGAACACTGTATCGACGTAAACGCTTTGAAACTAAAAGCCAGTTAACGTATGTACCAACAGCCAAGCCAACAGCCGTCCAGAATGCGTCTGCAAGTCCACACCAATAAGCAACGCCTGGAAGTCCCATCAAAAGCCAACCACTCATATCAGAGGCTTCCGCACTCATTGCCGTTACCCAAGGACCAAGAGAACGTCCACCTAAAAAATACTCTTCCGAGTTCTTGTTTGCACGCTTTGCGTAAAGTGCACCGATTAAAATGACCACCGCCATATAGATGATCATAGAAATTAAAATCTGTATTGTTTTACTATCCACAGATTCACCCTCCTGCATTTTTTATTTTTTCGCAGATATTTTGACATACTGAATATTGTTAAAATTCAAAAAAACAAATAAATATCCAATTATATCATTAATATAAATAATACTCGATTCAAAGATAAAAGTCAATAGCACAACGTATTCCTTTATAAAATATTTACATTCTCACAGTTTTTTTATCTTCCCACCGCTGCTGTCTTTCAAACAAAAATAAAAATGCCGTCTTTTGATAAAACGGCACTTATTATTTTATTGTATTTATATCAGTTTTTATACTCAACTAATGCATAATCTTTGGGAATAGAAAAAACAATTTCAGAATTATCATTTCGAATTGTGGTTTTAAAAACAAGCTCTGTTGTTTGACCGAAAAATGTTTTCGACATTCCAATATATTTTAAATCCCCGTCTTTAGTATAAAATCCAACACGTGAACCATCGCTTAACGTAAACCAATCGGCAACGCATATTTCCAAGCCAACAAGCTCATTTTTCGTTTCAACGCTCTCAATAGAACCCTTCTCCAATAGCTCGTCAATATCCAGATATTCACTTTCCGGAACAACGCAATAGGTCTTTTGTTTATCATCTATAATGTATTTAACGCCGTCTACCATTAATTCTTTCTGCGAGAAAATAACAGATCCGCCACGCTCATAAATAACTTGAGTAAGAATAGCATCTGTTTTTGAACTTTCCCAGCTTTTTATAGTCATATCTATATCTTGATTCATATATTTTGTTTTGGTATGCATCTCAATATAAACAGCGTCTGAAATTTCTTCACCCAAAGTTTCTAAAGCCTTATACGAATTGAGATTTTCATATTCTTCGGGAATATCAAAAATCAAATAATCATCTGAGCTGTCATTTTCCGCTTCGCTTTTTGATTCCGAGGAATCAGACGATTCCTCAGAAGTCTGGTCTGACGTATCCTTCGAGTCTCCACTCTCTTCGGACGTATCCTCAGAACTATTATAATCTTTGGAAACTGGTTCACCCGGAGAATCTTCTGATTTCTCAACATCTTCAGAATCCAACGAACTCTCAGACGTTACATCTTCTGAGGATTCTTCACTATTTGAGGAATTTACGTCCGCTGAATTTTCTCCACTGTTTGAGGAATTACCGTCCTCTGAATTTTCTCCATCATTTGAGGAATTAACGTCCTCTGAATTTTCTCCACTGTTTGAGGAATTAACGCCCTCTGAATTTTCTCCATCATTTGAGGAATTAACGCCCTCTGAATTTTCTTCACTGTTTGAGGAATTAACGCCCTCTGAATTTTCTCCATCATTTGAGGAATTAACGCTCTCTGAATTTTCTTCACTTTTTGAAGAATTAACGTCCTCTGAATTTTCAGTTACTTCTGAAAAAACTCCGCTTTGTTCAATAGACGAATTTCCCTTTGAAGATTCTTCAGTTGAACAAGACGAAAAAATTAAAGCAACCAATAAAGCCAAACAAATTTTTATTTTCAACCTGTTTTTTAATATATTCATTTTAAATTCACCTTTTTATACTATAATGCATAACTTGATTGTATCATAATAAAAAAAGTTTGTCAACAAGAATCGAGTAGGAGGGATTATGTCCCTCCTCTCACACCACCGTACGTGCCGTTCGGCATACGGCGGTTCAATTCAAACTTGAATATGCACTTTCGCATAATAATCAGAAAGACTGATTAAGCCTCGCTTGGTCAGTTTTT
>JAZNJM010000006.1:0-5329 GCA_045578045.1 Eubacteriales bacterium | reverse complement strand
GCAAATAAAATTATTCTTCTTTCTCACGGAAAAATTGTTGAAGAAGGAACTCATACAGAGCTTTTGGCTCAAAAGGGAAAATACTATTCTCTCTATCAAATGCAAGAGAAAAAAGCGTCTCTTATGTAAAAAAAGCGTTATTAGTGAAAAAATAATATAGCTTTGTAAATACAATACAACTTTGTAAATACAATACAGCTTTGTAAATACAATACAGCTTTGTGAACACAATACAGCTGTATAAATGCAAATTTTCGCATTTTAAACAGCTCTATTTATCTATACAGAAATATACAGAAATATACAGAAAAAAATAATGAACAATCCACGAACAAAAAAAAAAAAAAAAAAACAGTTAATATTTTCCCTCTTGTATTGACAATATGTTTTTTCAGGTGTACACTCTAAAATACAATAAATCGATTTATTAATTTTTATTTCCTTATTAATTATTATGACTAAAATGCAGGATATTAACTTCATTTTAGCAATATAATTAACATTGTATTTTAAAAAAACAAAACAATTTGTTTTCGCGTATGCGTACTTTTGCGTTACAAAAACGCGGATATTCAGATTTATAAAAAAATGAAAGGGCGACTTATGAAAAAACAAAAGAAAAACTTAATCGTAATGATTGCATCTTTGGTTTGTGTTATTGCTATGAGCATGAGTGTTTCAGCTGCTAAAGAAGAAAACAATAACACAACTAACCAAATATACGAAGTTAATGCAGTTGACAAAGACTCTGATTTTGACATTGTTCAGGCGAAACTCGATCTTGCTAAACTCCACGAAGATAAATATGTAGAAATGAATGAAACGGATATTCAAGCAAGACTCGATGAAATTGACTCTCTTTTAGCTTCTAACCTCACTGAAAAAGAAAAGCAGCAAGCATTAGAAGAAATGGATGTATATACTCTTGATATTCCTTCTTCAAATGTTGGAGAATACGCGAGCGATGCATCATATGTAACTTTATATTCACCTAAGATTTATTATAATGCAAAAAATAAATATTGGGGAATATATGCAAGCGGACGATATAATAAATTTCCTGATGATATAAGTACGTGGGATGTATGGTGGCCAACAAAGGGAAAGAGATATAACATAGGAGGCGTTGATTGCTATGGATTTGCAATTGAAGATACCAGCGGGAGCTATACTGCATCATTAAAATCTCAAAAATGTATAATAAGCACCAATACCAACATCAGCTACGGAACAAGAACTATTTCAACCTCAAAAGCAACTGGTAGCGGCAAATATGGAATAGGTTTTGAAATTCAAGACCAAGCAATTATTACGTCAGGAAATGCTTTCCATTACAACTATACATACTTGGGATACAGCTTTGCATGTATTGGATGGTATACAGATTCCTTCAAAAACTACCGCGGAAATGTTCAAACAATTTATGCACATACTTATTCCAATTGTGAAGTATCATCATTTACTATTGGTCTTGAAGCTGGCGCGTCTTCAAACGATGGTGCTCAAGTTACTGGTAACTGTGGAATTTCAATTTCTAAAGCCAAAAAAGGTTTTAAATGTTCTTCAAGTGATACGAGCTTATCCAGCGGATTTAAAACAAATGGTATAAATCCCAGATCAGAATTTAATCCATAATTAATAAAATCAAGGGGCATTTCAAATGTCCCTTGATTCCTATGAAAGCGAGTCATAATGAAAAAAAGAAAACTTATAATATCATTTTTTATTGTTTTTGCGTTGATTTTTTGTGTTGTCTACTTTGGAATAGTTTCCTTTGGAATAGACGGAATGGATTTCATTAGCTCTAACAAAGATAAGTATAAAAAAGATAACAAAACCTTGCAAGAAAATATTATTTTAAGCTTAGGCGATGAAAAAAACTTTAATGGCATTGAAATAAAGCTTGAATCCATAGAAAAAGACTATGAAAACGGAGAGATTCGTTTTACTCTTTATATAAAAAATAATATTGGTTTCTTTTCAGGTGAGATTCTTAGCTATGGGTATTTTTTTGCTGATGAGCCAGAAATAGATTATTCAAAAACAGGAACGGTAATTTTAAATCACAAGAATGAATCAATAAAAGCAAAACGAAGAGCAATCTCTTTTGGAAGAGATTGCAGCAGAGATATTTTTGCCGTAAAAATTAACGATTTAAATAAAATAGATATTAACACCCTTTCCATTACGATTTTTGACTTTTATTATATTGAATACACGAGAAAATGAGGAAATTGCCGTGTTTGAAATTAAAAACTTATACAAAAAAATAAAAAACAGAATCATTTTAAATAATATAACTATGGAAATTCCTTCAAAATCCATAGTTGGGTTTATAGGTCCAAACGGAGCAGGTAAAACAACAACCTTTAAATTATGTTGCGGAATATCTTCTATCAATTCGGGAGAAATTTTAATAAATGATATTTCTATAAAAAAAGATTTTGAGCAGTATATGAGCAAGATAGGTTCTTCTCTTAATAATACTAATTTTTACAACAAATTTACGGCAATTGAAAATGCAAAAATATTTTCCTCACCATTTCGTGTTAATGACAAAAAAATAGAAGAAACCATAGAACTTGTTGGACTATCAAACAGAAAAGATTCTTTAGTAGGAACATATTCTTTAGGAATGAGACAAAGATTAAGTATAGCTTTGTCAATTCTCCACGAGCCTGAAATTGTTTTTTTAGATGAACCGTTTAACGGAGTAGATCCTAAGGGGATCCAAGATTTACGAAAAATTATAAAGACCATTTGCAACGAAAAGGGAACGAGTTTTATTGTTTCTTCTCATAATTTGGGAGAAATATCAAAAATAGCTTCTCAGAATTATTACATAAATAATGGAAAAATTGTTAAGCAGGATAAAGGAACTTTACTTCATTCAATGGTTGACATTAAAGTAAATAATCCCGAAGCCTTTATAAACGTTTTAAACGAAATGGCTATAGATTTTTCTTCCGAAGGCAACTTTTTCTTCTTGTGCGTGAAAAATGATCTGCTTAATTCTCTATTCAACAAAATATTACATAACAATATTATAATTTTAGAATTTTCATCAGGAACGCATTTAGAAAAAAAATATCTCGAAATGATGGGAGAATCAGAAATTGAATAAAATATTCATATTAACTAAAAATGAAATTTCCAAAGCACTTGCAAATAGAATAATTATAGGATTTACAATCCTTTCTTTTGTTGTTGTTTTTGTATTTGGACTATATATAAAAAACTCACCTGCTAAATTCTCCGAGAGAAAACTGGAAAACTGGAAAAACTTTCTGCAAATAGAAATTGAAACTAATAACTCCTTTTTAAATGATCCATCAATTGGTTTTTCCTCTTCTGACATAATAAACGAAATGATAAACCAAAACAAAGTGTATCAATTTCAAATTGATAACAATATCCCACCAATTCTCGATAAAAGTGCTTCTTCTCTAATTTTAAGAGTCAACGAACTTTTTATATTTATAACTATTTGCGTAATAATGCTTTCTTGTTATTTAATTTCATCAGAATATACCAATGGAACTATGTCGAGGCTTGTTATTATAAACGCAAAGAGATGGAAGATATTATTTTCAAAGTTTCTTTCTATTATTATTCTAACAACTCTTTTCATTTTTATTTTTATGATTTGTTCCATACTTTGCGGCTGGGCATTATTTGGGTTTGATAATTTTTCTGTGCAATGTGTTTATTATAACGGCAAAGAAATCATCCAAAGAAATGTATTATCTCAATTATTTCTTTGTCTCGCCTACAATTGCGTGTCGTTGTATGCAATTTCAAGTTTAGCAGTCTCTATCGCAGTTTTGACAAGAAATAATTTGCTCGGAATTTCTCTCTGCTTTTGCATTTCAGCTTTTGGTTCTGTTTTATCTTCCGCTTTTCCCGATTCTTCTTTCTTGAAATACACATTGTTTTCCAACACTAACTATTCACAATATTTAACAAATTCTATAGGGAATGGTGAAATAACTCCAACTGTATCTTTAATCATTTTATTAATTCACATTTTTGTTTTTACTATCCTTTCATTCATTTTATTTAACAAGAGAGATATAGAATGTTAAATGTAATTAAAATCTCTATACTTATTTTTGCTTCACTATGCCTAATTGGGTGTTCCCATTCGGATTCAAACATTCAATGGGCAATAGACAACGATGGAAAAACAATAAATAATGAAAGAGGAACGAAGGGAATTGACATAGACTTTATTAATACTTCTTCATCTTATAAAACAATAGTTGCAATAATAGACACAGGATTTATAAACAGTCCTCAATTAACAGAAAAAATATTTTTCAACAAAAAAGAAATAGCATCAGATGGAATAGACAATGATTCTAACGGATACGTTGACGATATTTCAGGTTGGAATTTTTCAAATAACTCTTGCGATACCCAAACTAATATTTTTTCATCGCACGGTACAGAAATAGCTCATATTATTGCAGGCAACTCTAAAGAATATATAGGAGTTTCTTCAAATTCATTGCTCATTAATATAAGAATAGATGAAAACAATTTATCCCCAGAGCTATTGGCTAAAGCAATTCTTTTTGCTGAAAGTTCTGGTGCAAAAGTTGTTAATTTGAGCTTATGTCTTAAAGAAAGCAATGCCCTTCTTTACGAGACGATAAAAAACAGCAAAATGCTCTTTGTTTGTGCCGCTGGAAACAATCATAAAGAAGAATGTTCGTTTCCGGGTAAATACAAATTGAATAATGTAATTTCTGTCGGAGGAATAAATAGTAAAGGACTAATAAGCTCTTTTTCCAATTATGGTCTTAATGTTGACATCGCCGCCCCTGGAGAAGATATATTAGTCTTTGATAAAAACCTCAATTTGAAATACGATTCTGGTTCCTCATTAGCCACCGCATACATTAGCGGAATTTCAGCCGAAATTATATCGGCAGCTAAAGGAAACATATCAGCAAGCAAAGTGAAAGATATTCTACTCTCAACTTCAAAAAAGTCAGCAACTCTAAATGGTTATATTAAATGTGGCGGAATAGTATCAATGAAAAATGCCATAAACTATATTATAGATAGTGGAATATAAACTCGAACTAAGTTATTATTCAAAGAAAGCGACAGAGGAAACAACTTCTCCGCAGGTCAACGACAGCTTCTCTCTTTTGCAAGAACAATAGTTCATAAGCCTTCTGTTATGATTCTTGATGAAGCAACGGCAAATATAGATACAGAAACAGAGGTTCTGATTCAAGATTCGTTGGAAAAAATGATGAATATAGGAACAATGTTAATAGTTGCCCACCGTCTTTCAACAATAAGAAACGCAAATAAA
>JAZNJM010000005.1:0-5463 GCA_045578045.1 Eubacteriales bacterium | reverse complement strand
TGAAAACCCACAAGTTTTTGATAATATACTTGCCCATTTCAGCACAGAAGCAACAACGGTTACAGATATTGAATTTAACAAGAATCATACTCCAACAGGGGATAAATGCAACGTTGTATTTACGGTCAGATTCAGAAAAAGACAACCGCATGATAAGATTTTGTCGCAAATCTCTTCAATTCCAGGCGTTATAAACATTGAAGAATTATAAAATATAAAAATTAAGCCGTTTCAAAAACAAAGGAGAACTATGAAACCCATAATAGAAAACAAAAAAAAGCTCACTATTTGGATTGTTGGTGTTGCCGCAGCTTGTATTTTACTTTTTGCGCTTTTTCAGAATATTGATTTTATATTAAATATCTGTTCAAGCCTATTTTCCATTATTTCACCATTAATTTTAGGGTTGATTTTTGCTTTGGTTCTAAACGTTCCAATGCGTTTCTTTGAATCTCACCTATGGCAAAAAAGCCAAAATAAAATTCTCATAAAAATAAGAAGTCCAATAGCTTTCGTTATCTCTCTTATAATAATTTTCGGAGTTATCACGGGGATTTTCTTTCTTGTAATTCCAGAGCTGTATAATTCTGTTAAAATAATTTTTCAAGGAGCTTCTGACATTATAAATAAGCTCTCACAATCAGAAAAAATTGAGTTTGCAGGAATTCCAATTGGAGAATACATTGAAAAGGCAAATTGGGATGAAATTATTAAAAAGGGTGAAGAATGGCTTAAAAATCAAAGCGGAAGTTTAGTAAATAACGCTTTTACCTTTGTCGTTTCATTTATTGGCGGTATTTTTGATTTTCTTATCTCTTTCGTTTTTTCTATTTATATTATTTTCAGTAAAAGAACTTTAAAAAAACAAGCAAAAAGATTTATAAATGCGTGGTTTCCAAAAGAGTTTTCTGAATGGTTTATTCACGCTTGTATCGTTGCGGGAAAGAATTTCAGAAATTTCATTTCAGGACAAAGCCTTGAAGCAGTTATATTAGGTACTCTTTGTATGATTGGAATGTTGATTCTCAAAATCCCCTACGCTCCAATGGTTGGCATACTCGTTGGAATAACAGCTCTTGTTCCCGTTGTCGGCGGCTTTATCGGTGCTGGTGTGGGAGCGTTTATGATTCTCACAGTGAATCCATTAAAAGCAGTTATTTTCGTGATTTTCCTCATCATTCTCCAACAGCTTGAAAACAACCTTATATATCCAAAGGTTATGGGAAGTAAAGTAAACCTCCCTGGAATGTGGATTCTTGCATCCGTTACCGTTGGCGGAGGAATCGGCGGAGTTTTTGGAATGCTCCTTGCAGTTCCCGTTGCTTCAACAGCATATATTCTCATAAAAGAAGCAACTCTTAAACGCGAAAAATTAAAGCTGGAAGAACAATCTGAAATTGCTTTAGAAGAAATGAAAAAAGAAGCAGAAGAAACAAAAAAAGATACAAAAGAAACGGAAAAAGACGAAATTACCGTTTCAAAAGACGAAAACAATAATTAAAACAAAATACTCTTTGCAAACTTATAAAGGGCAAAGAGTATTTTTTATTTAAGAATTTTCAGAAAAATATAAATATTTAGTTTTTTGAAGAATCAAAATAATTCAATTCTTTCAGAATATCCAAAGCCTTTTGGTTAACGTCTTTTTCTGTTCCATCACTTATTTTAAAAACGAGCTTTGCAGACGTTTGCTCCGGATAGCTTTCAGCGTAAGCGGTAGAATGAATAATAAACAGCTTATCCCCCGTTTTATAATCTTTTTTTGAACAGCCGTTCAATATAACAGGTCGCTCTCCGTCTACCATAAATAACTCACCGTTTTCCGTTATTATGCATCTTGCAACGGTTATATCATTTCCCGAAAAAAATATGGAAGTCAAAAGTATAATAACAACAATAAATATACAAAAACCAATAGTATATTTTTTATCCAAATTTAACCTCCTCTAAAACATTTCGGGTATTATTTTTGAAATAAATATCCCAAATCCAAAGGAAACAACGTTTGCAACTAAAGCATAAATAACATAAAATCTTTTTTTAGTTTTGAAAGAGCCTTCAATAATTTGTTCAACTTCATTAATTTTTCTTAGGTGTGAAGAATACAAAACCGCTTCAATGACAAAAACAATTATTTCAAATAAAACATAGTTCAAAAGAAAATAAAAGCTACCAGATTTATAATTGATATAATTAAGCAAAAAATTCAGAACAATCTGTGTTAAAACGTTTACTTTAAGCAAAAACAAAAGCTGATTTTTCTTTCTGAATCCAAAAGCTAAGGCAATTATAATTTCTATTATTACTGTAATCACAACACGGAAAAGCAAACCAATAATTTCAGAAAAGTAATCGTAGGATTTTTCAACTATAATAACTGAAACGTTTGTTTCTGTCATATCAGTAATGCTAACTGTATAATATGAATCAAAGGCATATCTTTCGTATATTCCGCTTGATAAATACGTATCTGTTTCAGGAAAATATAAAAGAATCTTAAAAGGATTAGGCGGATAATATCTCCAAGAAATTTTCTCTGTTTCAGATATATCAAATCCAACCTGTAAAAAATAATACCCGTCTGAATCTTTATAATTTGCAAAGGCTTCCCATATTTCTCTATCTATTGAATACGAATTGATATGTTCATCTTTTCCGTCCCAAGCCCTATTAGGTCCATTACTTTCATATTTTGAAAGTAGTGTTGCAAAGCATTTTCTGTTATTCAATCCCAAAACGTCAATTTGAACAGAGGGTTTTGGACCTGTATCAGCTAAAACGTTAATATTGAAAAAAGGTACAATAAGAACAAGGAAAAGAAAAAAAGAAAATGCTTTTATTAAATAATTATTTTTCATTTTGACACCCCTTATTGAAAAAACACGTTATATTCATCACATTCAAAATCAAGATACCCTGTCATTGTCATTTTCAAAGTGTCGAGAGTTGGATCGTAAACAGCAATAGATTTATCGTTTTCAAGAGCTTTCGACACTGTTATGTTAACAATATAGTAATCCTCTGGGGTATAGTTTTCAAGGTAAAACCCCGAAAACTCAGAACAATCTGTCGTTCCGTTGTTATCAATTTCAAATTTATATAGTTTAGCTTCTTCTCCAAAGCCGTTTTTAATTCTCCAGACTTCAAAAATCTCCTTTGAAGAAAGAGGAAGATATTGCTTTTCAGAAGCTATTCTTCCGCCATCGGAATAATAAATATAAACTTCTCCCCATTCAAGCGCAATCTCTTCGTTTTCCCCTTCACCCAATGTTTTTTCAGACTGAATATAATATATTGGAATTATTATAGCCAAAACTAATATTGCCGCAACAGATGATATATAAATCCATAGCTTTTTGTTGCCTTTTTCTCTTGCGTTTTTAACCGATTTATCATCAGCGTTTCCTATTGCTTCTAAAATATCTTCTGCTTTCATTTAAAACTCCTCCTCAACAAGATATTTGCGAAGTTTATCCCTCGTTCTTTTTAGCATAGACTTAACCTTGCTCTCGGAAAAAGAAAAACGTTTACATATGGATTCAACAGAGTCCATATACCAATATCTGCAAATAAAAACGTTTTTTTCAGTTTTGGGCAATTGGGCTATAAATAGCTTTACGGCTTCTGAAAGTTTTTCTTTTGAATATTCTTCTTCAACGGTGTCTCCTTTGAAAACACATTCTTCAAGCTCGTCAAGAACTAAAGAGATTTCTCCGCCCCCTCTTTTATCCGCAGCTCTTTTTCTCCATTTATCAATGGAGATTCGGCGGGTAATTTTTCCAAGAAAAGTTGATAAAACAGAAGGTTTATGAGGTGGAATACTGTTCCATACGTCAAGATACGTATCATTTACGCTTTCTTCCGCATCTTCATTGTCGTTTAAAATACTATACGCTATGGAAAAACAATATTTTCCATATTTTAAAGCAGTTTCTTCCAATGCTTTTTCAGAACGTTGGAAATATAACTCAACTATTTTTTTATCTTCCATAAAATGCAACCTCCTTGAATTATTTAAGAGCTCTTCATATATCAACTCGCAAAAAATGGGAAAAGGTTGCATATTCAGACATTTTTTTTATTTTAACGCCTCCGCAATATCAAAAGTTCCGTTTCTAATAATATCCTCCCAAGTATAAACGTTGGTGTCATACCCTGCAAAACAAATAATGAAAGGTTCTTCCCCATATACTATACCAACGTCATTACTTAGCATATAGTCCTCACCCGTTTTATGAGCAATTTCAATACCTTTAAGTTTTCCGCCCATTTTATGATTTATTTGCTGTTTTTTCAAAACGTTTAAGACAAAAGTGCTTTTTTCTTCGTTGATAAATTCGTTTTTATACAGTTTTTCCAAAAGCATACCAATTTCTTTTGGGCAGATTTTATTTTCAATTCCTCTTGATGCGGCTTCTGAATCAAAAAGTTTGCGGTTCAGCTTAGTTTTTTCAAGTCCTAATTCTAAAAATCCATTTTTAATGTTTTCAATGGTACAACGTCTTATAAGTCGGTTTGTCGCTGTATTATCACTTATACAAATCATCAGCTTACATAACGTCAAAACGTCCGCTTCAACAGAGCTTGTGAAAAGATTTATCGCCCCACAGCTTGGAACTTTTTCACTATTTTCGGTTATAAGTCTTTCTTCAAGAGATATATTTCCCCTCTCACATTCATTCAGAATATGCAAAAATAAAGGAAATTTTATAACACTCGCCGCAAGATATTCTTCGTTTTCTCTAACTCCAAATTCAAACCCGCTTTTTAAATTTTTATAACAAAAACCCACTTTTCCAGACAATTTTTCAATTTCGTTTTTAATGCATTTAAGTGCACCTAATTCTTTGATTACCATATTTTTATACCCCATTGTTTTTTGTAGGCTAAGTATATCATATATTTTCTATTATTTCAACAGAAAAGATTTTTTATATATTTTTAAAACAATCGAGCAAGAAAGAAAAAACTCCCTCTTCTTTTTCTATTATTTCAACAGAAAAGTTTTTTTATATACTTAAAACAATCGAGCAAGAAAGAAAAAACTCCCTCTTCTCACACCTCCGTACGTGCCTTTTGCATACAGCGGTTTAATTTAAACTATAAAAGGTAGATTGTCAGTTAAGGTTTTGAGGGGAGATTTTGTTTTTTCATCTGAAATTAATTGCAATTTAGCAAAATAATAGTTTGCAATGGCTTATTGTATATTTGCTTTTGCAAAGTGTCAGTTTGTTTTATACGAATAGCTGATGTAGTATAATTATAATGTTAGGAGCGTGGTATATTGTCTGATTTCAAAAAATTGTCCAATGATGAAAAATATAACAGAATAGGTCTGAATATAGCGTATCAACGCAAACTAAAGAAGCTTACACAGATGCAACTTGCTGAGCTTGTTGATATAAGCAGAACACATATAAGCAATATTGAAGCTCCGAATATGGTTACACCCATTTCTCTTGA
>JAZNJM010000004.1:0-7998 GCA_045578045.1 Eubacteriales bacterium | reverse complement strand
TGCCTCTTATGGCGTAACTGTAAAAGATAAAGTTGAGTTTACTGATGAAAGCTCAATGGTAGAACGCGCTGGCTTTAAAGTCAGCTATATAGACTGCGGACCACAAAACATTAAATTGACAACTGAATACGACGTAACAATGGCAAGAGCTATGGTTTCGTTGAAAAAGCAGGGGAAAATTTAAGAGTAGTTAGGAGTTAGGAATCCTTTTTAATTAGGAATTAGGAATGAGGAATTAGGAATGAATGACAGTTTTCTCCCATAGGTCGAAAACTAACATTTTATTATAACTAAATTATAATAAGATGGCTTTTGAGCAAGGCGAAAAAGGTTTCCTTCACTAATGCCTATTGCCTATTGCCTAATGCCTTATTTCCTCATTAAACTAAGCATAAATTTCAAAAAAGGCGGGTAAAATATGAGAATAGGAATAGGCTATGATGCCCATAGACTTGTTGAAAACAGAAAATTGATAATTGGTGGCGTTGATATTCCACATTCAAAAGGACTTTTAGGTCATTCCGATGCAGACGTTTTGTTACACGCAGTTTGCGATGCCTTACTTGGTGCGGCAGGGCTTGGAGATATTGGAAAGCATTTTCCCGATAAAGATGCTAAATACAAAGATATTTCGAGTATGCTTCTTCTTGAGCATACTGTAAACCTTTTGAAAGAGAACGGATATAACGTTGTTAATATAGATTGCACAGTCGTTGCACAAGCACCCAAAATTGCTCCTTATATAGATGAAATTAAAAATAATATAGAAAAACTTACGAATGCTCCAACAAACGTTAAAGCAACAACGGAAGAGCATATGGGATTCACTGGCAGATACGAAGGCATTTCAGCCCACGCTGTTGCATTGATTAATTAGGAGTTAGGAATGATTCTAATTAGGAATGAGGAATGAGGAATTAGGAATGATGGAAAGTTTTCTCCCATAGGTCGAAAACTAACTATTTTATTATAATTAAAGTATAACATTGAAGTTTTTGAGCAAAGCGAAAAAGGTTTCATTTATTCCGAATTATGAATTATGAATTATGAATTATGAATTAAACTTTCCACACTCCAAACTTTAAAAAAACTTTCAACTTTCAATTTTTATAATGTTAGGAGAAAAACAATGGCAGAAAAACTCAAATACATTTCTGAAAACATAAAAAACGGAATAAGGCTAAACACCTTAAAGACGAACAGATTCAAGACAAATTTACTCACAATAAATATAATAACTCCTCTCAGAGAGGAAACTGCATCAAAGTTTTCACTTTTAACAGACGTTTTAACAGCTGCAAGTGAAAAATATCCCTCTCTTGTTGAGCTTGGCAAAAAGATGGCAGACTTATATTCCGCATCAGTTAATGCCTTTGTTCAGAAGCGTGGTGAGAACCAAATCGTTGTTTTTGAGCTTTCACTCATAAATAATGAATATGCATATGATGGAGTTAATCTTTTTGATGAAGGCACAAAGCTCTTGTCTGAAGTTATGCTGAAACCATATTTAAAAGACGGAAAATTTGATGAAGAAATTGTTGAGCGTGAGAAGAAAAATCTTGCAGATTCAATGCGTGAGAAAATAAATAATAAAGCGTCATACGCAAACGATAGATGCGGAGAGATAATGTGCGAAGGCGAAGCCTTTGCCTTAGATGCAAACGGAACGCTTGAAGCTCTTGAAACGGTAACAGTTGATAGCCTTATGGAAGCATATAACGACCTTTTGAGAAAATATCCCATTGAGATTTTCTATGCTGGTTGTATGTCCCACGAAGACGTTAAAGATTATATCAATAAAAATATAGCTCTCCCACAAGGAGAAAGAACAATAGTTTCTCAAACAGTTGCAAAAGAAGCGGGTGAGCTTAAAGAGGTTGAAGAGTCCTTTGACGTAAGTCAAGGAAAACTCATCCTCGGATTCAGAACAAATTTTGTTCCAAAGGAAGACGAAGAGCTTTTATCAATCCAGCTTTTCTGTGATATATTCGGTTCTTCTCCAACGAGTAAGCTCTTTATGAACGTAAGAGAAAAACTAAGCCTTTGTTATTATTGCCGCCCAATATATACAGCCTTGAAAGGCGTTATGCTTGTTTCAAGCGGAATTGAAACCTCAAACTATGAGAAAGCTAAAACCGCAATTTTAGGTGAGCTTGAAGCGATGAAAAAAGGCGAAATAACAGAAGAAGAAATGGAAAACGGAAAAAGAGCGTTGATAAATTCCTTTAAAATGGTAACAGATAGCTTAGGCGGCGTTATCTCTTGGGGTGCTGTTCGCCGTTTGTATACGGAAGGAAGAATTGCAACACCTGAGGAATTTGCCGAAAAGGTCAACGCAATAACGAAAGAAAGCGTTGTTGAGGTAGCAAACAGACTTAAATTAGATACAGTATATTTGTTGAAAGGAGAAGCTAAATAAACAGATGAAAATTGAAACAAGAGAAAATAAACGACTTGGCGAGAAATATTACTATACAAAACATTCATCAGGACTTGATATATACCTTTTTCCAAAGAGCTTCACAACAACTTATGCTGTTTTTGCAACAAAATACGGCTCAATAGATAGAGTTTTCAGAGTTCAAGGGGAAACGGAAGACACAACAATTCCAGACGGTCTTGCTCATTTTATGGAGCATAAGCTCTTTGAAAACGAAGACGGAACAGATACTTTTTCCCGTTATGCAAAATTTGGCGGAAGTGCAAACGCATATACTTCATTTGAAAAAACGGCGTATCTTTTCTATGCAACGGATAACGTTAAAGAAAATCTTGAAGTTCTCCTTGATTTCGTGAGACATCCTTATTTCACAAAGGAAACGGTTGATAAAGAACAGGGAATTATAGGGCAAGAAATAAAAATGTATGATGATCTCCCCTCTTGGAGAGTTTATTTCAATATGCTTTCTGCCCTTTATCAGAACCACCCCGTTAAAATAGATATAGCGGGAACGGTTGAATCCATTGCTGAAATAACCCCCGAAATACTTCATAAAACCTATAAATGCTTCTATAACCTTTCAAATATGGTTCTTTGCCTCAGCGGAAATATTGAAATGGAAGACGTTTTAGAGGTTGCTGATAAGGTTTTAACTTCAAAAGATGAAGAGATAAAAATAGAACGAAAATACCCTGCCGAGCCAGAGGAAATTGCAGAAGAAAAAATCATTCAAAGCCTTGACGTTGCAATTCCCCTTTATAATATCGGTCTTAAATTAAAGCATCCCGAAACTCCCGAAGGAAAATATAAATTCTTTGTGGAAAACAATATTTTGTTGACTCTTCTTTTTGATGAAAGCAGTGATTTTTACGGTGAATTGTACGACAGTGGACTTATAAACGGAAAATTCGGTGCAAATTATGAAGCGTTCAGAGATGTTGCTATGGTTTGTATCGGTGGTTCGGGTGAAGAACCTGACGTAGTTTTTGAAAAAATCAAAGAAGAGTTTGAAAACAGAAGAAATAATTTCTTCACAAAAGAGGAATTTGAAAGAGCGAAAAAAGCTCTCTATGCCGCACAGCTCTCTTGTTTTGACGGAACGGAACAGATAGTTTCAACGTTCTTATCCCTCATTTTTGAAGGAATGGACCTTCTCGACCTTGCAGATTATATTGCCGCAACAACCTACGAGGACGTTAAACGTTGCTTTGAGGAAAACTATAAAACGGAAAGAATGGCAATGTCCGTTATAGTTCCCAAAGAGTAAGGAGACACAAAATGAAACACATCATTGGATTTCCTGGGCTTTTTAAAGACAGATTCGTTATAGACCGAGTTGCCTTTGATTTAGGAAAGCTCTTCGGCTCAGATGAGCCTATGTATATTTATTGGTATGGCTTGATAATCGTTTGTGCAATGATTGTTGCATACGTATATTTTATGATACGCGGAAAGAAAACCGAAGGTATTATTGAAGACGATTCTATGAACCTTGCACTTTTTGCGTTGCCCATTGGAATTATTGGCGCAAGAACCTTTTACGTTTTGACAAACCTTGATAGATTCGATTCATTAAAAGAAGCGGTTCTTGGTGTCAGAGATGGCGGACTTGCAATATACGGTGGAATTGTATTCGGTCTTTTGACAATTCTCACTTATTGTTTTATTAAAAAACTCAACTGTTTCAGAGTCCTTGATGCCGCAGCACCTGCGGTTATGATTGCACAAGCTATTGGAAGGTGGGGAAACTTCTTCAACGCCGAGGCATACGGAAGCTCAGAGGGGGTTGAAAACTTCTTTTTGAGAATGACAATAGCAGACTTTGAAACTCCAAACGGAATAAAAACCGTTCATCCAACCTTTTTATATGAATCCACTTGGAACGTTTTGGGATTCATTATTGCAAATATTCTTTATAGAAAGAAAAAATTCAACGGACAGATTTTCTGTTTCTATCTTTTCTGGTATGGTCTTGGAAGAGGCTTTATTGAGCTTTTAAGAACGGATAGCTGTATGATTTTCAGTGGACTTATAAAAAATGATCCTCTTGATTTCTTTGGAACTTCAAAGGGAGACGGATTAAAGGCTTTCGTTTATCTTAGTATAATTCTTGTAATTTCAAGTATCGTTCTTTACGTTTTCCTTAAAAAGAAAAGCAAAGCGGAAGACGAAGAGCTTTCAGAATTGAAAATCGCCCTTGCAGAAGGCGAAGCAACAGAAGAAAACGTTGAAAACGCTGTAACCGAAAACGCTGATTCAGAATCAAAGGAAGAGCTTTCAGCAGAAAACGTTTCAGAATCAAATGATACCGAACAAACGTCAGATGAAAACGAAACTATAGAAGATAAAGAAGCTGATGAAGGTGCTTTTGATGACTATGAAGACGGCGAAGAAGGAAATGACGGATACGATGACTAAAAACTATTATCAAGCAATCTGATTTAAAAACGATTCTGATTCAGTCTGAATCGTTTTCAAATAGTTTAATTGAAAAAATTCAGAGGTTTAACAAATGGGTATAATAATGGACGGAAAAGCCTTATCTACGGAGATAAGAGCGGATATTAAAACAAAAATCGAGGAAATGAAATTAAAGGGTGAAAAAATTCCTTCTCTTGCGGTTGTTCTTGTTGGAGACAATCCTGCATCAAAAATATATGTTCGCAACAAGAAAAATGCTTGTATAGAAGCGGGAATAACAAGTTATGAATATACGTTGCCCGAAACAGCAACGGAAAAAGAGGTTTTAGACCTTATAAACACCCTTAATAACGATAGCAAAATAAACGGAATCCTCGTTCAAGTTCCCCTTCCCCGTGGAATTGATGAAAAGAAAGTTATTGATTCTATTGCTCCCGAAAAGGACGTTGACGCTTTTTCAGAACAAAATATTGGAAAATATTTTTTGGGAGAAGCGAAATTTCTTCCTTGTACCCCAGGGGGAATACTTCATTTGCTTGACAAATACAAAATTGACGTAAACGGAAAAAATTGCGTTGTAATCGGAAGAAGTAATATCGTTGGAAAACCAATGGCACTCTTGCTTTTGCAGAGAAACGGAACGGTTACGGTTTGTCATTCTAAAACGAAAAACCTTGAAGAATACACGAAAAACGCAGATATTATCGTTGTTGCAATAGGAAAGCCTTGTTTCTTAAAGGGTGATATGATAAAAGAGGGTGCTGTTGTTATTGACGTGGGAATCAATCGCCTTGAAAGCGGTAAGGTTGTTGGTGATGCAGACTTTGAAAGCTGTAAAGATAAGGCTTCTTTTATTACTCCCGTTCCTGGCGGCGTTGGTCCTATGACAATAGCAAGACTTTTACTTAATACTGTTGAAGCGGCGAAATAAATATACTCTTTTGTCAAATACAACCAAGAGGTACTTATTATGGAAAAAACGCCAATAGCAAAGCCTTCGAGAAATTATGGAATAGACTTTCTGAGAATCGTCTCAATGCTTATGGTCGTTGCATTGCACATTTCGGGAACGGGAGGAATGACCGCAACCGAGATGTCTTTCACAAACGCAAGTATTGTTTGGCTTTCAAGAGCTATGACGTATTGTGCTGTAAACTGTTATGCATTAATTTCAGGATATATTGGAATAACAACAAAGCAAAAACTCTCTTCTTTAATGGGACTTTGGGTTAGAGTTGCATTTTATTCCTTTGTAATAACAGTAATTTTCTTTTTTGCAAGACCTGATATTGTAGGGCGCGGTGATTTATTTAAATCAGCTTTTCCCGTTTGTTCAGAAAAATATTGGTATTTCACAGCATATTTTGGAATGTGGTTTTTCACTCCAATAATAAATAATGCAGTCAACAATATTCCGAAAAAGAAAATGATGCTTATTATAATCGGCTCAGCAGTAATTTTAACACCTCCAAACTTGCTAAGCGATGCCTTTGAGCTTAATACGGGGTATTCTTCTGCTTGGTTGCTTTTCTTGTATATGGTTGGTGCATTTATAAAAAAGTATGATATATTTAAAAATATATCCCCACTAAAACCAATTATCGCGTATTCCATTTCGGTTTTAATAACCTTTTTGTTAAAAATTACGGTTTCTATTGACGGATGGAATTTTTATGGAGATATGATGTTTAACTACACCTCTCCAACAATCCTTATATCTGCTATTTCTCTTTTAGTCATCTTTTGCAATATAAAGATATCTGAAAAACTAAAAAAATTCATAGCATTTTTTGCTCCACTCTCTTTCAGCGTTTATTTGATACATACTCATCCTTTAGTATTCAATAACGTTTTTGGCGGTGCTTTTGCTTTTCTTACACAAAAATCGCCATTGATAATGGTTTTCGGAATGATTGTTGCAACTATTGCAATATATATAGGTTGTTCCCTTATAGACTATATCAGAGAGCTTACGTTCAGATTATTTAAGGTTAAAAAGATTATATCCTTTGCAGAAACTAAGCTCTTAGCCTTTGCAGATAAATTTATCTCAAAACTAAGCTCTTAGCCTTTGCAGATAAATTTTATTTCAAAACTAAACTGACAACCGATAGCTTTTTTATCAGCAGTTATTGTGGATTCGTCTATGATAATTGCTGATTTTTTATTTTACCGAAAAAATATTATAATTTCCTCTTTACAATCATTTTTTCATATGATAAAATACCCATATACCCAACTTATAAACAAATTTAAAAACATACAAAATAAGGAGTACCATTATGAAAACCAAAATTAAAAGACTTTTATCTGCTTTAATATGTATTATGCTTTTGATGAGCTTCGTAGGCTGTTCAGATAAAAATATCAATATTTCCTCTAACAGCAGCGGAAAAGCAACTTTTAAAACGGAAAAAAGCAATGTTGAAACAGACCTTTCAAAAGAAGACGTTAAAGCCATAGCAGATATTTTTGACGGTAAAGAAACTTATACAGATACAGTTGGCGGAACTGCATCTTGCGGTTTTTCAACAGACGTTTCCGTTACAATAGATGGCAAAACGTATTGTTTCGCAATGGACGGTTGCTTTATAGTCAAAACCGATATGTCTTATTTTAATTTGTCCTTAGAAGAAAATAATCAACTTAAAGCTATCCTCCAAAAATACGGATTCTATTTCCCTTGCGTATAATGAGAAAGTAGGAGTCAGGAGTGAGGAGTGAGGAGTTAGGAATTAGGAATTTATTTTAATGAGGAATTAGGAGTTAGGAATTAGGAATGATGGAAAGTTTTCTCCCATAGGTCGAAAACTAACTATTTTATTATAATTAAATTATAAATAATCAAATTATAATATTTCAGATTTTGAGCAAAGCGAAAAAGGTTTCATTATAATCACTACCGCCTATTGCCTACTGCCTATTTTGAGCATAGCAAAAAAGGTTTCGTTATAATCACTACTGCCTAATGCCTACTGCCTAATGCCTATTTTGAGCATAGCGAAAAAGGTTTCATTATAATCACTACTGCCTAATGCCTATTGCCTAATGCCTATTTTGAGCAAAGCGAAAAAGGCTTCATTATAATCACTACTGCCTAATGCCTACTGCCTAATGCCTATTTTGAGCAAAGCAAA
>JAZNJM010000003.1:0-2584 GCA_045578045.1 Eubacteriales bacterium | reverse complement strand
GTTTCTCTTGCTTTTTCAAGAGTTAAACTCTTATCAAGATACATAAACTGAGAAATAATATTCCCCGTTGCCGTTGCTTCAACAGGACCTGCAAAAACCTTTTTACCCGTTGATTCTTTTGTTAATTCATTTAAGAAATCTGCTTGACAACCTCCGCCAACAATGCTTATACTTTCAACAGTTTTTCCGGATATACTTTCAATTTCCTTTATAGCATCGGCATATGAATCTGCTAAGGAAGAATAAACAGCTCTCATAACATCGGGTAGAGGAAGTTTTTCATCGCCCAAAGCCTTGCGAATGGTTTCGAGCATATTATCGGGTGCAGAAAAAATTTCGTCATTTGGATTTATTCTCCCTTTATATTCGCTCATTCTTGCCATATCAATAAGCTCTTGGAATGAATAACGTTTTTCAAGGTTTCTGCGAATCGATTGAACGAGCCACATTCCCATTATATTTTTTAAAAATCTGAAACGATATTCTATTCCGCCTTCGTTTGTAAAATTTGCCTTGAAGGCTTTTTCAGACTGAATGGGAACAAAATTTTCAGTTCCTATCAAGCTCCACGTTCCAGAAGAAATATAAACGCTGTTTTCTTCAAGCGGACAAGCGGCAACAGCACTTGCTGTATCGTGGGAAGGGCAGAAAACGACTTCACAATCAAAGCCAACTTCATTTTTTATCTCTTTTGTGAAGTTACCGATATATGTTTCGGGCATATTTAACTCACCGAAAATATTTTTCTTTATCCCAAGACGGTCAAGAATTTCTATATCCCAAGTTTTTGACTCTGCGTTAATTAAATTTGTTGTTGATGCGTTTGTATATTCGTTTTTCATAACACCCGTTAATTTATACGAGAAGTATTCAGGAATCATTAAAAAACGCTCTGCATTATCAAGTTTTCCGCTTTTTTTATCACAATAAAGCTGATAAATCGTATTAAAATTCTGTTTCTGAATCCCCGTTCTTGAATATAGCTCAAAGGGCGATATAATTTTTGAAATATCTTCTTGAATTTCAGCAGTTCTTGAATCACGATATGCTATGGCGGGTAAAATTTCTTTCCCGTTTTTATCAATAAGAACGTAATCAACCCCCCACGTATCTATTGCAAGAGTTGAAGGAATTTTATTTTTTGCTTTACATTCTTTCAAACCTTTTATTATTTCTTTGAAAAGATAATCTATATCCCATACAATAACACCATTCATATTTACAACGTTGTTTTCAAAACGATATATCTCTTCAAGAATTATTTTTTCTCCGTCATAAAAGCCTAAAATATGTCTTCCACCCGATGCACCAATATCTATTGCCAAGGAACAAAGCATAAGAAAACTCCTTTAAATATTTTTATACTATATAAAAATTTTCACCATTACCACTATTATAATGATTTTAATCTGAATTGTCAATTATTTTGTTTAAAATTATGTTTTATTTGTAAAATTCACCGAATTGTTGTTGAATTTAAAAATTAAATATGATATAATCAGTGTATCTTGTTGATAACACTGCAAGATTAAAAACTTTGGAGAAGCTCATTTAGTTGAGTGCCGAAGGGGCAAGTGAAAGCGAAACTCTCAGGCAAAAGGACAAAGATTATTTTATTGTCTTTTGTATTTCTATGCTGAACGAGTGGAGCGTTCAGCATTTTTATATAACATAATAAGGGGTATACTATGAATAAACTCATTGAAATTATTCAAGCGGTAAATGGTTTTTTATGGACAAACGTTGGTCTTTATCTGATTTTAGCAGTTGGCGTTCTTATGACGATTCTGACACGCTTTTTTCAGGTTACTCACATAAAGCATTGGTTCAAAAATACCATTGGAAGCCTACTGAAAAAAGACAATTCCTCAAACTCTAAAACAGATAAAAAATCTATCACACAGTTTCAAGCTCTTTGCACAGCTTTGGCGGCAACAGTTGGAACGGGAAACATTGCAGGTGTTTCAGCAGCTATATGCCTTGGTGGTCCGGGAGCAGTTTTTTGGATGTGGATAGCCGCATTTTTTGGAATGATGACAAGTTTTTCAGAAAAGGTTCTTGGCATATATTTCAGACGTAAGAATTCCAACGGTGAATGGTCTGGCGGTGCAATGTATTATCTTAAAGACGGAGTTGGGAAAATAAAAGGTCTTAAATATATAGGCTCTGTTTTAGCTTTTTTGTTCGCCTTTTTCACAATACTCTCATCATTTGGTATTGGAAATATGTCTCAGGTAAACAAAATTGTTCTTAATATAAATTCCGCATTTTTGGGAGATAATTCGGCTGAATTATTTGGTGTTTCAGCTACTAATTTAATTATGGGACTTATTCTTATGATACTCAGCGGATTAATTATTCTTGGTGGAATACAAAGAATTGCAAGTTTTGCTGAATTGATTGTTCCATTTATGGCTATTGCATATATAGTTTTCGGTTTTATCGTTATTGGATTTAATTACGAAAACATTATCCCAGCTTTCAAATCAATTTTTAAATTTGCTTTCGGTGTTGATGCCATCGTTGGCGGTGCATCGGGTATAGCTATTAAAGAGGTAATTACACACGGATGCAAAAGAGGCGT
>JAZNJM010000002.1:0-7405 GCA_045578045.1 Eubacteriales bacterium | reverse complement strand
GCTAAAATGTAAACCAAAATCGTTGAAGCATAAGAAGCCTGAGTTAATCTGACAACGGTTAGGGAATATTCTTTAACCCCAAGCTCATCAACTAAAATTCTTACAATAGGAGGCCATATCAATGATTGAAAAATACCATTTATACACCATAAAACGTTCATTACGTATATATCAGGGAAAATGCAAACAAATAAATTTGCCAACGAGCTTCCAAAAAGTCCAACAAACACAATTTTTTCAGGCTTAAATTTATCCCCAATAATTCCGCTTATGATCTGAAACAATCCATAAGTTATAAAACTTCCCGTTACCGCTATTCCTGCAAGAGATTTTGTAACACCCAAATTGCATATTATTTCCGTTAAAGATGCCGCATAACCTTGTCGTGCAATATAGCTAAAAAAATATGCGGCGCATACTAACAACTTTATTTTTTTATTTTTTTCCATCTTATTCTCTTATTATTTTTTATAAAGCAACGTATGATTTTATCAATAATTCTGAATACAATTTCCGTCAAAAAAGGGACAAAACAATCGTTGTCCCTTTTTTGAATATTTATTAAATTAAAAACTGTGTTTTTATATAATCAGCGTTTCTCTTCGCTTGATTTATATCCACAAACCTTACATTTTCCAAACATACCAAGTTTTCCCGCACAGCGATCGCAGAGTTTGTTTGATCTTCTTCTGAGAATTTCAGAATTATAATAAGGCGTTCCCTTTAATGCCAAAAACAGCTCAACGGGTAAAATTTCGCCTTCGTTTGGAACGTTGGCTGTAAGGTCAAGAAGAACAACAGCACTAACAGCTCCATCATTCTCAGGTGGATTTATATAAGTTAGCTTCCTACAATTCCAAAAAACCTGTCTTCCAACAGCAACTTTTGTATTAAAAGAAAGAGATGTGAGTTTGATACAACCATAAAAAGCCTTATCACATAGTTTTAATACGCCCTGAGGTATAACGAGATGAGTTAACTCTTCGCAACGGTCAAAACACTGTGGGGATATCTCTTGGAGAGCATCAGGCAAATCTAAAGTAACAATACCCGACTCTTTAAAGGCGGCAGCCTGAATTTCTTCAACTGTGTCTGGAATACGAAGCTCCGAAAGAGCTTTACAACCATAAAACGCATTTGTTTCTATGGATTTAATAGTTTCTGGAAGCATTACTTCTTGCAAATTCTTGCAAAGCTCAAAAAGTGATGCACTAACAACCTTAATTCCTGAAGGAATATGAACTTCTTCAAGAGAACTACACCCTTTGAACACTCCTCTTTCAAGCTGTTTCAAAGAAACAGGAAGACGTATCTTCTTAAGAGACGTACATCCTCTGAACGCTTCATCACTTATATATTCAACGTTATTTCCAAGGTCGCACTCTTCAAGAAATGGACAATCAAAAAATGCACTTTTGCCAATAAATCTAACGTTGGAAAGATTAACTACGCTTTTTAAATCTTTGCTTTGATAAAACGCTTCTCGTTCAATGCTTTCAACCTTATTTGTGAAAATAACAGTTTGAACACCTCTGTTTCCCGTAAAAACACGAGGTCCTATGGAAGTTACAGCTTCTGGTAGAATTACTTCGCTGAATTTTCCCGTGAATCGCTTGAGAACTCCGTTCTCAACCTCCATATGCTTCCAAATCTTGAGCTTGTTAAAAATATCAAAGGCTTCCTCTTCTGTTGGATATTTATCAAGGATTTTGTCGTATACCTTTTCAGCGTTAGCCCAATCACACCGTTTAAGATATTTTTTTCCGAGAAATTGAAGTTCTTCGAGAGTTTCGGCAGTAGGTTGATTCGTCATAACGTTAACCGTAACGCCTGGATGAATCGTTTGAGAACGAATCTTCTCTCTTAATCTTTCAACAGAATATGATATTCCGCAATTTGAACAAGTTGCACTCTGTCCGTCCGTATTCATAACAAGTGTGCTCTGACAGATATCGCATAATAAAGTAGCCATATTATTACTAACCGTATAAACGGCTTCCTCCTGTTTAAAGGCATTATTTCCCATTTTTATAGGGATTTTTTTATTTCTTTTTTGTTAACCAAGGTATAATATTTTATTATTAAGTCAATGTATGATATTCAAAGGGAATAAATTTAAACGTTCCGCATACAGAATTGCCCAAGAAGTCAAACCATTCATCACCAGATGAGCCACCAGCAGTATATTGGAATCTGATATTAAATTCAGATTTTATTCCGCCTTTTTCATCAGTTTTTTCGAGTTTTTTCAAAAGTTCATTAGTATCTATTTCTAAGGCATAAATGACGTTTTGAACGGTATGTTCTGTGTTGGTTGAATACCATTTTTTAGCAATATCTAATTCCGATTGTTTGTCGCATTCTGTCTTAACGTAAGCCGCATTGACGTCTACGTCAACCCACGAATCCACACCAACGGCATACTGCATTTTCCCTGAAAAAGTTCCCGCGTTATCCAAAGCTACAGCAACGTACATTACGTCATTAATAAATTTATTTTCTCCTTTGTCATTACCGTTTGGTAATTTAGGAGCATAAACGTAACCATCGCCGGCTTGCTTAGCCATAAACGTTGTTCCAAATTCATCAACAAATATTTCAACGCTAAGATTTTTAGCACCGCCCGGAACTTCCCAAGAAGTATAAAGGTTAATTGTTGTATCATAAATAAGAGAACCAACAGTGTTATCAAGAGTTAAAGAATACCCATCTTTAGGAAATTTCCAATAATTATGTTCAGAATATGATATATATTCTATTTTGGAATCTTTTTCAAAATAAGCTCTGTATGCACCTATATAACCATCTATAATTATTATTCCATTAGGATTTCTTACAGTGTCCTCAAAAAACATCCAGCCATCAAATTTAACGCCCGATACACCCGAATCAACGCTACTGTATGAATATGAAGGAATAACGTATCCCGAATCGCAAACAGAGCCTAAATCGTTTTCATAAATAATATATCCTCCGTTTGCTGCAAACAAAGCATTATTCTTTACTTTTGAATCAGTTCCGTAAACAACCCAATTTTCAAACAAAATTCCCTTTTCATTTCCATTCTGATATACACCGTGATAAACAATATTATCAGCAACGTCAAGACGGCTAAAACCGCTTGAAACATTCAAAACAGAAGAAAGAGCGTTTATCGCAGTATCATCCAACGTTTCCTTGAATGAATATGTAGCTGTACCCGATTTTGAAACAACCAAACAGAAGAAGTACAATCCACTTTGATTTTTCGTTGGATTTTTAACCTTAAGCGTTGTCGTCAAACCACCATTTTCATACTTTTCTTCTACGGAAGTGTTTATAGTAACCTTAACATCTTTGTTTTCGTCATCTTTTCTTACAATTTCAACACTATTTGAAGAACCAATCTTTTTAGCGCCTTTTAAATCTCCAACCGTATTAACATACCAACAATAATCAACAGATTTGGTTGATATCTCAACTTCATAAGGTGCCCAAACGCCCTTGGTTGAATCAGAGTTTTCTTTGTTTTTATATGTATAAGAAGCGTTAAGAGAGCCGTTTGAAAAATCCGTTACCTTATAGTTTTTAAATGAACCGTTATTATTATATATATTCGTTGCATCTGCATTTTTTACTACAACGTGGTCGGATGTGGAAACTTCAAGCCCTGCGAAAAAGAACAAATAATTAACCTTAAATTTTGCATTACCTCCAAAAATAAATCCTTTAGATCTTGCATCAGAATTGGCAATATAAACGATTCCTTTTTTATCAAGGAGGTCCTCAACTTTAATACATCCCGTAACACTTGTAATAGCGTCGCTTCCACCCTTTTTTGCAATGGTATGCGTTGACCCATTTTCAAGGAAAAATACCGGTCCTTTATTATCCCCGATAAGAGTAAAGGAATAATAGAGATAAGGCGTATTGTTCGTATCAATAACAAGGTTTTCAAAAGAAAACTTTTCCGTGCCATTTAAGGTTAAAGTTGCAGTTGCCGGTTCATTTTCTTTTTTTCCCAAAACGTCTGAATATGTTCTTGTAATATGTTGTGGAGAATTGTCTCCTTCTACATTGTTTGCAAAAAGAATATTACCGTTTGCAACGTCAATCTTCGTTGGAGGTGTGTTGCTTATAACGAAGTAATTCAAAACAACCTTCGATTTTGACGTTCCGAAAACATACACGGATTTAATACTTTCTGAATCTTTATTAACCAGAGCTTTAAGGTCAATACAACCGTATTCGTAACGATTTACCCCATCATGTTCTAATTTTTCAGCAACAGCATCAACACTATCAAAATAAGCAACACCGCCGCAATTATTATTTTCACTTCTTGCAACTATTATAGAATTAGAAAGAGAACCGATATCGAAAGCAAAGGTTCCAAAACTCGAACCCGAAGAGTCTGTTAAAGATTCAACGGAAATAGAATAATAAAGATATCTGCCACTCGAAGGGTTTACATCCATCTTAATATATCCAAAAGATTCTCCATTAACAGAAATTCCGAGGTTTGAATCCGTTCCACCACTGTATCTAACGACAGATACGTTTTTTGAAACATACTGAGTATATGAGTCCATAACACCCGTTCCGTCAATAAGGCTTGAACGTTTAACAGGAAGGTAGTCTTTATTATTAACACGGTTTATTCCACCAGGAATAAAGTCTCCCCAAGCAGTATCAATATACGTTGCGGGGTCGTTATCAAAACGAGCTATTTCACCATCACTTATGGTGGTAATATTCTCCTTTCCCTTATGCCCCCACAAAACAGCAGAAGAAGCAGAAGCAACGTTTTCTGAAAGAGAAAAAACAACGCTTGCAACAACAGTAACAAAGACGAGAAGAACTGCACAACGGCTGATCCACGTTTTTCTGCGGTTATTAGACGAAGAACGCTCACGACATATTTTTTCGGATTTATTATTTTCTGACTTCTCAGGAATATCTCTACAACGGTTTTTAAAAAATAATTTAGCCATATCCTTGTTGGTACCCTCCCAATATATAAAAACTATAACCAAAATAATTATCAAAAAAATGTTAAATAAACACTTATACCACTTCCTACTCGTATTATATAGTTTTTTTTTAAATAAGTCAATACTTTTTTCTTAAAAATATATGTATTTTCTACAAAATTGACAAAACGGAAAAACTTATGTCATCACTTCTTCCACTTTTCTTTGCAGCTTCTTCAACAAGAAAAGAAGCAATAGCTTTCGGATCAAGAATTTTCTTTTCCATCATTTTGCTAATTGTTCCCAATGCACCTTCTGCCCATTCACCGCCATCGGAAGCCATTATTACTATATCTCCTGAATAACAGTCAACTATAGTTTGTTCCGTTGGAGATTTTGGAATTATACCGCAAGGCAACGTCTTTGAAGAAATAGAATATGCTCTTCCGTTTCTCAAAATCCAACTTGGAGCAGCTCCAGCCTTTAAAAACGAAATTTTCCCTCTCACAAGATCAACCTCAGCAAGATCGACCGTTGTAAATATTTCATCCTCAGATGCTGAAATAACGTTTCCCAACATTGAAACCGCCCCCGCTTTATCAATTCCTGCGGAAATAAGTTTTTCGAGAAATACAGTCCCAAGCCTTGAACAAACAGCCGCATCTCTTCCGCTTCCCATCCCATCACTTATGAGCGAATAAAAATAACCGTCTGAACCATCAAAAACAGAAACACTGTCTCCGCAAATCAATTCGTCTTTTTTGGGAATAGAGAGCTTATAGTATTCAATTTTTAACGGACAAACTGCAACAAAACCCATTTTTGCCGTTTTTGATTCTGCTTCAAGAAAAGAAATCTCCATATCTTTTCCCAAGGTTTTTTCTATCTCTTTTTTTATTGTTTTTTCAGGAAATGGTAGCTTAAAGGGAATCCCAAGAAGCTCAACCTCTGGAAGTCTTGTTCCCGTAACCTCAACACGCTGAACGCGAATATTTTTCATTTCAAGAGCGAGTCTGATATTTTTTGAAGCTGTTACATCGTGGTAATATCGATTTTCAGCTCTTTTTTCTCCAAGAGCAAGAATTCTGGATATTGCCATATAGTCTTCTGCAAGTGTATCAATTCTGATTGAAGTTTTATGAGGATTCTCTTCCATAAGAACGTTTATTTTATCTTTAATAATTCCAAATCTTGAGCATCCGTTTTTAAATTCATCCGAGAAACTATCAGAAGAAATCTTTCTGTTTTTCAACATATTAATACACAACCGTCTTTTTGTAGCTTCAACGTTTAATCTACACCCTGTACACGTTTCACATTCCTCTGAAAATATTCCTTCAAGAACCAACATTGTTTTTTCTTCCCTTTCACGTCTTTTCATTTTTGAAATACTTGAAAGAGCAAGAGAAACGTTTCCTAATGCATCGGATAGTTTTCTCTCTTCAACGTTCTTTTTCTGCAAAATTGAAATGGGTAGCTTCACCCTTTTTTTATCAAGAATAAGATTAGAAACAGAAATCCAAAGAATAATTCCCCAAAAAGAGCTTATAATCATCTCCAAAACGTCTTTTTCATCTAACGATAAAAAAGAGAATATTAATAAGGAAGCAAAGGTTAATATAAGCCCCGCCCTTCTTCTTCGAATAAATATACCGCAAGTAAATCCCGCAACAGAAAGAGGAATTACATAGCTTGTTCCAAGAGCAACGCCCGAAAAGAATCCCGATAAAGAGCCGAGGTAATATCCTCCCCTTTCAGCTCCTTCAACAAGAAAAAACAAAGCACATATAATTCCAAAAGAGAATCTCCAAAGGGAAAACTCTGAAAACGCAAGAGATACAGCAAGAGAAAGACATAAAAAACCACCGTCTGCTAAAACAGAATCAACTTGTTTTTTTTCGTGAAACAGCCCACAAAAAGCAAGGGCAAAAACAGGAAGACCAATGACTGCAATAAAAAAAGCCTTAACTCCAAAGAAAACAAAAAACAAAGAACCGCAAAAAGCTGAAAATGCAATTTCTGTTTCTCTTATTTTGCTTTTAAAACTGAATATTTCTCCCAACACAACTGCAAGAAAAGCCGCGAGAAAAAACCAAATGCCTTTTTCTATAAAAAGTGATGCAACCGCAGTTCCGAGAAATGCACTAATTCTTTCCGTTCTCCCGATTTTTCCGCTTGCACTGACGAATGATATTCCAAAAGGATTAACACCGCCAATAGAAGAAAAAGACAGAATAAAGCCGCCCAAAAACACTTTTAAAGTTTTTGAAACGTTAAAAAAACCTGCATATTCAAAATTATCTGAATATGTATACGCAACGCTTTTAATCCTCTCCCAAATTCTCAATATCTGAAAAATAAAGCTTTTTTTCTCGAATTTTTTTTCTTTTTTTCTTTCTACCTCTTTTAAGTTCATTTTAAACCTCCGTTTTGTTATGAGAAAAATATCTCAT
>JAZNJM010000001.1:0-48579 GCA_045578045.1 Eubacteriales bacterium | reverse complement strand
AGGCATCGAAAATATTGTCAATGCAATTCAAGCAGGAATCTTTACACAATCTACCAAGCAACGACTTGATGAGCTTGAAGCTGAAAAAAGTGATATTTCAGTTCAGATTCTTAAAGAAGAAATTTCAAAACCTTCGGTTACGAAAGAAGAAATAATTTATTATCTCACTAAATACCGTAGTCTCAATGTCAAGCAACTTGATCACCGACGTCGCTTGATAGATAGTTTTATTAACGCTATTTATCTGTTCGATGATTATATGGTCATAACTTTTAACTACAAGGAAGGCACAAAAACAATCACCTTTGCCGAAATTGAAGAAACATTTGGTTCCGATTTATCGTTGCTCACTGCACCAAAGAATTTAAACCTGTTCGTTTTCCCAATTAAATAAACGATCAGGTTTTCTATATCAAACATTATTAAAGCATTATCTTATTTATACACCGCACATAACCGTTAGCTCTACTTTGATAAACAAGATTTCAACTCAGTTGCTCATAACACATTACTGACATATAAGCATCAGGTAAAGCTTAACAAATATAGTCGTATCTATGCTTATCATCATAGTGTGTGTTGCCTCACAATAGTGATACCCCCAAAAAGCAGTATTCAATTCATAGTTTATGTATGATTATATTCCAAGTAGCTTCTCAAGGTTATAATTCTAATTCTTTTCATATAGATAAAAAAGCAAAAAAAGAAGAAACTAAACATTCTTTTAGAAAAGGAAAACGTAATTATCTCAACCAAAAATGAGATAACTACATTAAGTGTGATATTATGAATATTGGCGAAAAAATCAAAGTTTTGCGACAAAAAAATGGATTATCACAAGAAAGTTTAGCAAACAAACTAAGTGTATCAAGACAAGCCATAACAAAATGGGAAACTAATAGAGGAATTCCCGATATTGAGAATTTAAGAAGTATATCTAAGCTCTTTAATGTTTCGTTGGATTATTTAGTTGCCGAAGGCAATGATGAGTTGTCCGCTCAAATTAATGAAAAAATCAACCTTGAAGAGTATAATGCTATAGTGCACTCCTATAAGTGCATTGAAGATTGTATCGTGTTGAACAAGTTTCCGCAAGCATTTAAAATTTTTCCGCTTGTGCAGGAAAAACGTTTAAATCGCTTGGAAAAAATTTTCGAATGGTTGTTTATGCCCTTTTTTGGAGCCTTTGATATAATTGACAAGCTGAACAACAGACGAAAAAGCTATTTGGTTGATAATAACGGACAGAGTCTTTTAGTTACCGTCACAAAGGATATAATGGAAACATTGGTTTTACCATATACTGTAATTGATAAACAATTTGTGCATAGAAACTATAAGTACACAAAATTAGATGTTGAAGGTGTCAGTGAATTAGTCAGTTGGAAGAAGAAAAATATTGCACAGTGATATATAAAAACAGCTATCATCTTGATGGATGACAGCCGTTTTTTTCTTAACGTAGCAATATAGATAGGTTTGTATTAGATGCTTTCATAGCGGGTTTAATGCCGGCACCAATACCTAAAACAATACTGATTGCGACAATCAGCAACAAGCTATTAATACTTACATAGAGATTGATATCCATAATAGTAAGTATTAAATAGGAAGTAAACAGTCCGAACAAATATCCCACAAGGGCAAACATTACAACAATTAGCAGTGATTCTATTAAGAATAAATATACCACCATTCCCTTTGTCATTCCCAAGGAGCGGTATATGGCAATTTCATTTGCTCTTTCAAGAATAGAAATATACATGATGTTTATGATATTAATCGCAGATACGATCAAAGAAATAGAGGCAATAAGCGATAGAAAAATCGATATAGTGGAAAAAATACTGCTGATTGACTCGCTATCTCCCTCGGTATAGTTCACAAAGTTCACACTATCTTCTAACTCGGCATTCAGCATATCTAAAATAATATTGACCGTATCAGGATTCTTGTTATTTGTAGTTAGATAAAATGCTGCAATATCGAAAGATTCTTGGTAGGATACTTGAGAGGATAGTCGCTGGGGAAAATATATAGTTGCCGATAAGTCGGTTGTCGTGCCAATAATGGTGTACACGATACCATCTATCACTACTGAGTCTCCCAACATATATACTGGTGAGGTTTCGTCTGTTTCGTTTTGGTATGCAATCACCACGTTACCTATAGCACTATTAAAACTGTTACCGTCAACAATTGATACGTCATCGTCGAAAGCAATATCAACATTGTACCGCCATGTGCCGTTGCTTAATTGACAATCAATCTTTTTGCTTCCTTTGGCTTGCTCAAATGAAAGAACATCCTCCATTTTTCGCACTTCATTGGCTACCGCTTGTATTTCATTGCTTGTGATAACTTCAGTAAAGTCTGTGTTGTCACCAATACTACTTACCAACCCTAAAGTAACCTTCTGATTAAACTCGTTGGACAAATGGTGCGAGAAACTGTCGGAAAAAGAAACAATAATAATAACAGAAGCTACACCTACAAAAATACCCAATCCAGTAAGAAATGTTCTGAATTTGTTATATTTTAAGGTTGTGAAAGCACTTTTAAAGAAGTACCCGATCATTAGAAATCACCCCATCTCGCAGTTCGATTATTCTATCCGCTCGTTGAGCGACATCCATATCGTGTGTAACAATGATTATTGTGGTATCAGTATCCTTATGAAGCTTATCTATGAGTGCAAGGATGTTTTCCGTGTTTTCCTCATCAATTGCTCCGGTAGGCTCGTCCGCAATAAGCAAATCCGGTTTGGCCAACATAGCACGAGCTATAGATATGCGCTGCTTTTGACCACCACTTAATTCATCCGGATAACTCTCAGCTTTAGACGACATCTCAACCTCTTCTAACACCTCACTAATTCGATCTTTGTCTACATATCCCAATTTAATAACAGAAGCAGTTTCAAGATTCTTTTGAACTGTGTAGCGATTAATCAATTGGAAGTCTTGGAATACAAAACCGATTTTCCTTCTATGTTTAGAAACAACAGTATCTTTATTGCGCCTTAGGTGATTATCAAAAAGCACATAAGTTCCTTCGTAATCGAAATCTAAGAGTCCAATAATCTTTAACAAAGATGATTTTCCAGATCCGCTTTTTCCCACGATAGAACAGTAACTGCCGACATCAATTTCCAGATTTATATTCTTTAAGGCTTCGACCAAAAAGTTGCGACCTTTATATATTTTACATACGTTCTGTAATTTAATTGATCTTTTCAATTTCGTCACCAACATTCAATCCGGAAATTAATTTATACTGTCCGTCAACCATAGCCACCTCGACTTTTACTTCCTCACCGTTTTTCAGCACATAGAAACCACCATTGTCATATTGGGATATGTAAGCCGCCGGAATAAATATCTCTTCACCCGATACCATATAAGCATATGTGTTGGTTAAAAGCATAACTTCCCTTGAACATCTAATGGTATATATCAAGTTGTAAATATCTTCCGTCTGGCTTGGAACATAATACGACAATTCAATAGTACCTACTACTTCGTTGTTATATTGAAGGTTGTATTTTGTATCAGAGTTATAAAACTTTTGAAAGTTTTGCGCCGGTGTAGTGAAACAAAAATCAACGGTATTGCTATAAACATAAAGAGTTGTCGCATCAATTACAACTAAGCCATCGCATTTTGCCACCACACAATCCGAAGACAATGCTTCAACTTGTTGATTGTATTTTTGCTCAGCCTGATCATATCCCGAAATCTCTTGCTCTAACTCATTAATTCTTCTTTTTACAGTCGGAGAAGATCCATAATTATTAATCTTAGATTGAACTTCGCTTTGTTGTTTTTTGAGTTTTTCTAACTGCAGGTTATTTGTTTCTTGCTCTTTTTCATAAAGCTTAGTTAACTTCTCAATTTCCAATAAGATATCTGTATTGTCTACAGGTTCTTCAATGGGTTCTTCCGGTTGTTCTTCATCTGTTACATCGGTTGTATTTGTTGAAGGAGTTTGTGTCGGTTTGAGATCCTTTTTTAATGCTGTTATCTCATATTCATAGGTAATCTTGGCTGTTTCAATAACAATTTCCTGTGCTTTGATTTCATTTTGAATCTCAGTCAACTGCCCCTTTAAAGATATGTATTCCGAAGCAAGGACTTCTGATAGTGAATAATCACCTTTCTTGATACAATTTAACTCATTGACTGCTGTCGATTTTGCACTTTGTGTAGCACTTATATCGTGTTCATCTTTTAAAGCGGATGAAAGCGATTCTTTACCGCTGTCACTTAGAGAGAGCAAAACCGTACCTGCAGACACTTTCTGCCCATTGGTCACCTTCAATTCATAGGTAGATGGATCATAGTCATACTGTTCAATGCTTCTTGAAACAAGCTTACCTTTGAACTTGGCATTTTCTGATTTGACAGTATAAATCTCAGTTGTATTTTCTGGAGAATTGTTACACCCTGTAACCAAGGAAAACAGCAAAATCGTTACCAAAAATATGCAGATCTTCTTATTCATTGATATCATTCCTTACATAATTCATAATCTCTATTAATTTATCTACAACCTTTTTACGATCTATTTCATTTTCAAAATATTTGTCTTCTTCAATCAAAACCTCCATTGTTTCGTCTGCTAATTCTGCATAATAGTATCTTTCATTACTTTTATTTGAGTTTAAAGAATCAAACACATAAATATAGTAAACAGTGCCTTTGTTTTCCAATCCCGCCCCTTCACCATATGATATCAATTCTTGATAGGTAGGAATACTACTCATATCATTGGGATCATAATTAATAACCGATATGATTCCTTCTTCAAAATCAGCGTAATATCCAGAATATTTTTCCTCCAAATTTAATGTAGAATTATTCATATCAGTACCATCATTACCACAAGCATAAAGAGTAGAAAGCATCGCAAAAGCTATTATTAATACAATTATTTTTTTCATTTTATTCTACCGTTACCTTTCTTATTTTTTTATATAGAATACCATTTATTGTTTCCAGTTTAAAGTTTTCTTTTTTTTCAAATGTCCAATTTTCAATTTCCACAATCTTCTTAATTTGCTTGTTACTTTCAATTTGATAAATTGAACCATTTTCATTGGTACAAACTAAAAATCTATAGGCTCCACCTTGGTAGGAATTGATCAAATCAACCGTTCCCCCGGTTACAAAGTCAAGCAATCCGGCTAGTGCTGACTTTTTCTTTTTGTGTGATACAACATAAATAATATCGCCATTTTTTAGAGAAAGTTTTTCTTTCAGATAGCTAATCTCATCATTGATGTTAGGCATACATTACCTCCTGTTAAAAACTAAAATATGCATATACCACATTGCCTACAACATAAGCAATCTGCGGTATTAAAGCCAAATAAATATTTAAATCGGGATCTTCTTTTCTCTTATACTGCCGAGTGAATAGCCATACAATTAAAAGACCGACAACGGTATACAAAATAGCATATACAATATAATTGGTAAATAATTGCAAACCGAAGCAGATCACATGAAGAGCGATCAGCAGCGTAATACTGAACTTATTATACTTTTGAGCTACTTTTAGGTTAAATTGTTCTTTTTCTTTAGTCGCAATCTTAAAAAACAAGCAACAGATAAAAGACATAATAAGTGTTGTGATTATATACATTACAAAATATCCTACAAAAATAATAGCGATTATCGCTATCTTGTATCTGGGATTTTCAGCCAATATATCTGTCAAAAGATTGTCAGCAGGCAATGTGTTAAATACCAATATTGCCAACCCTAAAGAACTGAGAATTAGAATTATATAACGAAAGATTGATTTCATATCTATGCTCCTTTAAATTACGGCTACAAGTTGTTCTGTATTCTTTTTGCTGATTGCATCAAACAACAGAAAAGCACTAATCAAAATTGCAACTGCCAAATAGATGTATAACAACGTCATTGAATAATGATTTAAAATAATACATCCCCAAACAACAGGAATTGTGGTCTTTACTAAGTAAATAACCGCTTGCGTTGAGATACCACTTTTGTAAATTGTAAAACACTCAAGCATGGCACTTATAACTGAAGTAATACCAAAAATGAGAATATCCTCTACTGAAGTGAATCCTAACACAATTAAAAACGGCAACGTTACCAAGAATTTGACGAGGCTACCCGTCATTACTGCTTTAAATTTCTTTTTCCTCACAAAGACAATATCCTGCCCCGCAGCTTTTTTACAAAACAAAGGATCTTTAAACACAAGTAAATACTCTTTTGTTTTCTTGTCCTTTACTGAAAATAGCTTACTTCCGCACACCAACCATAATAAGAATGGTCTTAAAATCCCCATATCGTCAGAATCCACAAACAGAAGCAATGTGATTGCAAGCGAAATAATATTTGTAAGGACCATTTTATAATTGAGCATATAGTCCTTATAAAGCCATATATCAAACTTCTTCAGGAATCCGAAAATAGTTCTTGACGGATAATTATTGATTTTTTGAGCTTTGCAAGTTTTGCTTACTATCATAAAAAACAGAAAGCAAATCGCAGAAAATAAACAGCAGTAAATAAAATCTGTTATTGTGCAAATGGAATATAAGCTAGTGGCTAAATGCCAAAAAGCAAAATCAAGCCACAGTAGGATCGGGATAATTAAAAGGACACAAACGCAGATAGCAGTGGTGATTTTGTTCTTTTTACTATAGATCACACTACAACTGGGGGATATGATAAAGTACATTATTACGAACAGCAAAAATGCCAACACCTGCAATATCCCAAACTTGATAAACAAGAAGATACTAAGTCCGACTCCAACTATTAGATTGGATATAAACGAGTCAAGCAAAAATCTTTGCCAAAGAAAGAACACAAAATATTGCTTAGAATGGGCAAAAATATTTAATGATTTAAAATCATCTGCATTCCAAAAAATATCATTCTTTGCGAAATTGGCCGTTGAAGTAACAAACAGATATGTTATTACCAATAAGTTACCTACAGCTTGGTTTATTAGATAAGCACCAATTGCAATTGCTAAGAAAAGCAATCCAATAAAGATCTCTTTCTTATAGTTTCGCTTTTGCTTAAGCAATAATTTTCGAAATGTTTTTATTGCCGTAGTATTCATTTTAACACCAACGTTCTATCGGTAACCTCATACACTTCATCTACACACGAGCGCAAAAGAGATACGTTATGGCTTACAATCACCATATCTTTGTCACAAGTTGAAATGTACTGGGTTAGATTTTGATTTGTTTTTTCATCCAGATTCTCAAATGGTTCATCGAGCAAAACTACGCTACTTTTGGATGCAAGACCGAGCATTAAGAAAACTTTTTTTAGATTTCCTAATGATAATTTATTTAAACAAACATCAAGCATCCCATCAAAATTTAAAACACCAACCAAATCGTCAAAAACATCTTCAAAACTATTTAGAGTGACACACAAAGAGGTCAATTCACGTGGTGTGAAATACATATAGTTCTTTGTGGTGAAATCCACAAAATACGTATTCCCCGGCAAAGTAATTTCCCCGCTCTCCGGTTCCAAATCACGATTAAGTAAATGTAAAAGAGTGGTTTTTCCAATGCCATTTCCACCGATGATACCAACTTTTTTGCATCTTATGTCACAGGTTGCATCCTGAAAAATCCAATCATCATATTTAAAATTTAAGTTCTGTAAACTAAACATTTACGGTTCCCTCCAAACAAGCTCCTATTAGTGTTAAAGCAACAACAATTACATATGGCAAAATTATTTTCATATATGTTTTTTTGTTGGGTTTAATAGAATTATGTAAATAATCATACAATGCTCTATATATTTCATAACTTATATATACAGATACTGACAGTGCGACAATTTCAAAAATGGCGTGCCGATATAACAAATTGCTTTGAACTTCCATAGGAAGCGTATGAATTTGAAAAATATTATTTCCGATTGCTAAAAACTGCGTGGCATACATCACGAAGTTAAAAAAAGGCAAAACACAAACAAGCGAAAAGAAGCCAATATTATTTGCAAAAATAAATTCGATTCCCGGTGCTTCTATTCCGCTGAAATCGAACTTAACCGATTCGCTGGTAGTGTCTGCATAGATATAACCAATTAATGAAAAGAATAAAGCAAAAATTAAATAAATCAGCACGATTTCCTTTGGTGTCATTCTTCTGACTCGTCTTTTTGCTTCAGTAACCACAAAATCACCTCTCTCATATTTTACGCAAATATATGATTAGATACAAGAAACGGTCTGTGGCATAGCCGCTACTTTTCGTATCATCTCAATTTATGTTAAAAATTCTGTCCAAAAGTGCTTGTCAGAATAGATAGTAAGAAAAACGGGGAAGAGTCCCTTCCAGAAAAAGAACCCTTCCCCTAGAACAGCCTGAAGTAAGCCGTCGCCACGATTAGTGGCAAACTGCTATATTAGAGCCATCCGATTGCGCCTGCTGCGAGACCGCCGATGGGGCCAGCCAAGCAACCCAGCCAAGAAACATGTGCTGCAAGGTATGTAGCCAATGCGGAAACGCCAGCTGTAACCGCTTTGTCAACGATTTTTCTTGCTGCTTTAGCTCCGACTCTTGTAGCAAGCCAGTTGATAACGCTCTGCTTGCTCCAAGATTTAAGTTTATTTTTGATAAAGCTCAAATGTGCTTTTGGATGAATTATTATTGGTCAAAAAAATGGTTGTGAAATTATAATTATCCGCTAACAATCAACACTTTTTAAAGATTTTCGTCAAGGGGAATACTCTACGAAATTTTATGAGTATGTTCACTTGATTTTTAAACATTTTCTTTGAATATTTGCCTATTTTTTGAGGGACGATTGGTTGTATCGTCCCTCTTTTGTTATGTGTTTTTTAATTGTTTTTATACACTGCGAATAAAAATTATCACTTTTTATTCTTTCACCTAGGAAAACACCACACTTCTTCATCTCTACCTGTTATTTCGCCGTTTTCGTTGTAATAGTCGAAGTGGATTCTATGGAAGCCTCCACGCATAAAATGGACGGTGAGTTTTCCATCTGCTTCGGTTACTGTTATTTGCTCTATCAACGTTTGCAAATGCGAGTTGCTTATGGAGTTATCAACAATAATGCTAACGATTAATTCGATGCTTTTTTCATTTGTGAACAGGTTTTTGATATGTAATTTTCCCCTCTCACTTTGGCTTAAAAATGCCTGACTTTTGTTTATTTCAGTGTGTCGGTGGATTTTGTTCCACCTGTTGTTTTATCGCAACGCAGTGCGATTTACGGTGGAAAAAAGATAAAATCACAGCAAAAAACTCTCACGTTGGTGAGAGAAATTGCAAAATCAAGTCTTCAATGCATAAAAAAAACAAGTTTTCGTTATTTAGTGCGTTTTTTGACTGCACTTTTATTGACATTTCCATTTTCCGTTCAGAAGGCAATATCTTTTTATAGTGAAGTCCCGAAGTAGATTTCAAAGTCGAATTTGCTTTGGGATTTTACGAATATCTTTTTTGTTAAGAATAAAACAAATTTATTGCTTTTGATGGCTTTTTCTCCTGAAATATTCGTCCTACCCGCCCTTCACATAACACTAATTATCCCTGTCTGTCATTTAACCATTTTTTAGGTTTGCTGAAACAAATCCCCCCCTCGGATTCGAGGGGGGTAACACGTTGAGTTCATATATCAACAAAGCAACTTCAATTATAATCCTATTCCAGATAAATCCATCGCTTCTTGTTCTAATTTACAATCATTTTCCACCATAAATCTAACGGTTTCTTCAAATTCAGAATCCAACAAGGGCAAGAGTCTCTTTTTATCATTATCGGTTAGTTTTTTGGAAAACTGATAATTTTCTTTTAACGTTTCAACGTTCATTTTATATGGCAAAAAGTTTATTCCTGTTCGTTTGCGTAAGTGTTCAAGAATACAGAAACCGCCAGCATCTATATCTCCAAAATGAAGATACTTTTTTTCTCTATTCTGGTCGTAAACTTTTTTTATGAAGTTTCTCCTATTTTCGTTATGATATCCGCCAAGATAAATTGCAAAAGAATCTATACAGCTAAACGCATTGAAGGTTGTCAAATTTTCAACAGTTATAACTGTACTTCCGAACACCTCAACGGAATCAACAAACCTCAGCAAAACGGAAGAAATTGCAATATCCGCCTCCATTTTTGAAAAATCGATTTTCTGACCGCAAACAGTAATGCTACCCTTACCTTTAAAAAATACGTGTCCAGGATTTTTCACTATATTCAAATCTGCAAGAATTGTTTCTTTTTGTGGATAATCTCCGTATTCATACAGAAGTGAAACAACCTTAGAGCGTATTTTTTCAAATGCTTTTGAATCTCCAAGAGTTTTAATAGAAAAATCTCGTTCAAAAGTTTCATTCTCAACATTAGTTATTGCTGAAACCACTTTGAGAACAGTTTCAAAACCCAAAATATCACCATCGAAAAACTCAACAGCCTTATTAACCGCAAGTCTTTTGAGTTGACAAGCACAATATGCAGATAATATACCGTTTTTATCTTTGTAATCCAAAAGAATATTTTGCAGCTGGATAACAACGTCAGTTTTTGGTTCTCTATCTATGTAATCATATATATCCCTCAACAAACCAACGTTCAAAGCAATTCGTTGTATTACCCCATTATTATATTTTTTAGCATCTATATAACCAAGGTTTACTAAATTCTCTATGCTTTCATTTACTGCACAATATAATTCAAATTCCGAATCATCTTTATACTTTGGGAAAAGAACTTCCGGCTTTACGGTAAAACGTTGAGTTACCTGATTTGCGCCAACAAAGCTTTTGCTTCTTTCATACTTATCAAGGAGAGCATTTAATATTTGTTTTTCATATTTTGTCATAAATGATATTCCTCAACAACGGTTGAATATCCCTTTCGATAAACCGCCAATATGGTATCCACGTATTCACCAATTGTTTCCATTTTCTCATGGGGCGTTGCCAAAATAATTTGAAAATTCTGCGAACGGAAAAACTTCATCATACTTGCAATTCGTCCATCGTCCATTTTATCAAACGCCTCGTCAAGCATAATTATTCTGATAGTTTCACCAACGCTGTACATCTGTGAAAAAGATGCGGCAATAGCGACATAATATGGTGTTTGTGTCTCACCGCCGCTTTTTTCGCCATAAGTCTTTGAGAAAAATTGTGATTTACCATCTTTTGAAACAATTTCTATATCGTAATCCAAGTATTCACGATAATCCGTATACTCGAAAAGAATCTTTTCTCCCCTCTCGTCCGATTCTGTGAGCTTTGAAAAAAGAGCTTCCATTTCATTATGATATTTTTCCTCAAACTCACTTGAAAAAAGAGTGAAACCTCCAAGATTTATATCTGAAGTTATCATTTCATAAAGCCCTTGCTTCATACGATTGGCAGAACAGTGAAATTTATATGAGTCATTACCGTAATAAATATTTCGCAATGATTTATTGAGACTTTTAAAAACATCTTGTGCGCTTTCTATATTTTCTCTCATACGCGCAAGGAAGTTTTCACGAAATTCAAGTTCACACTCTTCTTTCGCCTTAGCAAGTTTTTCCTCATATTCAATCAAATTATGATTGGATAACGTTCTATATTCTTCTTCGTATGCAAATATTACTTGTTCTCCTGTTCCGTGTTCACATTCTTTATAACTCGTTTGCAATTTAATCAGGATATCTCGTTGAGCTTTATATTGATTCTCACAGACTGCTTTCCTTCGTCCATATTTTTCACATATAGTTCCAGCTTCTTTGGTTTTGCTATGCTCTGCATATTTTTGTTGTGCAGACTCTATAGCTTTGTTATTCCCATTACTCAATTGTTGAATTTGGTTTTCAATTTCAGAAGCATTTTGCCTCAACGAATTTATCTGGTTATTTATATCAGAAATATCACGTTTAAGGTTTATGATAGCTCCGTTAAGACTGTCTCTTTTATTGTTTAATGAGCTTACGCGTTCGCTGCATTCTTTTTCCTTGAATTGAAGTTCAATAATAGTTGGGTCTTTTTCCGCCTCTTTCAGCTCTAAACTTGTCCTATTAATTTTTTCTTTTATACCATCAAGCTCAATGGGAGCAGAAAGATAAAGCTCAATAACGCCAAAATTACATTCTGATATATAATAAAGAGCTGTATTTATCTCTTTTATCTTCGATTCTGTATTATCAAAATTTTCCTTTACATTTTTATAATCGCTTTCAGCAATTTCAAGCTGACGTTTTAAAGCGTATTTTCCTATATATGGAACTCGATAAACATCCTCTGGAATCTTTTTTAAGCCTTTGCCTTGATAAAGCATACAGCTTGAAGTTATAGCAATAGAATGTTGCTTCAATTCATCAACTTTTTCGCAAAGAACAACTCGTCCCATTAAGTAATCAGCATATGCCTTTGCATATCGATTTTTGCTTGAAACAACAAACGCCAAAGTGTTTTGCTGAGTATCTTTTCTTAAATCCAATGCTCTTGTATTTATCAAAGACACGCCTTCAATTTTGGATTTCATACGATCATATACGTCTGCCGCAATATCATAATATTCAGGTTCGACAATAATATTGAATCGTTGAGTGTTAAGGTACCCTTCCACTGCGTTTTGCCATTCTGGATTCGTTATTTCCAACAAGTCTGCAAAAACCCTTACTTCCGAATCAATTGATCGATTTTCAAATTCTGCTTTTACCGCATCTATTAATCTGATAGTATTTATTGGATACGTTATCTTGTTTTTACGCAATCTATCAATTTTTTCTTTTATTTCCGAAAGTTCATTTGCAAGTATATTCAAAGACTGATTATTCTCAGCTTTTTCCTCATTTAATTTTAAATTAGCCTTTTTAAAAATCGAATTCAATGTTACAAAAAGCTCGTTACGTGAATTTTGAGAAACTGTTGATTTTTCGAGATTTCGAATATCAAGTGAATTCAAATTTTCGGGAACATCAGGAACGAATTTAAGGGAACGTATCACCTTGTCAAGCTGTGAATGTAAAATCTCGATATGTGAAGAAACTGCAACCCTTTCTTTTTCAAGCATTTTTAAATCTTGATTCAATTTGTCAATAAGTTTACTACATTCATTGTTGCTAATGTCAATTATGATAGCCTTCAAGCTCTCTTGTTCAGATTTCAATTCTTGCTCTTTCTTTTTAAGCTCATCGTTTTTAGAGTATAATTCTTGATTCTTCAATTCAAGTTTATTTTGATAATCTTCAATTTTAGACTTTTTATTTTCAATCTCGGCAATTTTCAAAAGAATATCGATAACAAGAATATCGCCTTGAATTTCCTCCATCTTTTCATTGGTTTCAATAATCTTTTTTAAATCAGAAATTTGTTTTCGTATTTCATCAATGAGCAACTGCATTTCTCTCAGATTACGAATGTTTTCGCGAAGAACGTCTACTTCAATATGCTTTTCAGGGAGAATGAACTGTGTTATAAAATTTTTAACGTTGTCCAACGGCTTAAAAGCCAAGGACTTCGGGATCATATCAAAAAACGTCTCATCCAAATTTCCCAATCGCCGTTTGAAGCGTTCTTTTGCTTCTTTCGTGCTTCTGATTGGGTATATTTTTTTGCCATTGTTTCTGAATTGCTCGTCTGTTGCAGGTTTATTATCAACAATAAAATTAAACCCATCAAGAGTCCCTTCTTCGCAAAACCACAATCTTCTTATTTCAGATTCTTCATCGGGAGAATCGAATTTTGCGCCAAGTACAAAAAATCTATCTTTACTCTCTTCATAAAATTCAAGTGCAACGTAGGATATAACACTTTTTTTTCGAAGATAAGTATTTCCCTCTTCTCCCGTTTTACATCTTACGTATCCTTTAAGATCACGTTTACTTTTTTCGTTGGCGGCAGGATTGAATCTTTTTGTATTGGTTGTCAAAACAAGCTGAATTGCATCCAAAATCGTGGATTTACCAGCAGAGTTTATACCGCTGATTAAGAAAGAACCTTCAACGTTAATTGTCTCATTGCTGAAATAATGCCAATTAACAAGTCTAATTCTCGTCAATTTCTTCGTTGTCTGCATATTCGTTTGCACCAAAAGAATCACCTCCTTTAGAATATTTTTCAAGTTTATCCTTTGCACTTTGATACAAAGCGTCAAGACTTTTAGCAGTTACTGCAAACGTAATTGAAGGATATATAACGATTCTCGTATCAGGATTTGACACGTCTGAATCAAGTTTTCCTATTAAATGATATCGTTGAAACATACCAAGCACGTTTCTTATGGTAGTTTTATCGAGTTTTGTATTCATTTTAAGCATATTATATTTATCATAAATCTCATCAACAACTATAACCACATCATCAATCTGAGAAAGCTGTTTTCTTTTTTCAATATATAAAAGCCTTAAAATCAAAATCAGAATACTTTCAATCTTTTTCAAATGAATTCTACCCGTTCCCGTTTGATTATTAAGGGCTATAACGCCGTTTTGTTCTTCTATGATTAGCTCATAACCAAGAATATCAAAATATTCAATAAAAGCATTTTTGTTATTAAGAATATAATTATAATCCGAGACGGTATCCTTATGTTTTTTTAAAAGAAAACATTCTCCCAACAATTTATTTGCCGCACTTTTGAATTTTTCTTTTGAAACTTGTTCAAAAACATTGGCTATTTCCATTATTTATGCCTCCTCTTAATTTCAAAGTTTTGAAATCTGAAACCTTTCAAAGAAATAATTTCGTCTCGTGGTTTAACAATATAGTCCGTCTCTGATGAATGACCATATAAGCTGATAAAAATCACACGTATCAGATCACGCTTTGTTTCCATTGGAATTTCTGATGCCATTATCATATTTCTATCAGATAGCATAGAATCAACATATCGTTCTATATTTTTTTTAGAAAATCTGTTTTTGTTTTTTTCTGAAATAGCAATACGGAACATATTTCGTTCTTCTTCCGTTATGTTAATAGGCTCGAATACGTCATCAACATCGGTTATCTTGCGAGATATTGCAACGGTTTTGAGTGATTCATCGCTGAGAAAACCGTGAGAGAAAATATTGAATACCATACATATATCGTCTGATGCATCTTCATTCAAATTATTTTGCTCTTCTCGATTGTATTGTTCAGCCATATATTGCAATATGGTAGAAATTTTCCCTTCCGTATTGTTAGTATTAATAAGCAAGAATTTTGCTCTCTCTACCGCATTTTTCAAATATTTTGAATGTTTTTTATCAATCTCTGAAACGATATCATCATAGGATCTGAATCCATCAATAATTGCGGAGATTTGGTTTTTCACTTCGTCCTCAGCAGTATAGTAATCGTTTTCATTTTCGATATTCTGATATCCTTTAACAGTTCGCTCAAAAATATCTGAATTGTTCAAAATGTCCCTGAGTCTGCCAATAATAGTATTACGAAACCGAGAAATGTTTTCTTCCGTTTTAATTCGATGATATGCCTTTGATCCTATTTCTTCGTGATAAGTAAAAAAATCCCGTATTATTTCCTCAGACGTTTTATCAGCAGTAATTTCTTCAATATATTTTTTGATATTTGTATTTAGCTTTTTCAATCCGTCAAACAAAGCCCGTGTTCTTTCAAATACAGGTTTCAAAACGTGTGGATACGGTCTATCAAACAATTCTTCATTTGTAAGCGTGGAATATATCATTGCTATCTCACTCTGATATTCCATCTCACGAGGATTAGAAATTTCTAAAAAGGTTTTGACCAACGTTACCGCATAATCTTTCATATTAACTTTTGCTGTCTGATTATTCGTTATTTCATATTCAATCCATCCAAAATCCTTCAACTTCCGTAAAAAAGTTGTGGCTTTTGAACGTGAATCTTTAAGTATTTCAAGTTCATCTTCAAACTCAATATCAGAAATATTTGACCTTTCAAAATAATCTGATAGCTTCGAAACAATGATTTCCCGCTCTATACCATACGACAGTTCTGAACGATAGGATTCGTATATAATTGTCAGACAATCAAGATATATAGTTTTAAATTGGCTTGTCAAGGGTTTAAAAAAATTCTCACCAACAACATCAAATACGTTCATCTTAGCCTTCCTTGCTATTGTTTTCTGATATAATCATTTTTCTTAACGCTTTTGTAATCATAAAACATATCAAAGCAATTCTATTTTTCCAAGCAACAAGTCTATAAGATTACAATGATATATCCCATCTTCATCATAAAAATTATGTGGAATGTCCAATCGAACGACTACTTTTCTGAAAAAATCCTTAGCTAACTTCAAGGATTCAAGTTCGGACGATGCCTTTTCATCCGTATCCATTCTGAGTGCTGATTGAATATATATTTTTCGATCGCCATCATTTACAACAAAATCTATTTCCTTTTGGATATTTGATCCTGTACTTCTATCATAAACAACACCCACGTCTACAGAATATCCACGTTTGATCAGTTCATTATACAAGATATTTTCCATAATATGTCCTGGGTCAAATTGTCTATAATTCAATCGTGCATTTCTAAGCCCAATATCTGTATAATAATACTTGTTGGGATAATTAAAATATGTCTTCCCTTTAACGTCAAATCTTCTTGCCATACTTACCAAAAATGAATCAATAATATGACTTATATAATTTGACGTCAACGTTGGATTAACCTTCTCGTTTCTCATACTTGCTATCGCATTGGCAACGTTTGTAGGATTGGTCAAGGAACTGATTTGAGAAGAAAGATAGTCCAAGATGTCATTTAATATATCCTCTCGTTCTATATTGTGGCGTTCAACAATATCTTTAATATACAGCTCCTCGTATAAAGACGTCAAATATGCTTTTATGTCTCTGTCATCATTCATTGTAAGAACTTTTGGCAATCCACCGTACAGCATATATCTGTCCAAGGCATTACGGCTGTCCCCACCAACGAAAGCATAATATTCATCAAAAGAAAGGGGATACACGTGTATTTGCGTTGATCTGCCACGAAACTCTGTGGCTATATCCTTTGAAAGTGCGTGAGAATTGCTTCCCGTAACATATACGTCAAGATTTTTATACGATTTCAACTCGTTAAGCATATCGTATATCGTTACTTCTATTCCCCCATTTTCTTCATCGACTATCTTTTTTGTAAACTGAACTTCATCGATAAAAAGATAGTATTGTTTATCCTTATCAATCGTTACAATCCCCTCAACGTATTCGCAAAGAATTATAGGATTTCTATATTTATAATGCTTTCTCTGGTCAAGCTCTAATTTGATTATTAATTCTTCGTCAATCCCTTTTGTTTTCGTAAGATATTCAAAGAACAAATCAAAAAGCAATGTGGATTTTCCGCATCTGCGGATTCCCGTTATAACCTTTACCTCTCCGTTCCACATATTATTGATAATACGATTCAAGTAAAAATCTCTTTTTATCATACTTTTTACCTCGAACTTGTGTCAAAAATGATTTTAGTTGTAGATATAGTATATCACGGTTTTATAATAATATCAATAGTTTTAATAAAAATTTCGAATAAAACTTCGTGCGTTTTTGACACAAGTTAGAGGTGCGATGAGTTTTATTGTAATTTCCCTGTTGACTTAAACACATTATAATCGTTAATACTGTTTAAACCATTAAAATTGTGTTTTGACTTTTACCAAGGTAATGTTACCATCAGATTCTTATGTTTGCAAGGATATGTAGGTTCAAGTCCTGTGAGGCACACCAAAAAGCAATAATCCGAACCAAATCTTCTGTGCAGGAGATAGGTTCGGATTTCTTTTTGTGTTTGGTAACGTGTGATGCTGACTACATATTATCTATATTATACCCCAACACCGACCAAACAAATATTTTTGTAGTTTATTACATACAAATAAATCTTTAAAATGGATATTTTTGATAAAAAACAAAAATAAATACATCAAACGCAAAGCACTTTTCTTCCCTCTTCCCAAAATTTTCGTCCAAAAGAATTAAAGAGAACCATCACCTGAATTTTGCAAATTTAATATCCCGTCTTGAATTTTTGAATTTTCAAATCAAGTTCAAGGCGGGATATTATTTAATGAAATCTTTTTCTCGGTAATTATTTTTTCATCCTTAGATAAACTTTTTTTGCTAATAGAATCAACGTTTGTAAAACAAACACAGCCAGAGCAATTACAACGCTTGACATCACAGCGGCTTCAAATGAATATTTTGGTACATTTCCATCTAAATTTATCCCTCTTTTTCCGATCCCATACAATCCCTGTCCATTATATACGACAACCAATACGCAGTATATTAAATCAGCAATTGCCCATCTCACTATGTTTACGTCAATTAAAATGTTCGTTAACACTAAAAAAGCAATCAATGGAACAATAAACAAAAACGTTGCTTCATTAGACCCAGCAGAAAACCTCGGAAAACATATTGGAAACACGAGAAATTGCAAAGCATAAATTATAACCATTCCAAGAACAGGGAAAAGTGTTTGCTTTTTACAAATAGTGTGATTCATTCAAATCCATCCTCTCAATCAATCTAATAAAGAAAAATCATTTCTCGCTATAAGGTAATATGTCGGTTGCATATGAGGATCATCCATACCGCCAACAAATCGATTATAAGACTCCCACATTAAGAATGCTGACGACGTTAAGACGGACGGTTATATCAGGAATTATTTTCTTAAACCTTTTTATTTATTCGTCTAAATAATTTTACAAACAGCCAAACAAATATTTGTGTTCCCATTATCAACAGGAAAATAATTGTTATTGTTATTATATCAAAATCGAACATGCCATTACCTATGCCGTAAATATTATCTGGATGGTATACCTGAATTAAAGCAAAATGCAACAACAATCCTAATAACCAGTTTCGAAGTGCATCGCTAAAAAAGGTCATTCCAACAATCGTTATAAACAAAGTAGATAGAAAAATAGCAATCATAGACCTTGCAACATCGAAGGGGGATATATAGTAAACCGATGGTAAAATCAAAAATTGAAACACATATAAAACAATTTGAAATATTATTGGAGATAATGCTCTTTTAATTTTCATAGCTCATCCTCATCAAAATTTATTAGATACGCAGGACTATAATTGACTTCAACATGATACAAGGGGAAATTGCCAACAATATAAACATCGCAAAACTTTAACAGTTTTCTATAACAAATCTTTTCGTTTTTCACGATGGAAATTCTCGCTTTATTATACACAATTTGTTTCAAAAAGTCAACACAATTTTCAAAAAATGAGGCAAAATTTATTTTTTTTTAAAAGACAAAATCTTAAGATTGAAAAAATTAAAGTCTTAAGAGAACATATCGTTTTTTCTTAATTGTTTTTCAAAAAATAAACATATTTGTATTCAACAGTTTTGTATCGTATTATAAGTAAAGAGATTTTTTGTTTACGGCTTAATCCACCCTTATCGAAAGTCCATTTTTCAGTACTTTCGGTTTCTTTTTCATTATTCCGCTCGCACCCAGCACCACACTTCTTCATCTCTACCTGTTATTTCGCCGTTTTCGTTGTAATAGTCGAAGTGGATTCTATGGAAGCCTCCACGCATAAAATTGACTGTGAGTTTTCCGTCTTTTTCGGTTGCTGTTATTTGCTCTATCAACATTTGCAAATGCGAGTTGCTTATGGAGTTATCAACAATAATAATAACGATTTATTCGATGCTTTTTTCATTTGTGAACAGGTTTTTGATATGTACTTTTCCCCTCTCACTTTGGCTTAAAAATGCCTGACTTTTGTTTATTTCAGTGTGTCGGTGGATTTTGTTCCACATGTTGTTTTATCGCAACGCAGTGCGATTTACGGTGGAAAAAGATAAAATCACAGCAAAAAAATCTCACGTTGGTGAGAGAAATTGCAAAATCAAGCCTTCAATGCATAAAAAAACGAGTTTTCGTTATTTAGTTCGTTTTTTGACTGCACTTTTATTGACATTTCCATTGTTCACCGGAACAAATAACCCCCTCGGATTCGAGGGGGTTAACACGTTTTAGTGTTAAGGTACTCTTCCACTGCGTTTTGCCATTCCGGATTCGTTATTTCCAGCAAGTCTGCAAAACCCTTACTTCCGAATCAATTGAGCAATTTTCAAAAGAATATCGATAACAAGAATATCTCCTTGAATTTCCTCAATCTTGTCATTAGTTTCAATAAGAAATTAAAGAGTTAAACTCTGACAATTCAATTCACCGCCAACCAAAAAAGACACACCCGAAAATACAACGGATAAATTAAATCCCGAAGCAACTGATAATGTAATAACAAAAGCGTATGAAGATGCTTTTCCCATTCTTTTAATATTTTTAAAAAGGCTTTTATGTCTGATTTCTTTTTTTATAAACCACTCTGATTCTGAAAAACAGCGTATAATATTTCCCCCGTCAAGCCCCTCAAACGGTAGAAGATTAAAAAACGCAAGGGAAAGATTAACAAAAAACAGCTCTGTATTTTTAACGTAATAAGCAACAACACAAAGAATTATATTTGCAACGATTCCCGAAATTGAAATTAATAAATCGGTTTTATATGACGTTACGTTTTTGTTATATTTTATATTAAAATTCAAAAAACCAAAGGTTATTTCCAAGGGAGAAGCACCCAAAAAAGCCATACAAATAAGATGCCCCGCTTCATGACAAAAGGCGGAAAAAGCAATAATGCAAAAGGAATACCCCCCATTGAGAAAAAAAAGCATTAACATTGATAAAACCCACCATACGCTTATTCGAAGGCGTGTTTTTTTAAACTGTTTTATCATATTCAATTACCCCTTAACATATATTTTTGAACATTTTATTAAAGGCATCTGAAAAAGATATATTGGAAAAGTTTTTTTCCTTTTCGCCAAATTCTCCAACGGAAATTGACTTATTATTAGTTTTTGCAAAAATATAAACGGATATAGAAAGCATAAATATCATAATAAGATAAAAAAATATATTTTTCCAACTTTCCTTTTTATTTTTTGATTTTTTCTCCATATTTAACATAACAGCTCCTTTATTTGTCAAAGATTATTATTTATATATTCCCCTCTTTGACAAAAAATTCGTAGCATATGAAGTAAAATATAAACAAAAAACCGAATGGAGAATAATTTGACATATACAGTATACGCTGACGTTTTATTTATACTTAATTTTATTGCAGATTTTATTTGCATATGTATTTCTCTTTATATTTGCAGACTGAAACGAAGAATTTTAAACGTTTCTGCTTCTGCTTTAATTGGAGGAATATATTCCGTTTTATCCCTATACCTTTCAAAACTTCCTGAATTGCCCTTGTTATGCGTACATATAGCAGTTTTAATTATTATATGTTCCGTTTCCGCCCCGACAACAGATTCAAAAAGCGTTTTAAGGCTGTCATTCGTTTTCTTTTTGGTCAGCTCTCTTTGCGGTGGAATTTCAACGTCTGTTTTTTCATTTTTTGGAAAATACGTTGAATATTTCGGTTCAGTTTATGCAGACGTTTCACCTCTTAATCTGATTATAATAATTATCTCCGCTTTTATTGTCTCAGTTCCTCTCTTTGTAAAAACAAGAAACAGAATCAAGGAAAAAACGGTTTGCGTTACAATTAGCAGAAAAAACAAAAATAAATCCTTTGATGCTCTTGTTGATACGGGAAACCTTCTTTCTGATCCCATAAGCGGAGATTGTATTATACTTCTTAAAGAATATGTTCTTAGGGATATTTTTGATGAAAACAATTTAAAAGCCATAAAAAAACTTGACGTACTCTCTGAAAATTTTCCTTGCGGAATAAGGCTTATTTCAACAGACCGAGGTTTGATTCCAATTTTCAGACCTGAAAAGGTTGAGATTAAACAGTTTTCCCAAAAGAACAAAAAGCTGGTTTCTGCTTTGATTGGAATAGATTTTTCAGAAGGGAGCTTTGGAGGAGCCGAAGGACTTCTCCCTGCATCTTTAATTTAATTATACTGTCTCAAATAAATAAAACGGAAAGGAATTATTATGAACACAATTTTTTCAGAAGACAAAAAAGAAAAAAAGCTAAAAAAATCATTACGTTTAAACGTTTTTAATAAGGAAAGTTCGCCCCACAGATGTTTAATTCAAAAGCTATGTTTTTTTCATACTCCATATGAAAATCAATGCTTCTACGTCAACGGTCCTGACACTCTCCCTCCCCCCTTAACAAAGGAAGAAGAAGCAGAGCTTATTTCAAGAATGAAAACGGACGTTTCAGCCAAAAACGCTCTTATAGAGCGAAATCTGAGGTTAGTTATTTATATTGCAAAAAAATTTGAAAATACGGGAATGGGAATTGAAGACCTTGTTTCTATTGGTACTATTGGACTTATGAAAGCTGTTAACTCATTCAAGTCTGAAAAAGAAATTAAACTTGCAACCTATGCTTCAAGATGTATTGAAAACGAAATTTTAATGTTTATAAGAAAAAATGCAGGGCTTAAAAACGAAGTTTCCATAGATGAACCGCTAAACGTAGATTGGGACGGAAATGAGCTTTTATTATCAGACCTTTTGGGAACAGACAGCGATTACGTTAACAAGGACATTGAAAGAGAGGAAGACATAAGGCTTATAAGACTTGCCCTTTCTAAGTTAGAGGAAAGAGAGAGAATTATTATTGAGCTAAGATTTGGAATAACCACAAACGGAATTGAAAAAACTCAAAAAGAAGTTGCCGATTTGCTCGGTATTTCACAATCATACATATCAAGACTTGAAAAAAGAATTATGGTTAAACTTAAAGACGAGCTTGTTAAAATGAATTTTCATAGAAGTTGAATTTCAAGATATGCATTTTTGGCGTAAATTCTACTTTTTTTGGGGTTGGTAGGATTTTTTTGGGAATTTTAGTATGTTTTTTTTGCTTTTTTATTCAATTTTTTGTTTTTAAACACCATTGACGAAATTTTATTTGTGTATTATAATAGAAAAACTTGAGCTTAACAGTTTATTGAGTTAGAATTATTATGATTCACAAAAAAGTTGTCAAAAAAAGATGAAAGAAAAAAGAAAAATAAAGAAAGGAAAAAGAAAATGAAAAAAACTGTAAAGTTATTATCTCTTTTATTATCAATTGCATTATTTTGTCCTTTCATATCCGCCGTTGCCTATGCTTATGATGGTTTTGAAACGGAAATAACCAAAAAAGAAGAATCATTTGAGATTTCTGTGGAAGAAGAATCAGGAACTTTCGGTGAAGGACTTACTTGGAATTTAAACAGCAAAGGAACGTTGACTATTTCGGGAGAAGGAGATATGCCCGACTTTTGTTCCGTAACTCCTTGGCAATATCTCGAATTTTATACCCTCGTTATTGAAAACGGAATAACCTCTATTGGAGATTATGCATTTTCTGATTCAACATACCTTGAAAGCGTATACGTTTCAGATACCGTTACAAGAATTGGATATGGAGCATTTGAGTTTTGTTGCTCTCTTCTTGAGATAAACGTTCCAAATTCGGTTTTAACCATTGATTCCGTTGCGTTCAGAAGTTGTTCATCCCTTAATAGTATAAATATTCCCGATTCCGTTGAAAGCATTGGTGCTAAAGCATTTATGTATTGTTATGCTCTGGATAACATAACTCTTGGAAATTCAATTTCATATATTGGCGAAGATGCATTTCACGATTCAGGATATTTTAACAACAGTCAAAATTGGGAAAATGAGGTTTTATATATTGGAAAGTACCTCATCGCTTCATATTTAGATTATATTGACGAAAAATATTATTCCATAAAAGAAGGAACGAAATATATTGTAGGCAAGGCTTTTTGCTACAATTCTTCCCTTGAAACAGTTATTATTCCAAATTCTGTTGAAATAATCGGTGAGAACGCGTTTTTAGATTGCAATATAAAAATGGTTCATATTCCAAAAAACGTTTCAATAATCGAAGAATACGCATTTGGATATTCTGAAAATAATGCCGACTCCAAAATAGAAGGCTTTACAATAAGCGGTTCAAAGGGTTCTTCGGCAGAAAAATATGCCTTTGAAAACGGATTTACGTTTATTGAACAGCAAGAAACAACTGTTTCTGAAAAAGAAAGCGAAATATATATAGACATAGAAAACAAAACGATGCCAAACGTTTCTGAAAAAACGACCTCATCAAGCATTGTTGAAAATCTTTCCCAATATGGAATTGTTTCAACTATAAAAGACAAAAACGGAAATCCATTAGCTGAAAGCGAAAAAGTTGGAACAGGTTCTGTTGTTTCAGATGTAAACGGAAACGAATATACGGTTATCGTTCACGGAGACGTTGACGGAACAGGGGTGATTGATTCCACAGACTATCTGAAAATCAAATCTATGTTTTTAGGCTGTGAAGCTCTCGAAGGCGTTTATTTTGACGCTGCCAACGTAGACAATGACGATTGTATTAGCTCAACAGACTATCTCAGAATCAAAAGCTATTTTCTTGGAAACCATAGTTTATACGCATAAAACACAAAAACAAGAAAGAAACACCTTGTGCTTTGAATAATTAAGCACAAGGCGTTTTTTATTAGTTTAATTAAGTATTTGTTAAAAAGAATATTTTATTTATTTTGTCAATTAAAAAAAGATTTAATTTATATTATCGCTTTATAAAATCTTGTTTAGCTTATTGATTTATAAGAATATTTTATTTATTCTTTTTTGATTTAAACACCAAAGAAAGCTCTGCTTTTGCAGTTTTTCTTTTTTCTTTGTTTAAAACAATAACAAAAAAGCGATGAACCCAATATATAGGGAGCAAAAAAGGATATTTCAAAAGAACAGAATAAAGAGTTGACATTTGATTAAGGGGGAGAAAAATACGTTTGAAAGTATATGAAAAAGCGTTATTCTTTTTAAGAGAGAGTTTAACTTTATTATCAAGAGTTCCGTGAACACCGTTTTTAATAAATTCATCTAAAAGAGAAACGTTGATTTTTTCAGCTTCAAAAAGATTATTGGAACATTCATCAAAATATTTTTCAAATTCCAAAAGATTTTCTTCAATCAATATTTTTTCAACGTATTTTCTGTTAAAGCCCTTTTTTTCAAAAAGATTTTTCTTTAAAACGTAATGGTCTGAAAGATAACGGATCCCCGCCCCGCTTCTTTCTCTTAAATGAGAGCAAAGGTGGGCAATATGATACAAATAAACGTCTTCATCTGTCATTCTTCCTTTAAAAGAGTTTGAACCGTCAAAAACAATTCTTTCCCAAATGTTTTCAAAATAACCTTTTTCAGTTCCCCAGAAAAGTTTTTTATGAAGCTCAAAATTAAATATAGGGTTCTTTTTACATTCTATAACAGAAACCGCTTCGCTTATTTCTTCTTCAGCCTCTTTTTCTCTTGAAACGGAATACCCAAGAGAAACCATTATTTTTTTTACGTCATCAGCTCTTTTTTTATCTATGAGAATATCGTAATCGCAAAACTGTCTCAAACCTTTTTTTAAATAAAAGCCCTTTATAATTATTCCTTTTATAAAAACAAAAGGAATTTCAGATTCTGAAAATTTTTTCTCAATTTTATTAAGCTCATTATCAAAAAGAATCTCCTTTGTTATTGCTTTTCCCGCTTCTTCTGACCATTTTTTCATTATACTTTCGGGGCATTTACTATGTTTAACAGAGTCAAAAACCGCCAAAACAACAGCGTGTTTTTTTGAAAGCTCAAAAAGAACGTTAAAGTCAACGGAAGAATCAAAAGAAATTGGTCCTTTTCCCAAAATTGCGTTTCTAAAAGCAAGAGCAAGATATTCCATATTTAAAAGGTTTTTATCATTCTCTATTTTTAAATCACTATTTATTTTTGAATTTTTATCAGCTTCTGTTTCAGAAGCACTATTTATTTTTGAGTTTTCAACAGCTTCTGTTTCAAAATCACTATTTATTTTTGAGTTTTCAACAGTTTTATTTCTTTTTGACATCTTCTTTTTTCAACCCTAAAAAAGCGGAAAATTTATTTTTAACTCTGAAACAAATACTTCGTTTCCATCTTCCCCTAACTTGTTTTTTCGCATATTTCAGATATTTCTCGTCATCGCAAGGAATATATTTCCCGTTTTTATAAAAACCTATTGCTTTAGCAATTATCTTATCACTTTGTATTATTTCTTTTTTTATGCAATTATCCCCGCAAATAACGTAATAACCATTTTTAACGCCTATAATTCGGTGTAAAACATATAATTCACCAACTTTATATAAAACAACGTCATATTTTTTTGGTTTTTCTTTAATTGAAGAAAGAACAACCGTATCTCTTTTTTGTTCAAGCATTGGAAGCATACTTATTCCCTTTATGGGAAACAAACATTTTTCTTCTGTTTCCAAGGCTTTTTCTATGGAAATAGGTTTATTCTCAGAAAAAACTTGTTGTTTCATATTTCGTTATTCCAAAAGTAGAGAAATGCTTTTGTATGCATTTATTACTTCTTCTGAATCTTGCTTTGCTTTTTCTGCCGAAACGTTGTATTTTTCACATAACATAGAAACAATTTCTTCTAAAGTTGTTTCTTTTTTCAAAAGCTCTGTTATAAAAGCTCCCGTTTCATTCAGTTTTATCACTCCGTGAAAATATTCACCTGCTTCTTCTGCTGCAACTGCAATGAAACTGCCTTCAAATTCTGATACTATTATTTCACTTCTTAAAATCATATAAACTCCTGAATATTCAATATTGTTTTACAGATAAAGTATTAAATGGATTCATTATATTAAGCAAAAAGAAATATAATTGATAATAAACGCCAAATTCAATGATAGAAACAGTTTACGCCAAATTCAACGATAGAAACAGTTTTCGCCAAACTTAGCGACAAAAACGGTTTACGCCAAATTCAACGATAGAAACGGTTTTATAATATGACAAAAAAAATCAAACTAAAAATAAAGCTATTTATTTTTATTACGGTTATATGCCTGATTTCATACAAACTATCTATAAATATGGACAACGCACTTTCAGACTTTGCACAAACGGCTGGAACAAACAAAATATGCGAAATTATTAATTCTTGTATTCTTGAAACAACAGAAAATGAATCTGCGGAGTATAACAGTATATGCAAAATACACCGAGACTCCGCAGGAAAAATAACTGCTATATCTATTGATACGGAAAAGGTTAACAGATTAAAAGGAAAAACAGTTTCTTCTATAATAACTTCTCTTAAAACAGAAACACAAGAAGCGTTTTATATTCCTCTTGGAACGCTTTTAGGAAGCCGCTTTTTTTCCGCCGAAGGACCTGAAATAAAAATCCATGTTATCCCCCTTGGAGCAGTTGCTTCTGAAATAAAACAGCAATTTGAATCTGTTGGAATAAACCAAACGCTCCACAGCCTTTATCTTGAAGTCAGAATAAGCGTCAGACTTGCATCTCCTTTTTCCACTTCTTCCGTTGACGTATCAACAAACGTTTGTATTGCACAAACAGTTATTGTTGGAGATATACCCTTTGCATATCTTGATTAGCATTACTGTTGATTTTCGAAAACATTTCCAAGTCCGTTTACGTATGAAGCTGTTACAGCAGAAGTTGCATAAGAAAGAACAACAGCTTCATCAATGGTTTTATCTGAAATATATTCGCTTATCTTTCCCTTAAAGCTCTCAGCGTTAACAAAATATATGTTTCTGTAATTAGCCGCAAGATAGGGAACGAAAGCAAAAGCCGAGGAATCGCCAACAACAAGCAAGGATTTCTCACTTGCAGAATTTTGAGAATTAATAGTGAAGGTTTCGCCCCTGTCGCCAAGGAAAGCGTAGTATGCATATGAAGTTGGGTTTGAAAGCTGTGTATAAATCAAAGCTCTGTCTTTATATGCAAGACCGCCTCTATACATAGTTACAACGCAGGGATAAAGGGCGTTAACCTTATAATAATTAACCGTATCAGCATTAGCCTTTAATCTTCCCGAAGAGGTTGCATTATAAAAGTTTCCAAGATATCCGCTATAGCTTCCCTTTTCATAAGAAGCTCTTGAAGCGGGAATTTGTCCAACTGAATTACAAAACTCAACGTATGCATAATAAGCAGCGTCAGCGGTCCAGTTTTTATCCGTTTTCATATAAAGGTATTCATCTGAAACCTTTGAAGAAATTGCTGTATAAACGTCAACAGCAGAAGAGTTTGAGGCGTTATTTACGTTTGAAATAAAGGTTTTTTGAGAAGAGTTATAAAAATCGTCTGATTGCTTAACGTCATAAGGAATATCAACAAATTCAACAGACGTTGGAGCAATTATGGAATAAACGGGAAAACTTACTGTTGAAGTTAGTTTATTCAAAGCGGCTGCATATTTTTCAGCAAGAGCTTTCGTTCCGTTAAACTGATTAAATCCCGCACCCTGATACAGATAGGTATATCCCATATTGTTAATAACCCATCCGTGTTCAGGTTCAACGGAAACTTCTTCTGATATTTCCTCAGAAGATTCTGAAAGCTCAGAATTTTCAGACGATTCAGATTCTTCTGAAACAGCCTCGTCTTTTGATTCCTCAACAGATTGTTCTTCTGATGCTTCGGCAACCGATTCTGCCTTTGATTCGTTATCAATTATCTGCATTGAAGAAGCGTTTTCTTCTGAATTATCTGTAACGTTTCCGCCTGAATAGAATTTAAAAAACATAAAGCCAACGACAATAAAAACAATTACAACTAAAACGCCAACAATAATTCCAACGTAATTTTTTTTCTCATCATCAAGATCTAAGCCGCCATTATCCATATCCTGATTATCGTACATACTATTTCTCCATTTTTATTATTTAATTTAGTTGATTGTAAAAGCAAATTATTTCCCCTTGGGGATAAATCGGAGTTTATTTATCAGTATTCTCCGATTCATCCTCGTCAATATCGGGATATATTGCTTTTGAAACGTCTTTTTCCTTTTCAGAATCCGAATTAACAGTTTTATTTTCATCATCTGTTTTTTCGGATTTTTCTTTCTTTACTTCTTCAGCTCTTTTTTCGTTTTCGAAACGGCTTTTAGACTCTTTTTTCCTTTTGATTTCGTCAAGGTCCTCAAAGGTTACACCGTCAACAAAGGATTTTTCGAACTGTTCTCCGTCCATTATCTCATTTTTTGTGAGATATTCAGAAATAAAGTGGAGCTTATCCATATTATCCGTGAGAATTTTTTCAGCAACCTTATATGAAGAAGTTACAATATCGTGGATTTCCTTATCAATTTTTGAGGCGATAGCTTCGCTGTAGTTTCTTGAGCTTGAAAACTCTTTTCCGAGGAAAACCTCATTATTTCCGTTTCCGAAAACAATAGGTCCTAATTCTTCGCTCATACCAAGCTGAGTTACCATTTTTCTTGCAATATCCGTTGCTCTTTCAATATCGTTTGAAGCTCCTCCCGAAATATCGTGAAGAACTAAAGCCTCTGCAACTCTTCCGCCGAGAAGCATTGAGATTTTATCTTTAAGCTCTTGTTTATAAACGCTGTATTTATCTTCCGTTGGTGGATTGAGAGTATAACCCAAAGCTCTTCCGCTTGGAATTATTGAAATTTGCTGAACGGGGTTTTGTGTTTCAAGAAATTTTGCAACGATAGCGTGGCCTGCTTCGTGATATGCTGTTGCTCGTTTTTCTGATTCCTTCATAACCTTAGATTTTTTCTGAGGTCCAACCATAACCTTTATGAGAGCTTCTTCAATATCGTTCATACCAATAAGAGCTTTTCCCTTTCTTACAGCAAGAAGAGCCGCTTCGTTAAGAAGGTTTGCAAGGTCTGCACCTGTGAATCCCGCCGTTGCTCTTGCAATTTCAGCAAAGTTTACAGCTTTTTCTAATTTTTTATCTCTTGAATGAACTTTAAGAATTTCTTCTCTTCCCTTAATATCGGGAGCGTTTACAACTATTTGTCTGTCAAATCTACCTGGACGCATAAGGGCGGGATCGAGAATATCAGGTCTGTTTGTTGCCGCCATAACGATAATTCCGCTTTGACCGCCAAAACCGTCCATTTCAACAAGAAGCTGATTCAAGGTTTGTTCACGTTCATCGTGTCCGCCCCCAAGTCCTGCACCTCTATGTCTTCCTACCGCATCAATTTCATCAATAAATATGATACAAGGAGCTTTTTTCTTTGCTGTTTCGAAAAGGTCTCTCACACGGGATGCACCGACACCAACGTACATTTCAACGAAATCTGAACCTGAAATTGAGAAAAACTCAACTCCCGCTTCTCCCGCAACAGCTTTTGCAAGGAGAGTTTTACCCGTACCGGGAGGGCCCATTAAAAGAACGCCCTTTGGAATTTTTGCGCCAATTGAAGAAAACTTTTCAGAATTTTTCAAGAAATCAACAATTTCTTCAAGCTCTTCCTTTTCTTCGTCTGCCCCCGCAACGTCATTAAAGGTAACTTTAACCTTTTCGTTTGAACCTAATTTCGTTCTTGCCTTTGTGAAGCTGTTCATTCTTCCGCCAAGTCCGCCAGATGCACCTGAACCACCAGATGAATCGGAACTTGTTTTGGAAACCCTATTGATGAAAAATATCCAAGCACCAACAAGAATAAAGATAACTATAACGTATGGGAGGAAAGAAACCCACCAAGGAATAGTTTCTTTAACGGGCAAATTGTATTTAACACCCTCAAGGTTATCTTTAATTTGTTCCATAAAAAACTCAACGCTTCTTAGTTGAAACTCAACAACCTTTTCGTCTTTCAGCTTCATAGTGAGCTTATTCGTTGGATCAATTTCAAATTCTGCAACCTCTCCCTTTTGGAAATGCTCAATTATGTCGCTGTAAACAGGAACGTTTTCGGGCTTAGAACCCATCAGATAGATAGCTAAACCGAAAACTGCAACTATAAAAACAACGTAGAAAATTAAAGTCTTTAAGCCGCTTTTCATCAATTTATATTTCCTTTCTTAACTTATTCTTACTCGTTTTTAACTTTTCTTATATTTCTTTGATATAAGAAACATAAAAATATGGATATAGGTTTGAATATAAAAAGCTGTCAAACTGTCTTTATATATTATACAAGCCGTTAAACTATCTTAGTATATTACACAAGCCGTTAAACTATCTTAGTATATTATACAAGCCGTTAAACTATCTTAGTATATTATACAAGCCGTTAAACTATCTTAGTATATTACACAAGCCGTTATATATTATAGTTTTTAATACGAAAAAATATCTCCCATATCAACGGAAACAAGCAAAGGAAAACTTGTTTCGTTTTTAAGGAAAGCTCTGTCTGATGCCCCAACGAAAGGAACGAAAACAATTCCCTCTTCATCGCAAATAACGGGAACACTGTCTCTTGCATATTTAGGCACTTTTAAATTCATAAGCTCTTTGTTAACGCTTCTTCTTATTCCTCTGCAAAAAATTTTATCTCCTTGTTCTCTTTTTCTTGCAAAGAGCTTTCCCTTTATTTTTTCACCGTCAAGGACGATTTTCAAAGGAGAAAGAGCGAACTTTGGCAATTTTACAAATTTTTCTTCTATACAAACAGAAACGCTTTGAGAAAAAACGTTTTTTCCCATTTGAAGATATATTTTTCCATTATTATCAGAATTATCATAAGGATTATTTTGAAAGAATATTTCCGTATCAGCTTCTGATTCCTTTTTCAGATTATCTGATATATCATTTGAAGCTGATAAAATAGAGCTTTTATTGGAAGATAATTCTTTTTTCAAGAAAAAAACCTTTCCGTTCTGAACAACTGCTTTTATTCCAAAGGGAACGTCTATACTTTTTTCTTCCTTTGAATCAAGACAAGAGAGAATTTGTTTAACGTGGACGAAAGACAATCCCTCTCCCCCCGAAAGTTTGGCATATTTTTTACATATATACCTTGAAGAAACCGCAGGGTGAAGGAGAGAAAGATTTGTTTCCCTTGTTATTTTATCCAACTGTTTTTCAAAATAGTCTTCATCTTGCAATGCACTCTCAGAAAGTCTTTTTATTGCAGAAAGAAAAGACGGGTTAACCTTTCTGAAAGCCTCAAACAAACTATGCCTTATATAATTTCTCGTATACGTTTGGTCAACGTTTGTTCCGTCTTCAACAAAACACTCGTTTTTTTCTTTCAGATACGAAAGAATTTCTTCTTTTGAACATTCAAGAAGCGGTCTCAGATAAAAATCTCTAACAGGGGGTATTCCCGTTAAGCCCGAAACTCCACACCCTCTTAAAAAATTGAAAACAATAGTTTCTGCCGTATCATTTTTATGATGTGCAGTTAGAAAAAAGTCGATTTTTTCTCTTTCTCTGAGGGCTTCAAATTCACCGTATCTCAGCTTTCTTGCTGTTTCCTCCAAGCCCTCTCCGTTTTTTTCAGATTCTAAAGGAGCGTTGACGCTTAACACAAACAAAGGGATTTTTTTTTCTTTGCAAAAATCAATACAAAAGTTTTCATCTCTTTTTGCTTCATCTCCCCTTATATTATGATTAACGTGAACTGCAAGAAGATTAAACTCTGTTTTTTCTTTTATTTCATAAAAAGCAGAAAGTAAAGCAACAGAATCAGAACCACCCGAAAAACAAACGCAGATTTTCTTTTTTTCAAGGTTGATTTTATATTTATCAAGGAAAGCATTTATCTTTTTCAGCATTACTATTCAACTCCGTGCTTTTCAATGGAAACGAATCGGTAGTTTTTAGCAAGCCAAGCAAGTTTAACCGTTCCCGTTGAACCGTGTCTGTTTTTGGCAACGATACATTTTGCAATTTCTATTTGAGATTCGCCCATAACCGTTGTTGTTTGTATATCAGTTGATTCCTTAGAATCATCTCCGCCCTTTTCGTTATCTCCATATTGACCATAGCTATCTCTATGGAGAAAGAGAACAACGTCTGCATCTTGTTCAATTGAACCCGAATCACGTAAATCGTGAAGCTGTGGAAGGCTTTTTCCCGTTCTTCCCCCTGAGGACGACTGTTCACGTCTGAGCTGTGAGCAAAGAATGAGAGGAACGCCCAAATCCTTCGCCATCAGCTTTAAGCCTCTTGTTATTTCACCAATTTCAAGAACTCTGTTATCGGAATGTTTATCCGAATGCATAAGCTGAAGATAGTCTATTATAACGAGCTTTAAATTTTTCAATTTTCTCAGCTTCGTTTTCATATTCATAACGGTTATGTTTGAGGTTTCATCAATATAAATATTGGTTTTTGCAAGGACAGACGCAGCACCTGCAAGTTTTTTCCATTCATCGTCTGTCATATCTCCCGTTCTCAGCTTATGATGGTCAACGAGAGCTTCACCCGCAAGCATACGGGAAGCAAGTTGAGAAGGAGGCATTTCCAAAGAAAACACCGCAACGTCAGGAGGCACGTCTCCATCTCTGAAGGATTTTGCAACGTTAACCGCAAGGTTCATAGCGAAGGTTGTTTTACCCATACCCGGACGTGCACCCACTATAATAAGGTCTCCTGGGTTCATTCCAACAATATAATTATCAAGGTCTTCAAACCTTGTTTTAACCCCTGATAACGCATCGGGATTATTTCTGAGGATTCCCCACATATTATAGTTTTCACGTATTGCTTCTTTTATATGAACAAAGTTTGTGTTATATTTTTGGTTTGAAATATCATAAATTCGCTGTTCTGCTCTGTCGAGAATGGAATCCACTTCCCTCTCTCCCGAATAAGCCTCCTCAGCGGTTTCTCTTGAGGCATCTATTAGCTTTCTTAAAACGGCTTTATTGCAAATTATGTCTGCATATTCCACAACGTTTCCCGAAAGGACGGATGAATCTATCAACAGCTTTATGTATTTAGCCGCATCAGGACCGTCATACTGTTTGCTTTTTTCAAGAGATTCAAGAATAAGAACAACGTCTATTGGTTTTGAAGAAGCCGCAAGGTCATACATTGTCTCAAAAATGACCTTATGCTGAGAAAGATAAAAATCATCAGCTTTCAAACGCGGAACTTCTTCTATAAGTCGAGGATTAGTTAATATTGCCCCAAGGATAGCCTGTTCGGCTTCAAGGGAATATGGCATTTGTTTTAATGAGGTAAGCTGAATATCCATTTATCAACGATTATGCTTCAACGATAATCTTAAGCTCTGCACTTATTTCGGGATAAAGCTTAAGTTTAACTGCATATTCTCCCGTTCTTTTAATATTATCTGATAAAACGATTTTCTTTTTATCAACGCTTATTCCAAGCTGACTTGATATTTTCTCTGCAATATCCTTCGTTGTAACTGCTCCGTATAATCTTCCGTCTGCGCCTCCCGTTGTTTTAAAGGTAACAACAGCTCCGTTTATTTTCGAAGCAAGTTCTAATGCTGCTTTTCGTTCAGTTTCTTTTTTATACGCCGCCGAATCGTTTTTCGCTTTAACCTCGTTTAAAACTTGCTGAGTTGCTTCCTTAGCAAGATTTCTTGGAAAAAGGAAGTTTTTTGCATATCCGTCTGAAACGTTTATTATTTCTCCTTTTTTCCCTTGTGATTTAACGTCTTCAAGCAATAATACTTTCATACATTTTACTCCTACTACTATATTTTATGTGAATCAAAAATTAAACAAGATGTTTTATATTAATTTTAAAACCGAGTTATACTATCAAAACCTGTTTTATATTAGTTTTATAACCGATTTATACTATTTCAAACTATTTCTTTTCATATTTTTCTATTGCGTCTTTAAGCTCAAGAACAGCGTTTTCCATTGTTGATTTTTCAAGACGTGCCCCAGCCATATTAAAATGACCTCCGCCGCCTATTGTTTCCAATATGAGAGAAACGTTTATAGAACCGTCTGAACGGGCTGAAATATGAATATCGCCCTCAACAGACGTTAAAACAAAGGTTGCCTTAACTCCTTCAATTTCAAGAAGACTGTCTGCTGCCTTGGCGGCAATAATTCTGTTGTTTGCATCGTCATCGTCTTCATAAATTGTTATGGCGTATATGGATTTGTAAATTGTAACACCCGCCTGAGCAGAAGCAAGTTTTTTATATTCCGAAGCCCCTGATTTAAGAAGCTCTCTTCCTCGCTCAAGGCTACCACCCGCATTATCAAGGAATATAGCCGCGCCAAAGGTTCTCACACCCGTATTTCTGTTAAAATTCTGAGTATCGAGTATTAACCCTGCATAAAGAAGGTCTGCTTCTTCCTTTATAGAAGTTTCGGGGGGCAAAACGTGTTCGAGAATCTCACAAACAAGCTCAGAAGCAGAAGATGCTGTTGGTTCTATATACGATATATCAGGCTTCTTTTTAAACTCATTTCCTTGTCTGTGATGGTCTATAATAACGAATGAATTTGCGTTTTCTACAATTTCGCCACATTCAAAAATAACGGGATTGCTAACGTCTGAGGTTATAACGAGAGTTTCAGGCTTTATACGGTCCTGACCTTCAATTCCGTCAACGAAAACGTTTGAATACGTTTCTCCGTCAAGATGCTCCATTGATGAAATAACGTCTCTGTTATTTTTATTAACAACAATATTAACGGGAACACCGCAATGCATACAAAGTCTTGCAAGACCAACGCAAGAGGCAACGCTGTCAAAATCTGCGTTTTTATGTCCCATTATTATAACGTTTGAGCTATTGCAAACAAGAGAAACAAGTTTACTTGCAACAACTCTTGAACGAATTTTGGTTTGTTTTCTCACAGATCTGACTCTTCCGCCAAAATAATACGTTCCATCGTCTGTTTTAACAGCAGTTTGAGCCCCACCCCTTTGAAGAGCAAGTTCAAGAGCATTTCTTGCCGCGTCTTCCTTTTCGCTCATTGTTCCTTTTATATGGGCAACACCGAGGGAAAGAGTTAAATTTATCTCAAAGGCATCGGCAGGAGCTGTGTTTATATTATCCATAAAAGAGAATCTGTCTTTTATAAGAATATCAAGCTGTTTTGCTTCAAAAAGAATTATATATTTATCTCTGTCGTATTCTCTTATTATTCCGTTTATAGATTGAACCCAAGAATGAAGAGCAGCAGAAATTCGCAAAGAATCCTCTCTTCCTTTTTCGCTAACGTATACCATCGCTTCAGAAGCGTTGTCAATCATAGCGTATGCAACGGTTAAATCTCTTGAAGACAAGGTTTCTTTAACCGCTTCAAGCTCAGAAATATCTTTCAACGTTATAAACGCATATTTTTTATGATTTATAACCTCTATTTTTGACGAAACGTTAAAAACAACGTCTTCCGTTTTAATAACTACCGATTCGTTTTCATTTATCTTTTGATGGTCTGAAACCTTAGAAAATGAAAGCTGTCCATCGGTTACCTGAGAAAGAGTTGGTCTGTTTATTATATTTATCACGAAATAATTTTCAAAAGCTCCGCTTCTCCAGACGATTCTATCGTCTTCATCAGCAACGATATAGGTTTCTCCGCTTCTTTGAGAAAATTTTTCGCTGAAGCTTCTCGTATATTCCGTAACGTTTTTTTTGCCGTCCCAGAACATAAAGAAAAATGAAACCGCAGTTGAAATAAACGTTACAGCAAAGCAAATTATTCCAAAAACAAGGTTGAAAGCTCCAACAACTGAGGAAATAATCAACAGCAATACAAGCAACGCTATAATATTTATTTTTTCGGGAGAGAACTTATTTTTAAAATCAAAGCCCATTATATATTCTCCGAATTTTTTTTATAATTAGTCAATTTTAAAACTGTATTTTACAATGGAATAATTTATTAAACGTTTAAATTATGAATCTAAGAACCATTTTTTCAAAGAAACATTCGGTCAAGCATCTGATTGAACCATTAAGAAACATTCGGTCAAGCGTCTGATTGAACCATTAAGAAACATTTGTTCAAGCGTTTGATTGGACGCTTTTTTAAAGAAACTTTCGTTCAAGCGTTTGATTGAACCATTAAGAAACATTCGGTCAAGCGTTTGATTGTACGCTTTTTTCTTTATATGTGAAAGCTGAGAAAATACCAAATATAACAAGAAGGAGCATAACGTATTTTCCAAAAACCGCAAAAGCAATAACAAGGCTTATTAAATAGCTTGTTTTCCTTTCCGTTCTGAGCTTTTCAATTATTCCAGAAGCACCCATATATATAAGACCTGGGTACATTCCAAGACAAATACCGTTTAACGCTAAAGCAAAATAAAGACCTTCTTTTTCGGCAGAATACAATGATGCCGCAAAATAAGCCATAACGAAAACAGCCGCCCCTGCTTTTGAAAAAACAAAGCTCCATTTTCCAACCTTTTTTTCAAAATCTTTTCTCGCTTTTCCAGCGGGAATAGTTGATTTTGCAATGACAGTTGAAACAAAGGTAAAAATGCCAAACAACATAAATCCATATCCAAGCCAAGTAACTCTCAAAGAATCTATCAATTCGTCAAGAACCTCTTTTTTGAAAAGCTCTTCAACGTTAACTCCGTTTTGAATATATATCTGTTTCACCTGTTCCGTATACGTTCTTACAACGTTGAGATTCAGCTCAATATATTTTCTGAAAGCCGAAGATGAAATTGAACCGAAAAGATGATAGACGTATGACGAAAAAACAGCAGCGTAATACAAAGTCTCTGCAAATATTCCTCTTACAATAGTCTGAGACCTTGAATAACCTTTTTTCATTCCAAGAAAAACGGCAATTCCAACGGGAAGAAAAGAAAGGGATAAAACCGTTTTTTCAAAACTTTGTGTTAAAAAGAAAGACAAAGCGGGAGAACAAACAGAAACAAGTCCAACGGTCCATACTCTTAATTTATTAAGACATATTCCCGCAAAGAACCCTCCGCCGATACCTGAAATTATAATTGACGTTATTATATCTCCCGACAAAGCCGAAAAGATAGCTAAAGCAACTACTGCCGCCATATATATCAGATATTTATAGCTTTTTGTATTCACGTTTTTAGTATTATTCTGATAGTTATTTTCGTTCATTTTATAGGTATTTGAAGTCAAAACGTTTTCCTTTCGGAGTTAATTTCAAATTTCATAGCTTAAAACAACGTTTCTTGCTTTGCTTCAAGCTCATCGTATGAAGAACCTGTTGAGGGAAGATTGGTTTTTCTGTATTTTGATTCTTTAGACAGCTTAAAGTTTTCGCCATCGTATGGAATTACCTTAACAATCTTCTGGTTATTTTTAAGCGTCATAACAGATGCCCCCATTGAAGTTCTCGTTGTTTTTTCAACAATCTGAGTTTCCTTAACCAAGAGAGCTTTTCCACCGTCTGATATTATAAAATATTCCTTTGCCGTTCCGCCTTCGTATATAGCAACAAGGGGCGAACCGCCAAAAAATGCGTTTGAGAGCTTCTTTCTGTTTAGCTTCGTTTCATATACGGAAGCGGGTATTCTTACCGCTTTTCCATTTTCAAAGAAAAGAACGTACGTTCCTTTATAATCGTCTAAGCAAAAACCTGCAACAAACTTTTCTCCGTCTTCAAAGTTTAAAGCTGTTTGAACAAAATCTCCAAGAGAGGAGGCTTTAACCTCTGAAAAAACGCTCATACGGGATTTATAAACCTGTGCTTTAGACGTGAAGAAAATAAGAGAAGCTCTATTTGTCGTTTCCCTTGTAAACAATAAGCTATCGCCCTCTTTATAGCTTTGTTTATCGTTTCCTCTCAGGGATGCAGGAGTACATTTCTTAAAATAACCCTCTTTTGAAAGGAACATAACAACGGGATATGAAGGAATATCCTCGGCTGTTTCAACGTATTCCTCAACGTCTGTCAAGAAGAAAGTACGGCGGGGGATTGCATATTTTTCTTTGATTTTAGAAAGCTGTTTTATTATATATTTTTTAATCTTCTTTGGAGAGTCAAGAAGCTCATTTAATTCTGCAATACGTTTTTCAAGGTCTTCAATTTCTTCAAGACGCTTTAAAATATATTGTTTATTAAGGTTTCTCAGCTTTATTTCCGCAACATATTCAGCCTGAGCCTTATCGATTCCGAAGCCTTCCATAAGATTTGGAACAACCTCAGCATCATTTTCTGTATTTCTTACTATTCTGATAGCTTTATCAATATCAAGAAGAATCTCTCTCAAACCGAAAAGGAGATGGAGCTTTTCACGTTTTTTATTAAGCTCAAACAAAAATTCTCTTCTGAGACATTCTTCTCTGAATGCACACCATTCTTCAATAATATCAATAACGCCCAAAAGTCTCGGAACACCTCCAACAAGCACGTTGAAATTACAAGGGAATGAATCTTCAAGAGGTGTTGACTTAAAGAGCTTTGCCATTATCTTTTCGGGATTCGCACCTTTTTTTAAATCTATAGTCAGCTTTAAACCGTTTATATCAATTTCGTCTCTTACGTCTGTTATATCCTTAACAGACCCTTTTTTAACAAGAGAAACAATAGCATCTCTTATTTTTTCAACCGTTGTTGTATATGGAATTTCAGTAACCTCAATACAATTATAAGAAGGATCAAAAGAATATTTTGAACGAACCTTAAAGCTGCCTTTTCCCGTTTTATATATCTCTTTCAGCTTTTCTCTGTCGTATATAAGTAAACCGCCCGTTGAAAAATCGGGAGCCTTTAATATATCCAAAACTTCGTCAACGGTTATATCAGGGTTTTTAAGATAAGCCGCAGTAACTTCGCATATCTCTCCAAGATTGAAAGAGCATATATTACTTGCAAGACTAACGGCAATACCCGAATTTGGAGATACGAGAATATTTGGAAAGCTAACGGGAAGAATTGTAGGCTCTGTTTCTGTGTTATCAAAGTTTGGAACGAAATCAACGGAATCACGGTCAATTCCACCGAAAATTTCTTCGCAAAACTTCATAAGACGAACTTCTGTATATCTTGAAGCGGCACAAGGTGTATCGGAATAATGCTTTCCGAAAGTACCCTTTGAATCAACGAAAGGATGAAGAAGGGATTCTCTTCCCTTTGTTAATCTTACCATAGTTTCATAGTTTGCGGCATCTCCGTGGGGATTATATACCATTGCCGCACCCGAAACAATGGCAGATTTTGCAAAACCGCCTCCAAGAAGCCCTTTTTTATACATTGTATAGAGTATTTTTCTCTGTGAGGGCTTAAATCCGTCTATTTCGGGGATAGCTCTGGAGATAATAACGCTCATAGCGTATGGCATAAAGTTTTTCTCAAGAACTTCCGTTATATCTCTGTTTTCAGCAGTTGATTCAACAACCTGAACAACAGGCTTTTTTATTTTAGCCATAATTTTCTCCTTTCCCCTTTATATATCTGCCATATCAACGTATTTTGCACCGTTTTCGGAAATATACGTTTTTCTTGCTTCAATATCGTTTCCAAGAAGAGCATTAAAGAGAAAATCCGTATGAAGCTCATCGCCGGACGGAACGATTCTCACAAGTCTTCTCGTGGCAGGTGCCATTGTTGTGAGAGACATCATATCAGCGTTGTTTTCACCAAGTCCCTTTGAACGGTGTATCGTATATTTGGCAGTTCCTAATTTTTCTATAATTTTAACCTTTTCAGCCTCTGTATATGCAAAATAAGACTTTTCCTTTGAAACTATTTCAAAAAGGGGTGTTTCTGCAATATAGATTTTCCCCTCTTTTATAAGAGTTGGAAGAAGCGTATAAAACAAAGTCAGAATCAAGGTTCTTATATGATATCCGTCTTCATCAGCATCAGTACAGATAATAATTTTATTCCATCTGAGTAGCTTCATATCAAAAGAGGCAAATTTTGCCGCCCCTTTTCCTTTAAGCTCAACACCGCAACCGATAACTTTAAGAAGGTCTGTTATTATATCGCTTTGAAGTATTTTTTCAAGAGAATTTGCTTTAAGACAGTTGAAGGTTTTTCCTCTTACGGGCATAATTGCCTGAAATTCAGAATTTCTTGCAGTTTTACAGCTTGACATAGCAGAATCACCCTCAACTATATACAATTCGCAAACAGACGGATCTTTGCTTCTGCAAGGAACGAATTTTTCAACCGTATTGTTTATATCAAGAGTTGTAGTCAGCTTTTTCTTAACGTCTCTTCTCAAATGGTCTGAGGCTTCTCTGCTTCGTTTGTTAACGAGAATCCTCTGGCAGATTTTATCTGTTTCAGCAGGGTTTTCAGCAAAAAACGATTCAAGGGTTTTTGAGAAAAACTCTGTCATTGATTTTTGAATAAAATCACTTGAAATTGATTTTTTCGTTTGATTTTCAAAAGAAGGCATTGTTGAAAAAGAGTTTACAACAAGAACTAAAGAATCTTCAATATCAGAAAAAATAATTTTACTCTCGCTCTTGTTATATTTTCCCGCCGCCTTCATATATTTATCAAACGAACTAACGAAAGCAGAACGAACAGCCTTATCGGGCGAACCGCCGTGTTCAAGGAAAGAAGAGTTATGATAATATTCAATTAAAGCCGCTTCAGTTGAAAATGCAAAGGAAAAGCTGATTTTAAGTCTTGTTTCTTTTCTGTCTTCCCTTTCTTTTCCCGTTCTTATGGCAGAATACAAAACGGGTGTATTCAAAGCGGTTTCTCCAACAATTTCTTTAACGTAATCTGTAATTCCGTCTGCGTAATAATATTCTGCCTTGAATCTTTCTCCGTTTTTCTTTTCAAAATTCAAGGTAAATTTAATCCCGGGGTTAACGATAGCTTGTTTTTTCAAAACGGTTCTGAAATAATCAAGGGGAATGTCCGTATTTGTGAAAACCTCTCTGTCGGGCTTCCATCTTATTAACGTTCCCGTTTTATTTTTTGCACAAGGCTCTTTAATAAGGTCTGTTACGTTATAGCCTTTTTTAAACTTTATAGAGGATTTAACGCCTCTTGAACACGAATAAACCTCCATAAACTCGGAAACATACTGAGTTGAACACGCTCCAAGTCCGTTAAGTCCAAGGGAAAATTCGTATGCTCCGCCCTCTTCGTTGTTATATTTTCCGCCGGCATACAATTCACAAAAAACAAGATACCAGTTATATTGTTTATAAGGCTCGTTCCAATCGAGAGGAACGCCTCTTCCAAAGTCTTCAACAGACAAAACGCCGTCTTTTGTAACTTCAACGTTTATAACCGTTCCATATCCCTCTCTTGCTTCATCAACAGCGTTTGAAAGAATCTCAAAGAAAGAATGTTGACATCCTTCAAGTCCCTCTGAGCCGAAAATAACCGCAGGGCGAAGACGAACTCTGTCTGGTCCTTCAAGAACCTTTATTGTTTGGTCGTTATATGCTGTTTTTTTTGTAGACATCTTTTTTTCTCCAATGCTTTTTATTATACTTTACCAAAGTAAACTCAATATTAATGGTTTTTAACTATTCCCCAAAAGACGAAACGTATACAAACGTATTTATAAACAGCAAAGCGGCCTTTTTTATTTAAGGATGGTAGAAACCAACCTTTCTATATACCTTGCTAAGAGTTTTTCTTGCAGCAGAATATGCTATTTCTGCATTCTTTGTCATAAGACCGTCAAGAAAAGCCTTATCGTCCATATACATTTTGAATTTATCCTGAATATCTTTAAGAGAATCTGCAACAGTTTCTCCAACGGCTTCTTTGAAAACACCGTATCCAACACCTGCAAATTCTTTTTCTGCCTCTTCTGGAGTTTTTCCGCTGAAAGCAGTATATATATTCAAAAGATTGTTTATTCCGTCTTTTCCCTCTCCATAACATACTGTTGTATCAGAATCGGTAACAGCTCTTTTTATCTTCTTAATAATATCGTCTCTTGAATCAAGAATACCAACGCTTCCGCCTCCAAAATCAGATTTACTCATTTTTTTCGTTGGTTCTGTTAAAGACATAATTTTAGCCGTTGTTTTTGGAATATAGGGTTGTGGCTCAACGAAGGTTGGGCTATATACAGCGTTGAATCTGTTTGCAATATCTCTCGCAAGTTCTATATGCTGTTTTTGGTCTTGTCCCGTTGGAACAAGGTCTGTTTGATAAAGCAGAATATCAGCCGCCATAAGAACGGGATAGGTAAAAAGTCCCGCGTTTATATTGTCGCTATGCAGACGGCTTTTATCTTTAAATTGAGTCATTCTTGAAAGCTCACCAAACATCGTATAGCAATTAAGAACCCAAGCAAGTTCTGCGTGGGCAGGAACGTGGCTTTGTACGAACATAACGTTCTTTTCGGGATCAATTCCCGCCGCAAGATATATAGCAAGAACCTCTCTCGTTCTTTTTCTCAAATCTGCGGGTATTTGTCTTACGGTTATTGCGTGGAGGTCAACAACACAGAAATAGCAATAATATTCGTTTTGCAAATCAATCCAGTTTCTGACCGCCCCTATATAGTTACCTATTGTTAAATTACCCGAAGGCTGTATTCCCGAAAATATAACCTTCTTTTTTTCAGCCGAATTTATAACGTTATCCATTTTTCTACCTTAAACATACCTTTCAAGAAGTTTTCCAAGTCTTTCAACGCCGAGAACTATTTGTTCATCAGATGGGGTTGAATAGTTCATTCTGAAAGAACAGCTTGGATCACCCTGTTTTGGAGTGAACGCCGTTCCCGAAACAACTGCAACCTTTTCTTTAACGCCCTCTTTTGCAAAAAGGTCTGCATCATATTTTTCAGGCAGCGTTACCCAGATGAAAAGTCCGCCATCAGGACGGGTATATTTAATATGCTTAGGAAAATGCTTATCCATTTCGGAAAGCATAAGGGAGCATTTTTCTCTGTAAAGCTGTCTTATTCCCTTAATATGATCGTCAAGACCGTATTTTTCAATAAAATCAGAAGCAAGAAGCTGGAAGAAAATATTCGTATGAACGTCATTAACCTGCTTTGCAACAACAACCTTTTGAATAATATCGCTTCTTCCGCAAAGGAAACCAATTCTCATTCCCGCCGATAAAACCTTTGAGAAGGAAGAGCAATAAACTACAACACCGTTTTTATCAAGAGATTTCATCGTTGGAACGTCTTCACCCGAAAATCTCAGCTCTCCGTATGGGTTATCTTCAAGAATAATAACTCCATATTTTTCTGCCAGGGCAATTACAGCCTTTCTCTTTTCAAGAGAAGCAGTTATTCCCGCCGGGTTATGGAACGTTGGAATTGTATATATTAATTTTACGTTTTTGTTTTCGGAAAGAATTTTTTCAAGCTGTTCAAGATTCATTCCGTCTTCTTCAAGGTCAACTCCTCTTATGTCTGCGTTATACGCTCTGAACGCATTAAGCGCACCAATAAAAGATGGGTTTTCGGTTATTATTATATCTCCCTCGTTGCAAAGAACCTTTGCAGTAAGGTCAATTCCCTGCTGTCCACCCGTTGTTATTATGGTGCTCATTCCGTCCATATTAATATTGAACTTATTTTTAAGACGTTCTTCAACCTGAGCTCTCAGCTTAGGATATCCCTCTGTTATGCTATATTGCAAAGCCTCAACGGGACGTTTTGTGAAAATATCCGTGGCAATTTCTTTCATCTGTTCAACGGGGAAAGAAAGAGGAGAAGGATTTCCCGCCGCAAAGGAAATCATTTCGGGATCTGAAAGAGATTTAAAAATCTCTCTTATAGCAGATGGTTTAAGTCCGCTAACTTTATTTGAAAAAGCTATATCTGTATCCATTAATGACGAATTTGCATCAAAATTCAAAAAACTGCCCATAATTTAAAATCCTTTCTTGTTTTGAGTATAGTAACACATAATAATCGCATATTAAAACATTTTAATTATAACCCATTTTTATCCAATTGTCAAGTAATATACAGTTTTTTATTCAAATAATAAAAAGTAAAAAAGAGCCAAAAAGAGCCTTCCCGTTTTTTTGGGAAAGCTCAGTTTCGTTGTATGTTCTTTTAAAAAAATCAACTTTTTATTCAGCGTTGTTATTTTACGAATAATCAATTTTATTATTCAGCGTTGTTATTTTACGAATAATCAATTTTATTATTCAACGTTATTATTTTACATAACAATTTAATTATTCAGCGCTGTTATATTTACGTTTAATTTTCTTAGATGTTGTTTTTTCAAATTCTGTATCTCTGACAGTAACCTGTTTTATAATCTTGTATGGAGGCTGTGCAGCGTTATATTCATCAACACATTTTTTAACCTCAGCTTCAACGTCTTTAATACCCTTTGCGGCGGCATAATCCATATCGGGAAATATTTCTGCTCCAAGGAAAGCCTTGCTGTCTGCTCTCTTAGCTTCGAAAACAACAACTTCTTTAACTATTGGGTAGTCTGTTAATGCTTCTTCAATTGCTTCGGGGTAAACGTTTTCACCGTTTTCGAGAACAATCATATTTTTGCATCTTCCTGTTATGAAAACGATTCCTCTTTCGTCAATTTTACCGATATCGCCCGTATGGAACCATCCGTCTTTAAGGACTTTATCCGTTTCTTCTTTATTTTTGTAGTAACCCATCATAACGTTGCCGCCCTTAACGCAAATTTCACCTTCGCCTTTTTCGTTGGGGTTATCTATTCTAACCTCTGTGGAAGGAAGGGGAAGTCCAACAGAAGAACAGTCGAAATATTCAGGACGGTTAATTGAAACAAGAGGACCACATTCCGTTATACCATATCCTATAGCGAGAGCAATACCAATATCGTTGAAAAATTCGCAAATAGCAGGTTTTAACGGTGCACCGCCACAGACAAGGAGTTTAAGCTCACCGCCAAAGGTTGCGTGAATTTCTTTAAAGAGTGTTTTACGAATATCAATTCCGATTTTAAGAAGAGCTCTGCTTATTTTAATACCTTTTTCAACAGTTTTACGTTTTCCGCCCTCGTCTATTTTATCCCAGATACGTCTGTAAAAACTTTCAGCGTAAAGCGGAACAATAAGCATTTCCGTTGGTCTTTGTTTTTTAAGGTTGGGAAGAAGAGTTCTGAGAGATTCGTTAATCATAATTGAAAGACCAGCGTGGAAGATTATTATAAGCTCTGCCGTTGCTTCATATGCGTGGTGATATGGAAGAACGGAAAGAGATCTTTCTGTTATTTTCAAAAGTCTTTGTCCGTTATATGCGTTTGTAACAAGAACTCTTTCAGAATGCATAACGCCTTTGCTCTTGCCCGTTGTTCCGGATGTAAACATAATCTGTTTAAGCTGATCTATATCATCGTGTTTAATTTCAAGATACGTTTTATCTCCCGAATCAAGAAGTTTTCCGCCCTCTTCTATCATATCCTTGATAAAGAGCTTTCCTTGTGGAATTTCTTTTATATCGTCTGTTCTGATAAGAGTTGTTATTCCCAATTTTTCAGCCAAGGGTTCAATTTTTTCCGCAACGGAGGATGCATAGAAAATTGCCGCAACGTCCCCCGTTTTGAGAATATATTCCGTATCCTCGGGAGTGAGGTCCTTATCAATGGGAATAACAATGCCCGCCGAATTAAGCACCGTCCAATAAGCAAGAACCCAGCCATAACTATTTTCACCGATTATAGCTATATGTGCCCTTTTCAAGTCCATTTTACAAAGAGCTGTTCCAACAGAGTTTACCTGTCTTGCAAATTCCTTATAAGTTACGCTTTTTTCAACGCCTTTTTCACGATATACAAAAGCAGTTCTTTCTGCAAATCTTTCCGTTGTGTCATTAAAAAGCTGTCTGAGGTTTTCAATTTTTCTAACTTCATACAGCGGATAATTTTTCTTTTTGTTCTTATACATATTTATTCCTTTCTTTGCAGCTTTTAAAGCCGATTATAATTGATAAATTTATATTTTTTAAAATACACTGAATTATTTATGATATACCTTTTGTCAAAAAAAATAAAGGGGCATATTATATTAATAAAACCATATAAGGCGAAAGGAGCATAAATGAAAACTTCTTCAAATATGAAAAATACATTTATAAAATCCATATCAAAAGTATCAAGCATACAAAGCTCTGCCGCCGCTGAGAAAACGTCAAATCAAACAGCCTCTAAAGCGGTAAATCAATCAAGAGCGTTTCACAATGAAAATCAACGGTCAAAAAGCGTTAATATTAAAAATGCTCAAAACAACGTATGCCCTTGCGAAGAAACAGAATATGCAAACGCTGTTTCAATTCTTCTTCCAACAAGAAAGGCTGCGTCTGGAGCAACGGTAAATAAAACAGAATTTGTTGTTGTAGACGGAATAAACCCATACGTTTATATATATTCCTTTTGCGGTATGTTTAAAGGAGCTGTTCCAACTCTGAGACCGTATGGCAAAATCGTATATAGTATGGAAACAGACTCATATTACGCATTAGACGGATATTGCAGTTCAAATATATATACGCTGAACTGCCGTTTTGAAGAAACTAACAAAACAACGTCTGAATGTTCCTCAAAACTTACGGGGATTTCTCTTTTTAACGGACGTGATAACCGTTGCATATATTCATCTTGTCCAATAAACGCAGGAGAAGACTGTCCAAACTCAGAAAAATTAATACTAACTTCTCCCCATTCCGTTTTTCTTTCATCAAAAACGGGAAGTTTTGCTTCAACGTTCAGAAGCTCTTGCAAAAACGTTTTTATAAATAGCTTTGTTGCTGTTGAAAACGGTTTTGCAGAATCATATTGTGAAAACTCCTTAGAATATATACGTATATCCATTTGTTGCAAAGAAACAACCTTTTCTATTCCAAGATGCGTATACGTTAAAAACCTTTTCACAACAGACGGAGGAGGTATATATGGATTTTTCGGTAAAAACTATACAAACGGGTATATACTTCCAATTTATGAAAACGAATGTATAAATATGGATTTAACAAATTTTCTTCTCGGAAAAGTATAAAAAGCTGAGTTGGAAAGATGATAATTATAACGCTGTCAAATGCACAACAAGCAAATACAAAAATTTCAAATTCATAACAAGCAAGTATAAAGCTGTCTAATTCATAAATTTCAATGGCAAATCAAACAAAAATCTGACAATAGTAAAACCGTCAAGAAACCGCCAACCATAAAGCTGAATTTTAATATAAGCTAAAGCTATAGATTAAAATATGAACTTTATTATTTGGCGAATTTTGCAGACAAAACCCCAAAAAAGCCCACTCACCTAAGATTTTAAACCTTTTTTTCAAAGCATTATAAAAATCAATCCACAATTTAGCACCAAAAAATTTAAAAAAAAGATATTAAAAAAGCAAATATTATACACTGCTCGTTAACACATTCTAAATTAAAATCTGTTATGATATACACAAAAAGTTTGTTTTAATCGTAAATATTTATTCAGATTACACAATCATATAAAAGCAGGGGAATTATAAAATGGAAAAAAACATTAATTTTTCGTCAAATTTAATATTGCCAATCGGTAGAACTATACAAAAAGATACGTCTCTCCTTTTGGGATGGCCCGGAAGCGGTTTTTCATTCACCTTTTTAGGAGAAGAGCTTAGAATAAAATTCGGAGCTTTTGATTCTGAAAGAAACTTTTATTTCAAGATATACATTGATAAAACCGTTCAGACTCATTGCGTTTGTGCGTCAGACCAAATTGTAATTATAAGAGGCTTATCCTTGAAAGAGCATAATGTTAAGGTTATTAAAATAACGGAAAGTATGCAACAAGTTGAAATATCAAGCATAACCATATCGGGAACAAATGCAGCTTTTTTGAAAACCGAGCCTCAACGCCGTCTTAGGTTCGAATTTATTGGAGATTCTCTCACGGCGGGTTTTGGAAACAGGTCTGAGCCTG